>CAZMXI010000018.1:0-38718 GCA_964570205.1 uncultured Tepidisphaeraceae bacterium
GATCTGCGCAGTCGAAATTCTCCCGCCATCCGGCGCCGAAACAAGCGCGCCCGCGCCCTCCTCGGGCGATCAGCCGCGCCGCGGCGCCGGGCGACCGGGTGGAATGGGTCGGTCTCCCACGCTCGGCCCGGATGACAAGCAAGTCTTCCCCGACCCGCCCGCCGGGATCAACGCCAAACGCGATGGCATCCCGCACGGCCAACTGGAGATGATCAGCTACGAATCGAAGTCCGTAGGCACTACCCGCAAGATGCAGGTTTATACGCCGCCCGGCTACTCCAAGGATAAAAAGTACCCGGTGCTGTATCTCCTTCACGGCATCGGCGGCGATGAAACCGAGTGGCAGCGCTTTGCCTCGCCCAACTTGCTGCTTGACAATCTGCTGGCGGACGGCAAGGCCGTGCCCATGATCATCGTCATGCCCAACGGCCGGGCCCAGAAGAATGACCGGGCCACGGGCGACACCATGCGATCCGCCCCCGCGTTCGCCGCCTTCGAGGAGGATCTGCTTAAGGATGTGATCCCCTACATGGAGTCGCACTATTCAGTCCAGGCCGATCGAGAACACCGGGCGCTGGCCGGCCTGTCTATGGGCGGCGGGCAGTCCCTCAACTTCGGGCTGGGGCACCTTGACACTTTCGCCTGGGTCGGCGGCTTCTCGTCGGCCCCCAACACCAAGCGACCCGCGGACCTCGTGCCCGACCCCGCCGCCGCCAAGGCCAAGCTCAAATTGCTTTGGCTCTCCTGCGGCAACAAGGATGGCCTGATCGTCACCAGCCAGGGCGTGCATGCGTACATGAAGGAAAAGGAAATCCCGCACGTCTGGAACGTGGATTCCCACGCCCACGACGCCACGCACTGGCGGAATAATCTGTACTATTTCATGCAACACGTCTTCCGCTGATCTTCCAGGCCGAAAGACAAGCAATACCGGAACCGGCAGGTTATATTGCGGGCCGTCAGTTATCCGTGTGTTCGCTAAGTCAAGCAGGAGTGCTGTGCCATGTCACATTGGGTGAGGGTGTCTCGGCTCGTAGCGTGCATGGTTGTGGCTGCAATGGCGGCCCAGGTCGGCTTCGCCGCCAGCGCGCCAAGCAGGATTCCGGCGTTCACAGGCCAGCTCAGTGGCGAAGCGCCGCCGCCGGCCGAGCCGCTGAGCCTCTGGTATCGTCAACCCGCGACCGCTTGGACCAGCGCCCTGCCCGTCGGCAATGGCAGGCAGGGCGCCATGGTGTTCGGCGGCATCGATGCCGAGGTCCTGTGCCTGAATGAAGACACACTTTGGGCCGGCGGCCCTTACACGCCCGACAACCCCCAGGCCCTTGCGGCGCTGCCCCAGGTGCGCCAACTCATATGGGATGGCAAGTGGGCCGAAGCCCAGCGCCTGATGTCCCAGCGAATGATGGCCAGGCCGCTCGGACAGCTTCCCTATCAGCCCGTGGGCGATCTCCTGCTGGCTTTCCCGCCGGTCGCCAACGCCGAAAACTACCGGCGCGAGCTCAACCTCCGCACCGCCACGGCCAGTGTCCAGTTCGCCTCCGGGGGCACGACCTTCACCCGTGAGCTGTTCGCCAGCGCCCCGGACAATGTCCTGGTCCTGCGCCTGACCGCCAGCAAACCCGGCCAGATCAACTTCAAGCTCTCGATGCGGACGGGCCAGAATCTCTCCGAAGCCGCGAACGCGGGCGCCACCGACACGCTCATCCTCAGCGGCACCAACCGCGAGTCGCAGGGCATCGCCGGCGCCCTGAAGTTCCAGACTCGCGCCAGGATCATCCATTCTGGCGGCACGCTCGAGGCGGTTGCGCGCCCGGCAACGCGCGTCGGCCCTTACACCCAAAGCCCCGCCGAGTACGCCCTCACCGGCGCGGACAGCGCCACCATCCTGATCGCCTCCGCGACGAGCTACAAAAACTTTCAGGATGTCTCGGGCGACCCCAACCAGTTGGCCGGCGCCATCATCGACAAGGCGGCGGCCAAGGGTTACGACGCCCTGCGAAAGGACCACCTGGCCGACCACCAGAAGCTCTTCGATCGCGTCTCGCTCGATCTGGGCGCCGGCGATGACGCCAGGCTCCCCACCGATCAGCGCATCAGGAACTTCGCCACGACCAACGATCCGTCCCTGGCCACGCTCTATTTCCAGTATGGCCGCTACCTGCTGATCGCCTGCTCCCGTCCCGGCGGGCAGCCGGCGAATCTTCAGGGTCTGTGGAACGATTCAACCTCGCCTCCCTGGGGCAGCAAGTACACCATCAACATCAACACCGAGATGAACTACTGGCCCGTCGATAACACCAACCTGGGCGAATGCATCGAGCCGCTGATGGTGATGGTTGAAGACCTTCAGGTCACCGGGGCCAGGACTGCCAAAACGATGTACAACGCCCGCGGCTGGGTCGCCCATCACAACACCGACCTGTGGCGCGCCACAGCGCCCATCGACGGCCCGCAATTCGGCATGTGGCCCACGGGCGGGGCATGGCTGTGCAACACGCTCTATGACCACTATGAATTCACGCGCGACCGCGCGTTCCTGCAGCGGCTTTACAGGCCCATGAAAGGCGCTGCGGAGTTCTTCCTCGACACTCTGGTCGAAGAGCCCACGCACAAATGGCTGGTCACCAATCCCAGCCTCTCGCCGGAAAACGGCCACCACCGCAATGGAGCCAATTGCGCCGGCCCGACCATGGACATGCAGATCCTCCGCGATCTGTTCGCCCACTGCATCGAAGCCGCCGAGACGCTCGGCGTCGACGAGGATCTCCGCAAGCAGCTCGCCGCCGCGCGACAGCGCCTGGCGCCCAATCAGATCGGCTCGGCCGGGCAGCTTCAGGAATGGCTGGAAGACTGGGACATGCAGGCTCCCGATCCTCGTCATCGCCATGTCTCGCATCTCTACGGCTTCTATCCCGGCAAGGACATCGCCTTTGCCGACAAGGACCTGGCCGCCGCCGTGAAGAAGTCCCTCGAAGTTCGCGGCGATAATGCCACCGGCTGGGGACTGGGCTGGCGGCTGAACCTATGGGCTCGCCTGCACGATGGCCCGCACGCGTACAAGATCGTTCAGCTTCTCCTGGCCCCCGCCAAGCCTCAACCCAATTCCCGCGATCGCTCCGGCGTCTATAACAACCTCTTCGACGCCCATCCACCGTTCCAGATCGATGGCAACTTCGGCGGCGCCGCCGGCATCGCCGAGATGTTCCTGCAATCGACTGCTCCCCGTGCCGGTAAGCCCGCATCCATCGAGTTGCTTCCCGCCTTGCCGCCGCAATGGTCGGCCGGCAAGATCACCGGGCTGCGAGCCCGCGGGGGGTTCGAGGTGGAGATTCGCTGGCGCGATGGGAAGCTCGTTGGCGCTGCTATTCGAAACACCGGCCCCCGCGCGGCCATCGATGTGGTTTACGCCGGGAAGACGATGCGCCTGACGCTCGATGCTGGTATGACTCAATCGCTCGATGCGCAGCTTCTCAGCGTCGGTGATTCCGCCGCCGCCCGTTCAGTCCCGTTGCTTCGATAGGTGCAAAGCCGCTCTCGCCCGGATTACGCTATGCCCCTGTTGCGTGACTGGCCAGCGTGTGGCTTAACTGGTTCCGCTGCAAACACCGGTCGCGAAACCACGCAGCGCTCTTACAGGCGATTCGCGTATTTTGCGATCTGATCGGTGGCGGTGGCAAGAACCGGCTCGATCCCAAGCTGGCGCAAACAGCTTGATTGCTTGCACTTGCGCTTGTAACAGGGCATGCAATCAAGATTCGCCCGCACCACGCTGTCCATCCGCTGGTAGGGCCCGGTGCGGATCGGATTTGTCGGGCCGAAGATCGCCACCAGTGGCCGGCCCAGCGCGGCGGCGATGTGCATCGGCCCCGAATCGTTCGCAATCACCAGCTCTGCCCGCTCCAGCAGCGCAACGAGTTGCTTCAGATTGGTCCGGCACGAGAGGTTGACCGCCCCGGGAATGGCGCTGGCCAGTTCCGCGGCGTCTTTGCCCCCGGCCACAACGCTGGCCAGGCCGAACCGTTCCCGCAACGGCTCGACCAGTGCCCCGAACCGCTCGGCCGGCCATCGCTTGGTCAACCAGTTCGCGCCTGGCATCAGCACCGCATAACGCGTGCCCGGCGCAACTAGGGTATCCACGTGCCTTCGGTCGCCTTCCGAAACGGCAAATTCGAACTCGATCGGGGTCGTATCGCAGGCTGCCGTGCGCGCCAGTTGCAGATATCGGTCGACCGCATGCTGGTCCATGGTCCCGATGGGAACTTGATGGGTGTAGAACATCCACGCGCCCTCACGGGCGCTGGCGAAGCCGATCCGGATCGGCGCACGTGTCTGCCGGCACAGCCACCCGCTTCGGAACAGGCCCTGCAGATCGATCACCATATCAAACCTGTGTTCAAGCAGGTCGCGGTGGAGACGCAGCAGATCGATTGCCGCCGCGGGATTCCGCCATGCGGCGCCGAAACGATGGCGGTCGAACAGGATGATCTCATTGAGAGCCGGGTGTGATTCAATTAATCCCGCGCACGCTGGCGCTACCATCCATGCGATGTGGGCTGACGGGTATCGCCGGCGCAACAGGCCCAACACTGGCAGCGTGTGGGTGACATCGCCCAGGCTGCTCGGCTTGATGATCAGGATGCGGGTCGGGTCGCCAGCCATGCTCATGGCTTGGCCTCCGAGTGGCGCGAGGTGAATGTCGGGTCGATCCCGTGCGGAAACAGCAATTCCTCGATCTGGGTCGCTGTGGCCCATGGCTTATAGCCCAGGCAGAGCGCTCTCGCCTCGTCAGGCCCGAAGTCGGCACGATCCTTGAGGCTTCGCAGCAGGCGGTGAATCCCCCCGCGTGGCGTGCGAAAACGACGGATTCCATCCAAATCGATGACGTAGGGCGTGGGGCCGCGCCTCGGGTCATCCCATACCATCCAGTTGCTGCACTTGGCGTCGTACAGGAACAGGCGGGTTTCCTCCAGCCTCCTGAGCATTCGGCCGATGCGATGGAACAACGTCCGACGCCCGTCAGACTCGATCAGGCGGAAGTCGACCGATTCCAGGTCGGCGCTGGGAATGCGCTCCAGCACGAGCAGCGCGTCCGTGGGATAACCCCACGCTCGCTTCTCCATGATCAGCAGCGGCCATGCCGTCGGCACATCCCGTACGACGAGCTGCCATGCCTTGTTCCAGGCACGCCGCGCTCGCATGCCGCGGCCGATCTCGTTGATGTAACGGTACCAGAACTTTCGACGCGGGCGCTTGATCACGATCGGAATCGGTTTGCCTCCGATGACCAGGTCGCCTGCCAGCACATCGCCCGACCGGGAATGCTTCAGCGTCTCGAACTGGTCGCTGGCCATCATGTCCAGCAGGAGTGGCCATGCTTCCTGCCAGTCGGCCTGGGTGAACTGCATCCGGCTGACGGCGCTCCATCGCCGTGGCAGAGAAGCACGCCGGAAGAATTGCCCGCTCCAGGCCCCGATCTTGATCCGGCCCACGCTCGCCTCATCGCCCACGATGCGGGACGCATCCCCTCCATACATCGCCTGCTCGCGATGGATCAAATGAAGCGGAGGCCGCCCGCCCACGAACTGCTTCCATCCCCGGAGCATATCCGTCATCCCCGCAAACGGGCGGAAACGGTGCGCGAGCTGGACGATGTCCGCCGTCTTCAGGCCTTCTTTGACGATGCCCTCGCCGTTCGCCAGGTGCAGACGCTCGTTACGGATCAGAAAACTGTCCGGGCCGAGCGCTGGATGGCCCAGGCCCCCTTTGCCGAGACTCTCCAGCAGATCCAGCAGTTGCCCCACCAGTTCTCGGTAGGCGGGGGCGGCTTCGCCAACCAGGTCGTATTCCACAAGGTAATCGCCAAGCCGCGCTGACGGCTCAATCGCATCGCGAATAAGCGCGTCGCCCTTGTGGCCGGCGAGATTGAACCCCATGAGAACCGCAACCGCCCTTGGGGCGGGAACGCCCGCCTTCTGAAGCCATTGCAGGCGGTGGAACTCGTTCAGAGCAGGATTGCGGCGAAGTCGTTTGCCAAGCCAGCCGGACGAGGTAGCATAAAACAGCAACTCATACGGCCGCCCGCTGTAATCGAACCGCCATATCTGCTGATCAGGCCGTGCAGCGACCAGGTGGCCCACTTGGGGCAAGTCCTTGAGAAGTTGTTCGAGGTCGGCTTGGGACACCGGGCATGCAGTGTAGTGTGTTTGCGGGACGTTGTCAGGGATCGCCGGCCAGGTCGGGTCATGGGCCGCCATCGATGCCCGACGCGGCCAGGCGAAGCGCACCGAGCGGCACGGCGTCTTCTGCCAGGCGGGCCAGGCGAACCTCCGGCACCGGGTGAAACGCGTGCATCACGAAATCGGCCAGCCGCCCGGCGACGGCCTGCCGAAGCGGCTCGCCCACCAGCGCCAGCCCGCCGCCCAGGATCAGCGACTGTGGATGGAACAGATGAACCACGTGCGATAGCGCGAAAGCCAGGTCTTCGCCCAGGTTGCTCATGAGCTGTTGAGCGACCGGATCGCCCTGGCGCAGTGCGCTGGCGAGGTGTCGGGCTTCGCCGCCGCGCTCGCCGCCGACCAGTTGCGCCAGTATGCACCCCGGCTTCTCGGTGATGAGCTGGCGGATCCGCGCATCCACCGCCCAGCCCGAGCACCGGTCCTCGACACTCGCCCCGGCACGGTCCATCCTCAGTTGGCCGAATTCCGCCTCGCCCGGCGGCATCCCGTGATAAATACGTCCATCCACCACCAGCCCGCCGCCCACCCCCGATCCCATCGTCACATAGAAAACCGGGTTGCACCCCGCGCCCGCGCCGCTGGTGGCCTCCCCCAGGGCGGCGACGTTCGCGTCATTGTCGGCCCGCGCCGGCAGCCCCGTCACGTGTAGGAGCCAGTCTGCCAGCGAAAAGTCCGCCCACCCCTCGATCTGGTGCGAACAGGCAATGCGACCTGTGGCGGCGTCAATCGGTCCGCCGAATCCCACGCCTATCGCCTGCGCGTCGGCCACGGCTAGAATCTCCCTCAAGCCCGCCTCAAGTTGTGACCGGATGCCGGATGCGCCCAGATCTCGCCTGACGTTCGCACGCCAGCGGCGCTCAATTCGGCCGGCGCGACCGGCCACCACCTGCAATTTCGTGCCGCCGATTTCAATGCCGATATGGGACATGACCCGTTGCCGTTGTGCCAATTACCTCATTCAGCGCCGCCACCGATGCCGGGCGGAGCGCAGAAAACGCAGGCCGTCGAGAAACAGGTCGCGCAACTCGGCGTCAATCCACGGCTGGCGAACCGCCCAGTTGAAACCGTGCCGCAGTTCTTCGTCAGACAGGGTGCTGATGCGCTCCGCGTGCCGCAGCATGGCCAGAATGATGCTCGCGTAATAAAGCAACAGGGCGACGTCCGGCGGCGGGTCGATCGACTCGCTGTCCCGGGCTCTCTTTGACAGGTCTTTCACCATCCACAGCAGGTCCATCGGCGGACGGGGGTGCGACAGCAGGTCCGCAAAGGTCTGAATCGGCGGGGTGGCCAATGACGCCAGAACCGATGCGATTTCGCCCCTGTTCGGGCCCGGAAAGACGTGCGTCAGCCTTGCCCCCATTTGCCGACGCAGCGCCGTCCGCAGTTCCTGCGCAGGCCAGATGGCCCGGTCCGTCGTGTCGAACGCGATCACGCGCGACAGTTGCTCCGATTGGCCCTGCGGCTCTTCCATGGCGCGCACTCCGGCAAACCACAAGCCCTGCCGGCGGCAGGAGAAGAACGCCGCGAAGTGTAGCCGCCGCCCACGCCGGTGACAAGGAAAAGCCGCCGATCGACTCGATTGAACGGGCCCCACACGACTCTTTCGCGGGGGGGTGGCCGGCTTCCTGCCAATAGCCGTTACAACTCCACAAACTCAAACGCCGGCGACGCCGTCTCCTCCGTCGCCAGCTTGATCCCCGCGAACGGCCCGCCCATCTCCGCCCGCACCGCCTCAGCGCTGTATGGGCCGGGCTGATTCAGCAACGCCAAATACACATCGCCCTCGCGCTTTGCCCCTTCCGGCGGCGGCGCCGCCGCCCCGAAAGGCTGGATTCTCCCCTGGTAATTCTCCCAGCACCCTTCCTTCTCCGCCCACGCCGCCCCCGGCAGAACCACCTCCGCCGCGTCCGCCAGCGCGCTGGGCAGAATGTCCTGCACCACCCGCGGGCCTTTCTTAAATGCCGCCGGCTGCGCCTGCGGCAGCCATGCCGACAGGTATCCGCCCACGATCCACCCGCCCTTGAGCTTCTTCAACTCCGGCGTCGCCGCCGCCACGAACTCATCCCAGGTCGCCGCCGGCCCGCCCAGCATGCCGATCACCCGCCTGATCCCCGCCGCGTTCGGCGCTTTCTCCCCCTTGACGACAAACGTCTGCTGGCCGGTCAGATAGTGCTTGAACACCTGGTCCGCCTCGGTCGTCGGGACCGGCCCGCTCGCCAGCACCGCTTTAGGGTCAATGCTCCGGATCAGTCGCCCCAGCAGCCACGCCTCCTCGCATGCCATCATCGGCGACAGCACCGCATACAGGCTCCCCGGCCCGCCCTCCGCCGCCTGCCGCAGCGCCGCCCCGGCCGATTCCATCGCTCGATCCCACGTCGTGTCCACCTGCGTGTTGTATTGCGACCGCCGCGGCTGCCGCAGCCGGTTGGCATCATGCACCGCCTTGTAGCTCAGCCGCGTGGCATCGCTGATCCACCACCGGTTCACATCCGCGTTGTACCGCGGCTTGATGCGATAGATGATCCCCTCGTTCTGCTCGAGATAAATGTTCTCACCGCCCGAATCCACCGGGCTGATCGACGGCGTCCGCTTCAGCAGCCACACCCGCTGCTTGAACAGGAAATCCTTGTCGAGCAGCGCGCCCACCGGGCAAAGGTCCACCACGTTGCCCGACAGGGGATTGTCCAGCGGCCTGCCTGGAAAAATCTCGATCTCTTCCTTGTGCCCCCGGCCATCCACATACAGCTCGCACGTCCCGCTTACCTCGCGCGCAAACCGCACGCACCGGCTGCACATGATGCACCGGTCGTTGTACAGCAGCACGTGTTTCCCGATGTCCTTCTTGGGCTTCTTGTGCTTGTCTTCCTCGAACCGCGACTGCGACCGGCCGTACTGATACGAATAATCCTGCAGCAGGCATTCGCCCGCCTGGTCGCACACCGGGCAATCCAGAGGGTGGTTGACCAGCAGGAACTCCATCACCGCCTTCTGGTTCGCGATCGCCTTCGGGCTCGTCGCGTGAACCACCATCCCGTCGCGCACCGGCGTCTGGCACGCCGGCACCAGCTTCGGCACCCCCTCCACCTCCACCAGGCAGATCCGGCAACTCGCCGGAATCGACAGTCCCGGATGATAGCAGTAATGCGGTATCTGAATCCCCGCGTCCAGACATGCCTGCAGCACCATCTGCCGGTCCTTGCACTCGATCGTCCTGCCGTCTACCGTGATCTTGGGCATAGATGATGGATGATATACTCCAGACCGTCGAAATAAACAGGGAATACGCGTGATGGATCACCCGCGGCACGCTCGCATGGCAGGGATACACCGTCTGTTTGGCTGCATCGCGCTCGCGTCTCTCGCCCTCGCTTTCCCCGCCTGGGCGGCCGATCGCTCCCCGTCTGCTCCCACGACCCGGGAAACTCCCCTTGGCCGCCTGCCCGAACACGTCACGCCCCACCAGATATCCATCTCCTCCGATGGATCACGCTGGGCCTACGTCGACCGAAACCGCCGCAGCGTCTTTGCCGTCGTCGATGGCAAGCCGCATGACCCGGTCGAATGGATCGCCGACAGCACGGTGCATCTCAGTCCCGACGGCGCGCACGCCATCTACAAAGTCCGTGATCGCAAGGGCGCCTTTCTGGTCCTGGACGCCGTGCCCGGCCGCGTCTATGCCGATGTCCGCGAATGGGCCTTCAGCCCGCAAGGCGGGCATCTGGCGTACACAGCGCGGCTGCCCGACGGCAAGCGCGTTGCCGTCGTCGACGAGGTTGAATCCGGCCCATACGCCGACGTGCGCGTCGAGGCCGTGGGGGATGATGGGCGGGCCTTCCTGATCATCACCGAGGTCGATGGCGATCGCCTGGTTTTCGGCAACCAGAAGCACCCGGTCTACGACTGGGTGTTTGACGTTCGCCTGGATAGCGATGGGCGGCGGCTGGCGTATCGCGCTGGCAAGAACCGGACCTGGCGCATGGTCATCGACGGGCAGGAAGGACCAGCCTTCGATCAACTCAAAGCCCCGCATTTCAGCCCCGACGGCAAGCGCATCGGTTACGTCGGCCAACGTGCCGGCAAGTGGCGTTTCATCATCGATTCCGCCGCCACAGAGCCCTTCGACCACACCGACATGCCCGGACCCATCTTCAGCCCGGATAGCCAACATGTTGTAGTCGTCGCCAAACGCGGCGCAAGATATGTGCTCCTGGTTGATGGCCAAGAAAAAGCCTCCGCCGACTGGATTGCCCCCAACCCGATCTACAGCCCCGACAGTCGCCGCCTGGCCTGGATCGCCCGTGACGGCCTCGAAGGCACGCGCATCGTTGTCGATGGCAAGCCCGGCCAACTCTGGGATGACCTCTCCTCGCTCCGCTTCAGCCCCGATTCCCGCCGAATTGCCTATCTTGCCACCGGCCCACGCGGCATGTCTGCTGTCGTCGATGGCGTCGCCTCAAGACCGCACCCTTTGATCGCCCCCTTTAGCCTCACATTCAGCCCCGATTCCCGCCATTACGCCTATATCGCCGAGACAACGCAGCCTGCCACTGATATGCAGGGCCGTCCTGCCCGGATGCCCGCCACCCAGGAAAAGACCACCGCCTCGCTGGTTGTCAATGAATTGCCGCCCATCGACTATCGCGCCATCCTCGGATCGCACCCCCTGCACTGGGATGGCCCCGCAACCCTCCGCTTCTTCGCCGTCCGCGACAATCAACTGCTTGCGGTCCAAGCTACCCTAGATCTGGAATAGATTTATTGTGTAAGTCGAGCTGAATCATTGATTTGCGATGTGTAACCGAGGTCGAGATCGCGCCCTATCGTCCCTGACCCGCTGTCGCAGGCCCTTACCGCTCTGGACGATCACTCATCCGCTCGCTACATTAACTCATTCGTTAACGGAACCTTTACATCCGAGAAGGAGGATACATGAAAGCGCTCCGTATGGCTCTGTTTGCAGGCCTTGTTCTGGGCTCCGCCGCGATTGCCCGGGCCGATGATTCCCCGAATTACCTGTCGCTTCAGCCGCAGAATCCGGCCCCGCCGGTGCGCGAAGCCCAGCGCGAGCCCTTCGCCGAAGGCTCGTCCTACTGGCAGGTCACAGGCTCTTACTACAGCGCCTATGAGTTCGGCGAAGATGATGTCGATGGCGGCCTGCTGAGAGTCGGCTACGCCAAGTATGTCTGGGATAATGTGGCGATCGTCGCTGAACTCGCCGGCTACTACCTCGACCCCAACCAGTTCCCCGAGGATGAAGTCTTTGGCGCTGGCTTCAACCTGCTGGCCCGCTGGCACTTCCTCAACTTCGAAAGCTTCTCCATCTTCGCCGATGGCGGCGCTGGCATCGCCTGGTTCGACAGCGATTTCCCCGCTGGCGGCACCCAGTTCAACTTCACCCCGCAGGCCGGCCTCGGCGCTACCTGGAAGCTCTCCGACAGCATGCACCTGATCGGCGGCGCCCGCTACCTGCACATCTCCAATGCCAGCATCGAAGGCCGCGACAACAACCCCGGTTTCGACGGCGTTGAGTACTACGTTGGCCTGATGTTCACTTTCTAATTCGGCCGAAAACTCGATCACTAACCCAAACCGCAAGCGATGCCACTATCGCTTGCGGTTCTTCTTTTCCCTCACGTGATATCGGCTGCCGGCCGACCATCACCACTACTTCACCATGACCTCGTCCGTCGCGCTGAACTCGCTGCCGTCGATGTAAAGCCCGGCCAGCGTCAATGTCGCCTTGCCCGGCGACAAATCCAGGTCGTCCACGGCAAACTTGGCCACCAGGTGCCCCAGGCTGTCGGCCTTCACCAGTGTCGGCGCTGCCCCGTCTAAGGAGACCGACCCGGGAGCCACAGTGCTCAAGGGAATGCTCGTGTGCACCGTGACCGTGCTGACCTTGTCGAGCACGATCACGCTCGGCGATGCCATCATCGTCTCATCACCAACGCCGTTGTTCGCCCTGGCGATCCCGGCTGCCCACATGCCCAGCAGCCCACATACCACGACAATTCCACAGAGAATCTCCTTCATGGCGAATCTCCTGACAAACAGGGTATTTCAGCCCGCGACACAGGGCCCACACCTGTGCCGCAATCTACTGGTAAGGATACTCCATGTCCTCCCTCTTCCGGGTATCGAATCCCCCGAAAAGAAGTTGCCGCCCAGTGTCCCCCTCATGCCGCAACTTGTCCCTACTCCTGTTGAGTTGAGCACGCAGAAAAAAAACGGCGAGGGGCACTTGAACATTTTACTAACATGCTATACAATGCTCGCGTCAGTCCATCCGCCATACCGCACCCCGTCGGTGCGATAAGGCGGTGGGCAGAGTTGCCGTACAAGCTGTTCTTAAAAGGAGGGCTCCCATGCTCCGCCCCATCCACGCTGCCGCCATCGCGCAAAGCCCGGCACGCTCCCCCCAACACGTAACACGCATCTGCCCCCCGGCCGCCTGCTCATCCGCACCGGCCTATCCCCAGCAATACCAGGCGCCTATCGCCCGTTTCCGCGCCCTTCACGCAGCCCATGCGAGTTCGCAGCCCGTACAAAAACAGCCCAGTATCGGACCCTCGCCTTGCTGCCCGGCCACCACTTCACCCTCATTCTCCCCCGGCCAGCAGGTACAACTGCCGACTCTCCGCCGTGATCAGAATGCCCTCCGCCATGAAACAGCATCCCTCCGCCTGCTTCGGAACCCCGCGGTATGCCGCCGGCTTTCGCTCGGCCGCGCTGGCGACATCCCCGTCGATCGGAAACACCAGCAACGCCGCCTCGCTCAACACCGCCAGACGCGACCCGTCCGCCGAAATGTCCGCCGCCGTCACCGGCGCATGCACTGGCAGCATGCATACCTGCTCCAGCACATGCTCATCCCGCTCCTCATCCAGCGGAAAACGGTAGATTTGTGCCGCTTTCCCGTTCTCGTGTTTCGAGATCAGGTAACCGTGCCCCTTGTGGATAAACAGCGCCTCCGCGTCAAACGGCTTCTCGGGATAGGTCAACTTCCACGTGCGCTGCACATCCAGCTTTCCCTTGCCCGATTTGACCTCCGGCTCATCCACGCGCAATACGTTCACCTGCTTTCTCAGACCGTCATTGTTGCCCGTTGCCGCGATGTACAGATGCCCCGCGTCATCCACGGCGATGTCTTCCCAGTCGTCGTTGCGAACCTCAAACGTAAACGTCGCCAACAACTCGCCATCCCGCGTAATGGCGTAGATGGCCGCCTTGTTGCCCTGGTCGTTGTGTGTCCAGAATACCCCCGGCCGCTTGCGGCTGGCGATGATGCCCGAACTCTCGCGGATGGCTTTGTGGTCGAACCGCCCGATCTGGGTGATTCGGTTTGCCTGGCCCTGCCGCTCTCCCCACGAACCGCATCCGTAAACCAACACCCCGACCAGGGCCAACGCCGGCAGGGAAATCGCGATGATCAATCTTGTTCGGTTCATTTCGATGTCGATTCAGATCCCTGGAAGTTCCGATTGCTCGATAACCGCCTTTTCGGCGCGTGCGAAGGCCATCCGCACCGCCCCCAGCAGAACCAGCACCACGCCGCTCCCTACCAGCGCCATCCCCACCGTACGCTGGGTCTGGGCACGCTCCCACTCGCTCTTGACGATCGCATAGAGCCGGCCTTCGGGTTTCAGCTTTCCCTCCTCGTCGCGTGGCTTGGGCGCGATCAGATAATCCGCCGACGGCCGCGTCGTCGACAGGTTCGGCAGATCCACTGGATTCGCCATCGCCCACGCCACCGCGCCCACCCCGCACAGCGCCAGCCCAAGCGTCAACGTCAACAACCCCTGCCGCAACGACACCAGCCACGCTGGTTGCTGGCTCATGAAGCTCACGCCCTTCTCCAGAGCCGCGTGCATCAGCGCGTACTGGTGCCGGTTCCGCTGAAATCGCAGCAGGATCAGGCCGCCCACGGCCAGCACCGCCGCCGTAACTCCAAACCCCACGGCGAACTCATCCCAGATACCATCGGCCAGTATGACAACCATTGCCTGATTCCTTATCGTCCCCATATTGGTGCCGTCCTATCCGGCGCGGTTTCAGAAATCAAGCCGGATCTTGAAACCCGATGCCCTCGCGCGGACACTAATGCCGGCAGGCAGGATGTGCGAGAAACCGAACGTGAACCACCGCCCCTGGATCGACTGCGCCAGCGCGATGAGGCCGCGTTCACCTGGCTGGTGAACGAGCATCAGTCCCTTGTGCTGGCGCTGGGGCAGAGTCTGGGCTTGTCCGGCCCCGACCTGGATGATGCCGCCGCCGAGGTCTTTGCCGGCATCTACCAGGCGCTCCCGCGGTTCGAAGGCCGCTCCGCCCTGCGCACCTGGGTCTACCGCATCGCCCTGCGCATTCTGACCCGCTTCCGCCAACGCGCCAGGCGAAACCCGGCGCCTTTGCCGCCGGAAGGCCTTAGCCAGCGGTCCGAGCCGCCGCCCGGCCTTCGGCTGGAAGAAAACGAGATGAACCAGCGAGTCTGGGCGGCCGTTGCAAGGCTCGATGCGAAACAGGCGGCCGTGATCGAACTCCATTACCGCCAGGGATGGCCGCTGGACCAGATCGCCCAGGCGCTGCCGTGTCCGGTCGGCACCGTCAAGACGCTGCTCTTCCGGGCCCGCCAGCGCCTCCGCGAATTGCTGGAGCGAGAATCATGAACAGCGATCAACTCGACAACATCCTGACCGACGCCCTGCGAAACCGCCCGCTGCCGCCCGCGCCGGCGAATCTCGCCCGCCTCGCCATGGACATCGCCGGATGCCGGGCGGAGGCCGTCTCGGTCGGCCATCGCAGGCTCTCCACCCTCTACTGGCGACTGTGGGTGTTGAACGCCGCCGCCATCGTCATCTTCGTCACGGTGTTGTCGATCCCCCTCGTCAGGATGACATCAGATGTTACGGCGGCGGCCGCCAGCACGCCCGACATGCAGACCGGGCTGGTCGAGGCCTCGCCCAACAGCGACGAATTGTCGCTCGTGGTGATCGGCACGTGGATCATCCTCGGCGTGCTGGTCGTCTCGGCGGTTGAGCGGGTTATGCGCGATCCCATTCCGCCGGCCTGGGGTATGCAGCCGGGCTCTGCCTGAAGAATTTTGAAACCCGCCTCGCTCGGCCGGCACCAACAGAGTGGGGTTGTATGCGCAACCGCCCAGGAAGGTCGATCATGAACCGACGCGGTTTTACATTGATTGAGCTTCTCGTGGTCATCGGCATCATCGCGCTGCTGGTCGGGATTCTCATGCCCGTCCTGTCCAAGGCCCGACAGCATGCCATTGCCACCCAGTGCGCCACCAATCTGCGCACCCTGGCCCAGGGTTGGCACCTGTACGCGCAGAGCAACAAGGAGATCTCCTGCCCGGCCAGGCTGCCCAAGATTGCCGGCGAGAACAGCTACTACAGCCTCGGCAACGATATCCAGTATCGCCCTCGCTGGTACGAACTACTCGGCGCACAGGTCCACAAGTTCCCCGACGAAAACCCCCAGCCCCACGAGGATGACAGTTGGACGATCCGCAGCAGCCTCTTCCTCTGCCCAGCCGTGCCCGAGTGGAACAACAGCCGCAATTACCCCTACGGATACAACTACCAGTTCCTCGGCAATGCCAGACCCAAGCCGAATGGGCGGTGGATCAACTACCCCGTGCGCGCCAGTTCGATCAGTGCCTCGCAGACCGTTATGGCGATGGACTGCCTCGGCACCGCCGCCGGCAAGCCAACATCGCGTCGCAATGGTTATTACGCTGACGGCACCAAGGACCTCTTCGCCGTGGGCAACAAGGGATGGGCGGTTGATCCGCCCCGTCTCACGCCGACATCCGACTACGCCGACACGGAAGCGAAACAGCCGGCGAACCGCTCCGGCCCGGATGCCCGGCACAACAAGATGGTGAACGTGGCTTTCTGCGATGGCCACGTCGAGCGGATGACCATCGAGCAGCTTGGCTATGTGCAGTCGCAGGATGGGGCTATCCTGGCTGACGATCCCCGGGCCACCAACCGGCTGTTCTCGGGCAATGGTCAGGACAAGGACCCGCCGCCCGTGCAGTGAGAGAGACAACGCCGGACCGATAGAACCTCACCTGGAGAATTCACCATGGCATCAACACAACCGCAGGCATCGCCGCCCCAGATCAAATCGTGGTTGACCAGCAGAACAGGAATAATCGCCGCCGTCGCGTGCGTGCTCGTGGCGGTGGTTGCGCTGGCGGTATGGGCGATGCGGGAAATCAACCTGCCCCGCCTGAACGACAGCACCGTCGATCTGGCCAAGTTCGTCTCTGGAGACCAATACCGCAAGCTATCCTACGAAAAGCAGGAACAGTACATGAAGGTTCTGGAGGAGCGGGAAGACAACGGCGAACTGGACAAGGCCTTCGAGGGCGGGCGGATCAGCGAGGCGGAGTTCAGGGCGGCGCAGGAGGAAGCATGGCTGGGGCAGATGATCAAACGCAGTGAGAAATACGCGGCGATCGTGTCCGAGTCGGGACGAGCGGCTTTCCTTGCGGACCTCTTGAACAAGAAGGCGAGAAGCGACGCTCAGGAAAGGCGCATCAAGGCCCCGAGTTCGCCGGCTGACGATGTGAAGCGAGACGAGACGAGCACCGACCTGCGGATTGAGTCATTCCCGCCGGATGTCAAAGCGAGGGTGGATCGTTTTCGCACCGCCTACAAGGCCGAAAAGGAAGCCCGCGAGAAGGCGGCTCTGGAGAAGGCCGCGGCCCAGACCCCGCCGGCGAACTGAGCCGGCGGCGGTTACCGCCCATCGCCCGCAAGGTCGCCGGGCGTTTCGGGGGATGTCGTTTCGGGCGAGTCGTCGGCGGAGTCGTCGGCGTCGATTTTGGCCATGGCGACGAGGCGGTCGCCTTCGTCGAGTCGGATGAGCTTGACGCCCTGGGCGTTTCGGCCGGTTTCGCGGATTTCGCTGACGCGGGTGCGGATGAGAATGCCCTTCTCGGTGATGAGCATCATCTCGTCGGTGTCCTCAACCAGTTTCATGGCGACAACCTCGCCGTTGCGTTCGTTGGCGTCGATGTTGATGACGCCGCGGGTGCCGCGGCCCTTGACGGGATACTCTTCGAGGGGGGTCCGCTTGCCGAAGCCCTGGACGCATGCGGTGAGGAGCTTTCGGCCGGCATTCTCGCCGTTGGGGATGACGATCATGCTGACGACCTCATCGCCTTCGCGTTTGAAGCGGGCGCCGGTGACGCCGCCGGCGGGCCGGCCCATGGCGCGGACGTCGGTCTCTTCAAAGCGGATGGCCAGGCCGCTCTTCGTGCCGAGCATGATGTGGTCGTGGCCGCCGGTGAGGTCGACGCCGATGAGGCTGTCGCCCTCTTCCAGGCCGATGGCGATGATGCCGCGGCGGTTGATGTTGGCGTAGGCGCTCAGGGCGGTTTTCTTGACGGTGCCCTTGGCGGTGGCGAACATCAGGAATTGTTCTTCCTTATTGAAGTCCTTGATGGCCAGGACATTGGCGATTTTCTCGCCTTCCTGGAAATCCAGGAGGTTGGCGACGGATCGGCCGGCGCTGGTTCGGGACATTTCGGGGATGTCGTAAACGCGGGCCCAGTAGACGCGGCCCTTGTTGGTGAAGAACAGCAGGTAATCGTGGGTGTTGGCGACGAAGAGTTGCTCGACGAAGTCGCCTTCCTTGCTCTCGGTGCCCTTGATGCCGCGGCCACCGCGGCCCTGGCTTCGGTAGGTGTCGACGACGAGGCGTTTGACGTAGCCGGCGTGGGAGACGGTGACGACGACGTCCTCCGGGGCGATGAGATCCTCCAGATTCATGTCGGTGACCGCGCCGGTGATCTCGGTGCGTCGCTCGTCGGCGTATTTTTCCTTTATCTCGAGGGTGTCTTCGCGGATGATGTCGAAGACGAGGTTTTCATCGCGCAGGATGGCCTCGTAGCCCTCGATCTCTTCGACGACCTGCCGGTATTCATCGACGAGCTTTTCGATTTCGAGGCCGACGAGCTGGATGAGCTGGAGGCGGCCGATGGCCTCGGCCTGTGCCTGGGTGAGCAGGACGGGGCGGTCGATGGCGCGGTCGAGCAGGGTCTTGGGGATGCGCGGGGCGTAGGGGTGGTCGGGGGCGATGCGGAAGGCGCGTTCGCGCAGCTTGGCGATGGCCTCGTCGCGGGTCTTGCTGGAGCGGATGAGGCGGACGATCTCGTCGATGTCGCAGACGGCGAAGATGAGGCCTTCGAGGATGTGCCCGCGCTGCTGGGCCTTTCGGAGCAGGAAGCGCGTGCGGCGGATGATGACATCCTTGCGATGGGCGATGAAGTGCTGGATGAGCTCCTTGAGGCCCATGGTTCGCGGCTGGCGGTTGACCAGCGCGATGTTGATCATGCTGACGGTGATCTGGCAGGGGGTGTACTGGTAGAGCTGGTTGATGACGATGTTGGGGTCGGCGTCGCGTTTGAGGTCGACGACGATTCGGCACTTGTGCTGGCGGCCGGAGTGGTCGTTGACGTCGGAGATGTCGGTGATGAGGTCTTTCTTGACGGCCTCGGCGACGGCCTCGACGATGGTCTTGCGGATGACGCCGTAGGGCATTTCCTCGATGACGACGATTTCGCGGCCGTTCTTGAGCTGCTCGGTCTTGATCTTGGCGCGGAGGGTCAGGCGGCCGCGGCCGTTTTTGTAACCTTCGATGATGCCGTCCCGGCCGCAGATGACGCCGCCGGTGGGGAAATCGGGACCGGGGACGATGGCGAGCAGATCCTGAAGAGAACACTCGGGCTTATCAATGACGTAAACGATGGCGTCGCAGATTTCGCCGAGATTGTGGGGCAGGAGGTTGCAGGCCATGCCGACGGCGATGCCGGTGGAGCCGTTGACGAGGAGGTTGGGGAACTTGGAGGGCAGGACGGTTGGTTCTTCGCGGGTTTCGTCGTAGTTGGGCTGAAAGTTGACGGTGTCGAGGTTGAGGTCCTCGAGAAGTTCCATGGCCGCGGCGGTCATGCGGGCTTCGGTGTAACGCATGGCGGCGGGGGGGTCGCCGTCATTGGAGCCGAAGTTGCCCTGGGCGTCGATCAGGGTGTATCGCATGTTCCAGTCCTGGCCCATGCGAACGAGGGTGGGGTAGACGACGGCTTCGCCGTGCGGGTGGTAATTGCCTGAGGTGTCGCCGGCGATCTTGGCGCATTTGCGGTGCTTGGAGCGGGGCCCGAGGCCGAGGTCGTTCATGGCGACCATGATTCGGCGCTGGGAGGGTTTAAGACCATCGCGGACGTCGGGCAGGGCCCGGTCCATGATGGTGCTCATTGCGTAGGTCAGATAACTGTCTTGCAGCTCGCGTTCGATACGGAGGTCTTCGATCCGATCGACCGGAGGGGTGGTCTCAGGCATTGAACTGTCCTTCTGTCGGCACCATGCCCGGACGGGCCAGGTGAGCATCCGCGCAGGAGCCAAAAACGCTCAAAATCCCGCTGATCCCCATGCTCTTGCGCGTGTGGCAGCGGAACCAAGGATTGTAGCGAAAATGGGGCGAGAAAGCGAGGCGATTGAGCAGATTGAAGGGGTGGGGAAGGCGCTTCGTCGCCGGGCAGTTTCAGAGGCCACGTCTGGGGCTTAAACCGTTATCGCAAAACAGGTTGAGTGTTGTCGGCGAGGACATGGAGCGGTCGATATCTACTGCTGAGTATCCTTCTCGTTCTCGTGCGACAGTTCGGCCACCTGTTGCTCAAGCTGTTTGATGCGGTCCAACAGGTCCGGAAGCTGCATGAAGAGGGTGTAAACGCGGCGGGCCTGGCTGGCCGGCATGGCCGGGCCGCCCATGACCGTTGTCTGGTCCGGGATGTCGTTCATGACCCCTGACTGGGCGGCGATGGTGACGTTGTCGCCGATCTTCAGGTGTCCGGCGATGCCCACTTGCCCCGCGATCACCGCGTGATGGCCGATGGTCACGCTGCCGGCGATGCCCGTCAGGGCGACGACCAGTCCGTGGGGACCAATCTGGCAGTTGTGGGCGATGGCGATCAGGTTGCTGGTCTTGGTGCCCTTGCCGATGACGGTGCTGCCGAATGTGGCGCGATCGATCGTGCAGTTGGCGCCGATCTCGACGTCATCCTCGATCACGACGTTGCCCGTGTGGGGGATTTTGTGGTGCTCGCCCTGGTCCGTCGCGTAGCCAAAGCCATCCTCGCCGATGATGGTGCCCGCGTGGATCGTAACGCGGTCGCCCAGCACGCATCCATCGTAGATCACGACATTGGCGTAGAGGATGCAGTCGCGGCCGATCCGCGCGTTGGGTCCGACGTAGACGCCGGGGTAGATGACGGTTCCTTCGCCAATGGTCGCGGTCGGATCGACATGCGCCTGCGGATGAACGCCCGCGTGCGGGTGCTTTCGGAAGCCGTGCAGCAGGGCAACGGCCTGGGTGTAGGCGTAGTGCGGATTCCTGGCTTTGAGCAGCGGCAGGCGATTGCAGGTGGTGCCCATGGGCACCACGGCGGCCGACGCCAGCGTCGTATCGAGCTGCCTGGCGTACTTGGGATTGTGCAGGAAGCTCACCTGGCCGGGGGCGGCTTCTTCCAGGGTGTTGGCGCTATGCACCTCAATGGTTCCATCGCCAACCAGTTCCGCGCCGATCCTTCGGGCAAGTTCATCCAGTCTCATTCGCTCTCCTGTAACGCCAAGGGCCTTTTCACTATACTCTCTGCCCGGAATAACGCACGCGACCGGCGTCAGGCAATCAGGACTTCTGGAGGAAACGGACATGGCATACCTTCTCGGCATCGACATCGGCACAAGCGGGACCAAGACGCTCATCTGCGACGAAAAAGGCGCGGTCCTGGCGACCGCCACGGCCGAGCACCCCATCTATTCGCCCAAGCCGGGCTGGTCCGAGCAGGATCCCGAAGACTGGTGGAAGGCCACCTGCGCCGCCACCAAGACCGTCTTGAAGAAAGCCAAGGTCAAGCCAGGGGAGATCAAGGGCATCGGGCTTTCGGGGCAGATGCACGGGTCGGTCTTTCTCGCCGACGGCACCAGGGCCCTGCGCCGGGCCCTGCTCTGGAACGACCAGCGCACGGCCGCCGAGTGCGAGGAAATCACCGCCAGGGCCGGCGGCCGCGAGTCCCTGATCGACCTGGTCGCCAATCCCGCCCTCACCGGGTTCACCGCGCCCAAGATCCTCTGGGTCCGCAAGAATGAGCCGAGGGTCTACGAGAAAACGAAGAAGATCCTTCTCCCCAAGGATTACATCCGCTTTCGCATGACCGGCGAGTTTGCCACCGAGGTGTCGGATGCTTCCGGCACCCTGTTGCTCGATGTCGTCAACCGCGCCTGGTCCGACAAGCTTCTCGGCATCCTGCAGATTGACAAGGGCCTGATGCCCAGGGTGCACGAATCGTACGAAATCACCGGCCAGTTACATGACAAGTCCGCCAGGGAACTCGGCCTCGTCGCCGGCATTCCCGTCGTCGGCGGCGGCGGCGATCAGGCGGCCGGCGCGGTCGGCAACGGCATTGTCACCAGCGGCATCGTCAGCGCTACCCTCGGCACCAGCGGCGTCGTCTTCGCTCACTCCGACCAGCCCACGCGCGACCCCAACGGCCGGGTTCACACCATGTGCCACGCGGTTCCCGGCAAGTGGTGCGTCTTTGGCTGCATGCTGGCCGCGGGCGGGTCTTTCCAGTGGTTCCGCAACAACCTCGCCCAGGATGAGGTCGCCCAGGCAAAGAAGAAGAAAGTCGATCCGTATGAGTTGCTGGTCGCGCAGGCGGCGGGGGCGCCGGCCGGATCCGAGGGGCTTTTCTTCCTGCCTTACCTGACGGGCGAGCGATGCCCCCATCCCGACCCGTGCGCCCGCGGCGGCTGGATCGGCATCACCGCCCGCACGACACGCGCGATGATGATCCGGTCGCTACTCGAGGGCGTCACCTTCGGCATGCGGGATGCGATTGAGATCATGCGCCAGATGAACATCCCGATCACCCAGGTCCGCGCCAGCGGCGGCGGCGCCAGGTCGGCCTTCTGGCGGCAGCTCCAGGCCGACATCTACAAGGCTCCGCTGGTCCTGACCAACTCGACCGAGGGCGCGGCCTACGGGGTGGCGATCCTGGCGGGCGTGGGCACCGGCGTCTGGAACAGCGTCGAGGAAGCCTGCGCCAGGGCGATCAAGCAGACCGCGAAGATCGCACCGAAGGCCAGGAGCTCGACCCTCTATGACCGCTCCTATGCCCAATACACCAGGCTCTATCCCAGCCTGAAAGACCGCTTCGCGGAGATGGCTGGACTGTGCTGATGTTTGATGTGCGGATTGCTCCGCCTGGTCGCCAGACGGTCCGCCGGTGCTGTTGACCCGGCATCGGGGTGGTTTGCGGGGGACCTGTTGCGCGCGGTTGAGCAGGTCATGGCCCGGCGGGCTCATCCAGCTCGAATGGATCGACCTGTGGCTGCGGGCGGGCGGGCAGATCGGCCTCGACAAGCCGCGCGCTGTCCTTTTCGATGATGCGCGTCGGGTAAGCGCCGAGCCGGACGCGCGGGGCGTTGCGCAATTCGCCGGTGTCGAGGCGGAATCGCCACTGGTGCCAGGGGCAGACGGCCCAGCCCTCCTCGGCCACGCCGCCGGACAGGCTGCCGCCGGCGTGCGGGCATCGATTGTCCAGCGCGTAAGGCTTGCCGACATGGAGGAAGACGGCGAGTTGATGATGGCCGACGGCGACGTATTTGGCGTGTCCTTCGGCGAGTTCATCGAGGCGACACAGGGTGGTCCAGGCCATGGGTGCATGATAGTGGGACGAGGCTTGCACGGCCAAACGAGCGCATCTATATTACGGGTTCTGACAGTCCGTTGAGGCGAAAGGCAGCATTGAATGGCTCGCGAAAGCTCGCGGGCATGAGGCGAATCGCGCCGAGGCTGCACCGCGACCAGAGGCTCTAAAGAGAAGGGAAACACCATGCCGCAAAAAGACCAGATCAACGTTGCCCTGATCGGGCAGGGATTCATGGGCCGCACCCATTCCAACGCATGGGGCCAGGTTTCGCGGTTCTTCAAGGTTCCGGTGAAGCCCGTGATGCACACGGTATTCGGCATGCCGGAGGAGAAGCCCGAGACGATGGCCAGATGGGGCTGGCAGAACTTCTCGACGGACTGGCAGAAGACGGTGGCGAGCCCGGAGATCGACCTGGTGGACATCGTGACGCCGAACTTCATGCACGCGCCGCCCGCCAAGGCGGCGATCGCGGCGGGCAAGCATGTGTCGTGCGAGAAGCCGATTGCGGGCACGCTGGCCGAAGCCCGCGAGATGGCCGACGCGGCGAAGAAGGCCGGCGTGAAGTCGTTCGTGTGGTACAACTATCGCCGCGTGCCGGCCGTCGCCCTGGCGCACAAGCTGGTGAAACAGGGCGCGCTGGGCGAGATCCGACACGTGCGGGCGGTGTATTTGCAGGACTGGGCCGATGAGAACGTGCCCCTGCTGTGGCGGTTCAAGAAGGAACTGGCCGGCTCGGGCGCGCACGGCGACCTGAACGCGCACATCATCGACATGACGCGGTTTGTAACCGGGCAGGAGATCACGGAGATCGCCGGTGCTATCGCCGAGACGTTTATCAAGGAGCGGAACATCCCGTCGGCGACGGCGGCGGCGGGCGGGATCGCGGCCGGCACGAGCGGCGCCCAGCAGAAGGGCCCGGTGACGGTGGATGATGCGGTGCTGTTCCTGGCGCGGTTCTCGGGCGGCGCGGTGGGCACCTTCGAGGCAGCGCGGCAGGCGACGGGCAACCAGAACCGCAACGGCTGGCAGATCAACGGGTCGAAGGGCTCGGTGCGGTTTGACTTCGAGGATATGAACAAGCTGTGGTTCTACGATGCAACCCGCCCGCGCGAAGTGCAGGGGTGGACCGAGATCATGTGCACGCACGGCGGCAGCCACCCCTACGTGGATGCGTGGTGGCCGGATGCGCACATCATCGGCTATGAGCACACGTTCGTGAACCAGGCGTATGACATCCTGCGGGTGCTGTCGGGGCAGGAGCCGGTGGTCGCGATTCCGGACTTCTTTGATGCGTATCAGACGCAGCGGGTCCTGGAAGCGGTGCTGATTTCGGCGACGAACCGCGCCCCGGTGAAGCTGTCGGATGTGAAGTAACGCCGGCCGGACATCAAGCGATGGATATGAGGCGACGAAGGGATTTCCCTTCGTCGCTTCTTTCTTCGGGTCACCCTTGGGCGAGCGAGGCGAATCACTGAGACATGCGATGGGGGCGGTGAATGCTTGCGCACGCGGTCGGAGGTCTGCGGACGGTGGAGACAGGCGGAGAGATGCGGTATTCTGCCGGGGAGACATGCGCGGAAGTTGACTTGCGCATGGCGGCGTTGGATCGAGGCACGGAAAGGCAGAGGCATATGAGAATACAGACGCTGGGGATGGCGCTGGCCGGGATTCTGGCGGGGTTGACGCTGGGGGCGATCAGTTGCGCGGCAGAGCGAAGCCAGAGCGGCGAGACGGGCGGGGCGCTGCGGCTGCCGATCGCGGCCGGGCCGTTCGAGCCGAAGGAAGAATCGCTCAAGCGGTATGCGTATCCGGAGTGGTTCCGGGATGCCAAGCTGGGGATCTGGTCGCACTGGGGCCCGCAGGCGGTGCCGATGGCGGGCGACTGGTATGCCAAGCACATGTACGTGCAGGGGCACCGGCAGTACCAGGACCACCTGGAGAAGTACGGGCATCCATCCAAGCACGGGTACAAGGAGATCATCGCGCTGTGGAAGGCCGAGAAATGGGACCCGGACCGGCTCATGGCGATGTACAGGAAAGCGGGAGCGAAGTATTTCGTGAGCATGGGCTCGCACCACGACAACTTCTACCTGTGGAATTCGAAGCTGCACCGGTGGAACTCGGTGAACATGGGACCGAAGCGCGACGTGGTGGGCGACTGGCAGAAGGCGGCCAAGAGCCAGGGGCTGAGGTTTGGCGTATCCGAGCACCTTGGGGCGAGTTTCACCTGGTTCCAGCCGAGCCACGGATCGGACAAGACCGGTGCGCTGGCGGGCGTGGCGTATGATGGGGCCGACCCCGCGCTGTGGGACCTGTACCATTTTCCGGCCAGGGCGGGCGACACGGCGTGGTACAGCAACGACCCTCGGTGGCACCAGCAGTGGTATGACCGGATCAGAGAACTGGTCGACAATTACCAACCGGACCTGTTGTATACGGATGGCGGGGTGCCGTTCGGGAACGATGTCGGCCGGAGCATGATCGCCCACCTGTACAACGCCAGCGCAGCGCGCAACGGCGGGAAAACGGATGTGGTGTACACGTGCAAGCAGCAATCCAACGGCATGTGGGTGGAGGACCTGGAGCGCGGGGTGATGCCGGGAATCAGGCCGCATCCTTGGCAGACGGACACATCGATCGGCGACTGGTATTACAACAAGAACTGGAGGTACCGCGGCACGGACTGGGTGATCCACATGCTGGTGGACATCGTGTCGAAGAACGGGAACCTGCTGATCAACGTGGTTCAGCGGCCGGATGGATCGCTGGACCCGGAGGCCGAAAAGACGCTGCAGGAAATGGCCGAGTGGATCGCGATCAACGGCGAGGGGATTTACGGCACCCGGCCGTGGCTGGTGCACGGCGAGGGCAAGGTGCGGGCGAAGGGCGGGCATTTCAACGAGGATTACCGGTACACGGCGAATGACATCCGATTCACGATGAAGGGGGCGGACACGCTGTATGCGTTCGTGATGGGCTGGCCGGCGGAGAAGAAGACGGTAATCCGTTCGCTGGCGAAGTTCGAGGGCGTGACGGGCAGGATCACGCGCGTGACGCTGCTGGGGCACGCCGCGGAACTGAAGTTCACGCATGATGCCCAGGGGCTTGCGATCGAGCTGCCGGAGAAGCAGCCATCGCAATACGCGGTGGCGCTGAAGATCAGCGGCGAAGACCTGCGCGGGTTCAAGCCCGAGCTGGCGCTGCCGCAGGTGCCGGCGGTGATGGCAGATGCGCAGGGGAACTTCACACTGGGCGCGGATGATGCGGACCTGCACGGAAATCTGCGGACCGAGACGCGGGGCGGACGGTCGAACATCGGCTTCTGGGACAGCGCATCGGATTACGCGGCGTGGAAGGTGAACTTCAGGCAGCCTGGGAAATTCAAGGTGATGGCCACGTGCGCGACGACATTTGCCGAGTCGAGCTTCGTGATTGAGGCGGCCGGGCAGAAGATCGACGGCAAGGCAACGCAGACGGGGTCCTGGGAGACATTCGCCGAGATCGAACTGAGGGTGGTGGAGATCAAACAGGCGGGTGAGCAGATGGTGACGATCCGGCCGCGCGATGCGGCAAGCTGGAAGGCGATCAACCTGCGGCAGGTTCGCCTGGTGCGGATGGCCCAGTGAGCGATGGTGCGTTTGGCGACGGCCGCGGGAGGGTCTCTGGGCGCAGCCGGACGATGCCCGGCCGGTTGAGGCGGTCGGCCTGAGCGTCAGTGCATTGTGCACTTGGTCGCTCATCCATTGGAATGCTTCCGGTCCCGGCGCCGGACCGACTTTCCGGGTTCCCATTTGCCGATGGCTGGGTAACATGACTCATCGGAACAACAAGCCGGACAAAACGATATGACCAGAACCTCTTTTCACGCATGTCGGCTGATCTTTGCCCTGTTCCTGTCTGTGGTGGCGGGGGATGCGGCCGGCCAGATCACAGAGAAGGAATCGAAGAAGGGGCAAGCTGCGCCCGCGATCAAGGTCATCGAACTGGCGGGCGAGCCGGCCGAGATCGGCCGGGCGCATGGCACGCAGCTTGGGCAACAGGTTCGCCTGCTTCAGGATCAGTATCTCAAGCGGTGGTTCCTCAATGATGCCCATTATCGCCAGGCTCAGGCGGCGGCATTCGTCTTTCGGAACCAGCTTCTCCCCGAGCATCGGGACGAGATATCCGCATTGGCCGAGGCATCGGGCATCGGCGCGGGCGACATCATGCTCGGCAACTGCTTTCTGGACCTGCTGCCCGTCATGGCCTGTTCGACCGTGACGCTTCCCGCCGAGGCATCGCCCGACGGCGTGGCGCGATTCGGCCGGAACCTCGATTTTCCCGGCATGAATGTCGCCGACAAGCACAGCGTGGTGCTGGTTTTCCGGCCCAAGGAGCGATATGCCTTCGCCGCGGTGAGCTGGCCGGGCCTCATTGGCGTGCTGTCGGGCATGAATGAACATGGCTTGGCGCTGGCCAACATGGAAGTCCGCCGGCTGGGCGTCAAGCCGCAGGCAATGCCCTACACGCTTCTCTATCGCACGGTGCTGGAGCGATGCAAGACCGTCGATGAAGCCATCGAGCTGTTGAAGAAGACGCCGAAGCAGTCGGCGAACAACCTGATGCTGATGGATGCCGCCGGGAACCGCGCCGTTGTCGAGATCACCCCGAAGGACGTCGTCGTGCGCCGAGCCGAGCCCAAGGCCGCCCTGATCAGTACCAACCACCATCGCGGCGCGGACCAAGCCACCCCCGGGCGGTGTCGGCGGTATGACCGCCTGAGCGCGGAGTCGGTCGCGAGCTTCGGCAGGATCGACGTTCCGGCCATTGAGAAGATGCTCGATTCGGTCTCCCAAGGCCGGATGACGCTTCAGTCCATGGTCTTCGAGCCCTCCAGCCGCGTGATCTACCTGGCCACCGGCGCTGAGGCCACCAAACGCGCATACCAGAAGATCGAGCTCGCGCACTACTTCAATTCGTGATGGCAAGCGGGTCGCGAGACAGTGTCCAGATTGCCCCGGCCGCTGCCTCTCGATAGACTGTCATTCGGCCTAGGCGAGTAGACAGATCATCTGTCGCTTAGCCAGATTCTCGGACAGCCATTTTTCGGCTGAAATCCAGATTTCCGTACGGATGAGCGACATTCTTTCTGAGAAACCGCTTAGGCAAGGCATCGTGATCAGTGGCGCCAGAGACCCGGAGTAGCACATTGGGTTCGGATACGCTTTTCCCGTCGCCAGGACGAGTCATTGTCAGACCCGCCTGCAAGCTGCGTAATGGCTTTGGCGCGATCTTCTACAACGGCTCGGCGGATTCGGCGTTGATCATCGGCGATAGCGCCAAGGTTCTTGCGCGGCTTCCAGATGCCACCTTTCGGGCGTGCATCACGTCGCCGCCATATTGGTCGTTGCGGGATTACGGCATCGCTGGGCAGATCGGGCTGGAGAGCTCGATTGAGCACTATATCAACGCCCTGGTCAAGGTCTTTGATCAGGTCAGTCGAGTGCTTCGCGACGACGGCACATTATGGCTGAATATCGGCGATTCATTCACTTCGGGCAACCGCACGTGGCGAGCGCCCGACAAGAAGAATCCGGGCCGGGCCATGAGTATTCGCCCGCCGACGCCCAAAGGCTTGAAGCCGAAGGATCTCATCGGGATCCCGTGGCGCTTGGCACTGGCACTGCAAGCGGCTGGCTGGTACCTGCGCGCCGACATTATCTGGAACAAGCCCAATTGCCAGCCTGAAAGCGTTCGCGATCGTCCGACTCGGTCTCACGAATACCTGTTCCTCTTCAGCAAGCACGAGCGATACCTGTATCAACATGACGCCCTTCGCGGTCCCAACGACCGCAATTTGCGCACAGTCTGGGACATTAATACGCGGGCACTGCGAGAAGCGCATTTCGCGACTTTCCCGTCGGCACTGGTTCGGCCATGCTTGGCATTGGCGACTCAGCCGGGCGACTTCGTCCTAGATCCGTTTATCGGATCTGGGACGACTGGGGTCGTTGCTCTGGAGATGGGCCGGCGATTTCTTGGGATCGAGCTGAATCCCGAGTACGTCGACATTGCGGAAAGGCGGATGAATGGGAACGTCACACGGGCGTGAACGCGTCTTCAAGGCACCTTCGGCATCACGACAGGTCACTTTTCACCAGCTCCTCGTCGCCGCGCGCAAGACTTGGCTCCAAGATGCGCTCCGGGAAGCCTTGCGACGCACCAGCCCACAGGCCATTAAGGCGCAGTTGCTGGCGTATGTGCCGGCGGATGTCCAGCAGATTCTTGCTTCGGCGGGCATCCGAGATGAACACGTATTTCCGACTCCGGCGGTGCTCGAATCCAAGCCTTCGCTTGTTGGCTACTACCGTCTGCTGCTGGGTGTGCCACGGAAAGGCTTCTACACGTCTTCGACCGGAATGACCGCTCTCGCCAGCATGGAGCGTCGCGGTACGATCACAGAAGCGCAAAAGAAGCTGCTCGGCGCGTTCTGCGCCTCAATGGCAGTCGAGTTAGCCAGCCTCGTTCGGCAGATTTCGCCGCGCGTGACGCGGCGCGACGTAAAAGAACTGCCGCTGATCACGCTCGGCTCAATGTTCCAGGGCGCCAACAACGTGCGAATCGGAGAGGAAGCCAAACAGAGTGTATTTTTGACCGTCCGCGACATCGTCAAGAGGCACATCATCCGGGAGACCGCCAGCAGGCTTACGCTGAAGAATGCGGCCGGTCGCCTCGTCGAGATTCACTTCGGGTCAGATCCCGACATCGAGATTCGCGAGCATTTCGGAGAAGCACTCCGCAATGTCGTGGCCATCGAGATCAAGGGCGGCACAGACGTCAGCAATGCACACAATCGTGCCGGCGAAGCCGAAAAATCGCATCAGAAGGCGCGAAGTCGTGATTTTCGCGATTTCTGGACTCTGATTGCCGGGAAGACTCTGGACCTGGGCAAGCTGAAACGCGAATCACCAACGACCAACTCCTGGTTCGATGTGTCCGAGGTCCTTGCCCGCGAGGGTCCGAACTGGCTCGAATTCCAGAGGCGGCTTGCTGGAGCGATCGGGATTCCGCTGGCCTGATAATCCGAATCCTGCCCATTTCTCGGTGTCGTGGGGAGAAGGGAGCGCGGTAGAATCATGAGTCGTTCGACAACTCGAACCACAGGAGGTCAGCCATGGATTTGCGCTCGTACCTCGATCGGATGGGGGTTCGTTACGACTGGCGGCATCACGACACCGCCTATACGTCCCAGGACCTGGCGCAAAGGGAGAACGTCTCAGGCAAACGGGTGATCAAGCCTGTGCTGGTGGAGGCCGACGGCCAGTTTCTTCTCTGCGCGCTGCCAGCCGCGTACTTCATCGACCTGGATTCGCTTCGCAACGAGCTTCATGCCAGCGAAACGCACCTTGTCGAGGAACCGAAGCTGAGCCAGTTCTTCCGCGACTGCGAACTGGGGGCCGAGCCGCCCATCGGCAAGCTGTACGGCCTGCCGACGATTATGGATGACTCGCTGCAACGGCAGGACGAAGTCATCTTCCAGGCCGGCACGCATCAGGATGCCGTGCACATGAGCATGGCTGACTATGTGCGCCTCGCCGAGCCTCGACTCGGGCACTTCGGCAAGCCGCGCGCCTAGCGCACGGGTCCGTTACCGGAGCGAATCCGGTGCGCACGCTCGATGTCATCGCGCCCGGCACTTCGCGACGATGCGGCACGCCGGCCAGCTTCCCGATCGCCGCGGCTTGGCCGACGGAGTTGCCCTCCAACGTCTGCCACTTGTCTCGAGCCTGGTCGCCTCGGGCGATGCGCCCGATGAGCAGTAGCGCCCGCGATCACACGTTGCCGCCCGCGCGAAGCAACGCCACCGCCTCGGCCGACAGCGGCTTAAGTCGCTCGCCGGCGCGCACGATCACCTCGCACGCCAGTTCAAAGAAGACCGCCCGCTGGATCGCCTCGTCGAAATCCCTGCCCACCGTCACCTGTCCATGGTTGGTAAGCTGCGCCAGGTTGTGGTTCTTCATGACCCGCATGACCTCGGCCGCCAGTTCTTTCGTGCCGGGCAGGATGTACGGCACGATCCCGATCGGCCCGATGTAATACGCGATTTCGGGAATCGCGAAGTAGTTCACCGCACTTGGATCGCTGCACACCAGCGTCGTCGCGAACGGCGCCTGGAAATGCAGCACCACGTTCACATCCTCCCGCGTCCGCAGCACCCCGGCATGGAAGCCGATTTCCACCGAGGGCTTCCTGTCGTTAATCGGCTCGCCCGTCTCAATCCGGCACACGGCGATGTCATCGGCCGTCAGGTCGCTCATCCAGCTCCGCGATGCCTTCACCAGCATCAGGCCGTCGTCCAGCCGCCATGACAGGTTGCCGCTGGAGCAGCGCATCAAGCCGTATCGCGCCGCTTTCCGCGAGGCGGCTGCGAAGGCTTCCAACATCTCTCGGTTAACTTCCATGGGCCGCAGTTGTCCTCCCGGCGGGCTGGAAGATCAAGGCCTCCGCTGATCCACTCGCCATCTTCGGTTACGATGCACCTTGGCCCAGCCAAGGAGGCACTCCATGATCAACAGGCGAACGTTCCTGGCCAGCGCGGCGGCGACTCTCACCGCGACAAGACTGCGCGCGGCCGAGCCCCGCTATCGCGCTGCCATCATCGGCCACACCGGCAAGGGCGACTATGGACATGGGCTGGACCTGGTCTTCGCCAATCGGCCGAATATCGAGGTTGTGGCCATCGCCGACCCTCACCCCCAGGGCCGAGCCTCGGCACTCGCGCGATGCAGCGCTGGCCGCGCCTATGCCGACTGGCGGGATATGCTCGCCAAAGAGAAGCCGCAACTCGTCAGCGTCGCCCCGCGCCAGACGACCTACCGCAGCGACATGCTGCTGGCCGCCCTCGAGGGCGGAGCGCACATCCTCAGCGAGAAGCCCTTCGTGCGCACGCCGGCCGACGGCGATGCGGTGCTGTCGCTGGCCAACCGCAAGGGCCTGAAGATCGCCGTCATGCACCAGATGCGCATGGCGCCGTCGGTCGTTCACCTGAAGAAGAAGATTGACCAAGGCCTTGTGGGCGACCTGCTGGAGATGCGCGCCTGGGGCAAGCAGGATCGCCGTGCGGGCGGCGAAGACCTGGTTGTCCTGGGCGTTCACCTGTTCGACCTGATGCGCCTGTTCGCCGGCGAGCCGGTCTGGTGCACGTCGCGCGTGCTGGAAAAGGGCCGAGAGGCCACGGCCGCGGATGTGAAGACTGCTGGCGAAGACCTCGGCCCGATCCTCGGCGATGAAATCGACGCCCAGTTCGCCTTCGACAAGGGCGTCCTGGCCAGCTTCACCAGCCGCTCTCGCCTGGCGGCCTACTCCGGCTACTGGGGCATCGAGTTGATCGGCTCCAAGGGCGCAGCCCGCATCCTGGCCGACATCTGGCCGAAAGTGCTCGTCAAGCAGCCCGGCCAGTGGACCGAGGCCGGCCGCGCTGACCAGTGGCGTCCCATGCCGGATGACCCCAGCGCCACGGCCGCCCCGGCCCAGCGCAGCACCGACGTGGCCAACGCCCGCATCGTAGATGACTGGTTGGCGGCCATCACCGAAAACCGCGACCCCGCGTGCAGTGGCCGAAACGGCGCCAGGGCAGTGGAGATGCTCATGGCCATCTGGCGCGCCGCCCTCACAGTCACCCGCGTCAGCTTTCCCCTGGCCAATCGCGATCATGCGCTGAAGTCTCGATGATTGCTATCCCGGGGTGCAGCGCGGTCACCTTCCGCCGAGACCGCGGCCGCCGCCCCATCCGCCGCCGCCACCGCGTGGCAGGTTGGCATCTGGGAAGTGCTTTGAGAGCGCTGTGAACACATCCCTGGGTGATGCGGATTTGCTTTGGGCTACGGCATCAATCGTTGCGGTGCCGCCTTCGACGGTGTAGCCCTCGTTTCGCAGGGCCTCGATTAACTCCGGCAGAGAGATGTTCACATCCTTGGCGAACTGCTCTAGCCGCATATCCTTGTACAGTCGGCCCATCCCACCGCCACCGCCACCGCCTCCGCCACCCCCACCCCCCTGGCCTCGGCCTCGCCCCGCCCCCAACTCCGCATCAGGAAAGTGATTGCGGATTGCCGCAAACACCTTACTTGGCGTTTGGCCCTTGGCCCGCGCAACCTCAGCCAGGACGACCGCAGGCCCGGCGTTGCTGTAGCCGTCCTGAAGCAGGGCCTCGACAAGCTGGTCCGCTGGAACCTTGATCCGCTCGGCCAGTTCGGCCAGGGTCAGATCCTCTGCGTGGGCTCCCGGCGACGCTCCCATCTGCCGCGCCCAGTAGGATTTGATGTGATCATTGAGGTTGGCTACTTCGCTGAAAGGCCAGATATCCGCTGTTGTCGCCCATACGAAGATCACAGTAACTACGGCTGCAACCGCCATTTCCAGCTTCAGGTTCAGCCCCGCTCCGGCCTTGCGCTTGATATAGCTCCAGAAGAGACCCAGATTCAGGTATAGGTGCAGCAGGCCTGCCGCCACGAAGAGGATGCTGTTATTGGTGTGGACGGCCGCCCACTGTTCCTTCTCCAGCCCGACCATTGTCCAGCCGGTCCAGTTGGCGACGCGGCCCTGCGGCGTGAGGTACAGAATCACCCCTGAGAAGCACATGACGAGAAAAGACGTTGCCAGCAGCAGGGAGGCAAACCCCCGCAGGTTGAAACGGCGCTGGTGCGGTTGAGGATCCATAGCTGACTCCTTGAGGTAGTTCTCTAAGAGTCTAACGCCTGACGGCCACAAATCCTGTGCAGTCTTCTTTCTTTGAATCGCCGAGTTCAGCGCGAGGCAACCGCGGCCTGGGTGATGAATTGCACGGTTGTGCCGGGGCGGACCATGCGGGCCAGGCGCAGGGCATCCCAGTTGGTCAGGCGGAAGCAGCCATGCGAGCCGGTCTTGCCGATGAGCTCGGGGTTGGGGCTGCCGTGGATGCCGTAGCCGGGGAGGCTCAGGCCGATCCAGCACGAGCCGACCGGGTTTCGCGGGCCGGGCGGTATGACGAGCTTACGATTGACGTTCTTCACCTCCGGCCACATCTTCGGGTCGAAGACATAGGTGGGATCGTTGGCGATCACCTGTACCTTCGCAGCGCCGCTCGGGCGTTTTTCAGATTTGGCCGCTACCGAGCAATGGAAGAAGCCGACCACTGCGCCGCCGGCATCCAGGGCGCGGATTGTCTTGCTGGGCAGGTCGATTTCGATCCTGTGGGCGCGGGGGCGCTCGGGGGCGTCGATGGCGGGGACAGTGAGGGTCTGGCCGGCCGTCAAGCGGGCGAGATCCTTGCCGGGGTTGAGCCGGCGGAGCAGGGCCTGCGAGCAGTGGAATCGCTCGGCGACAGCTTCGGCAAGGGTGTGGTAGCCGAGGCACCGGGCCTTAGACTTGGCTTCCCAGCCGGTGGGTGGGCGGGTAACCAGAGCTGTATCGCCGGGCGTAATGGCGTAGGTGATGGTGGGTTTCTCGGGCAACTTGAGGGCGGCCGTGGTGGCGGCATCGATTCTGCCGGTGGCCGGCAGCCTGCGAGCCTGCTGGAACTGCCTGATCGCAAGCTCTGTTTTCGGCCCGGATTGGCCGTCAATCAGTCCCGGAGAGAAGCCTGCCCGCTCCAGGGCGATCTGGACGCCCAGAGTGCGGTGGCGTTCCTGTCCTGCCGCCGCGGCGATAATGCAGAGATTGCACGTCAATGCGGAAGCCGCGATCAATCGAACCATTGGCATGCTGCCTCCATGGGGCACGGTCAGGGCTCGCGTCGTTCCTATTATCGGCCGGATGTGCCCTGCACCATTCGCGTGAATCGCCATCCTGTTTCTCTGCGCAACGGCATCGTGCATCAGTCGTGTTCGTTTATTCGATTGGAGCACGTCAGATTTGTTGCCGCGCATATATTCCTTAATGACTTGCTTCAAAGCGCCGATAGCGAGGCTGGGTGGTGCAGGAAAATTGTGTCGGCTTCCGGGGGCGCTGCACACATGGCATTGGTGGCATTTCAGGACACACACGAATGGCGGTGTGCCACAACTGATGCATGGGTTGCGCGCTGCTGAAGGCGATGGTGCGCCCGCAGGCGGTTCGCTCTCGGAGGAAAGCACAATGATGAAGAGGTTCACGCTGCGTACGAAACTACTGGCCATCGGCATCGCCGTCATGGCCGCGCCCCTCGCCCTGATGCTGGGGCTGGTCTATTGGCAGAACAGGCAAACCGACGCCTACGTGAGCGCCGGCTGCGACGAACTCATCCGCGCACAACTTGATCGCGCCATTCGCGACATCCGGTCGATGTGCGAAATGACCCAGAATTCGGTTACCGCATCGCTTCAGGCGGCTGTGAACGTCTTCAAGAAGCACGGCCAGGTCAGCTTCTCATCCGACCAGGCAATCGAGTGGGATGCCGTCAACCAGATCAACGGCAAGCGAGACAAGATCAAGCTCCCTCGCATGGGGGTCGGTTCCGACTCATTTGCGCAGGTGACGGATCCGGCGCAGAGCGCCTTGGTTGTCGATGAGGTGCGCGCCTCGGTCGGGTGCACATCCACCGTCTTCCAGAAGATGAACGCGGCGGGCGACATGCTGCGCATCGCCACCAACGTGGTCGGCAAGGATGGGAAACGCGCCATCGGCACCTACATTCCGGCGGCTAATGCGGATGGCAGCATCAATCCTGTCATTGCCGCCGTGCTGAAAGGCCAGACCTACTCGGGTCGCGCTTTCGTGGTCAACGACTGGTATGTCACCGGCTATTCTCCGATCTTCGATGCCGGCGGCCAGGTGGTCGGCATGCTGTACGTGGGTATCCCCGAGAAGCAGGTGACCGCACAGCTCCGACAGGCGATCATGGGCATCCAGGTGGGCAAGACCGGCTATGCCTACGTCCTGCATGGTCTGGGCGAGGTCAAGGGTCAATATGTCGTCTCCAAGGACGGCAAGCGCGACGGCGAGAGCCTTTGGCAGACCAAGGACGCCAGCGGCAATTACATCATCCAGGAGATCTGCCGGAAGGCCGTGGCTTTGAACGGCGGCGAGACCGCCGTCATCACCTACCCCTGGCAGAATCCCGGCGAGCCGGTGCGGCCCAAGCTGGTGCATCTGGCCTATTACCAGCCGTGGGACTGGGTGATTGGCGTCGGCGCGTCGACGGACGAAATGCTGGAGGCGAGGAACCGCATCCTGGACATGTCGGCGCGGAATTTCCAGCTCATTGTGTGGATTATCGCGGGTTCGACGCTGCTGGCCGGCGGCATCTGGTTCCTGGTGGCCCGCGGGCTCGCGGGGAGGATGAACCGCCTGGCAAGCATGCTGAGCGAAGGTTCGAGCCAACTCGCGTCGGCCTCGGCGCAGGTGGCCTCGGCGGGCCAATCGCTGGCCAGTGGCGCGGCCGAGCAGGCCGCCAGCCTTGAAGAGACGACCGCAGCGCTGACGGAAATCGACAGTATGACCCAGCGGAGCACCGAGACCGCCTCGAAGGCCAGCAGTCTGTGCAACAACGCTCGCGATGCCGCCTCGGTGGCTGATACCTCCATGAGCCGCATGGTGGACGCGATGCACGAGATCGAGACATCGGCCGCGGAGACGGCCAAGGTCATCAAGGCGATTGATCAGATCGCGTTTCAGACGAACCTGCTGGCGCTGAACGCCGCTGTGGAAGCGGCTCGCGCGGGCGAAGCCGGCAAGGGTTTTGCCGTGGTCGCCGAGGAGGTCCGCAGCCTGGCGATCAAGAGCGCTGAAGCGGCGAAGAACACCGCGGCCCTGATCGAGACGGCCGTATCGCGAGCCCGAAACGGCGTGACTTTGAGCGGCGAGGTTGCTCAGACGCTGAAGCAGATTACCACGCAAAACGCTTCGGCGGCGGACCTGGTTGCCGAGATAGCCGCGGCGGCGCAGGAGCAGAGCCGGGGGCTGGAGCAGGTGAGCGCCGCGGCGGGACAGATGGACAAGGTGACTCAGTCCAACGCTGCGAATGCCGAGGAATCGGCGTCGGCCGCCGAGGAATTGGCGTCACAGGCCGAACAACTCAAGACCGTTGCGGGAGATCTTCAGGAACTGGTCGAGGGCAAGCGTTCGTAGTGATGTTCCGTTTCGTGTGGTTGCACGAACCGTCGGCCTTGCCGGATCAGGCGAGGCCGACGGTTTTTCCATTGGGTAGGACCTTGATCCTTGCGGCGGCGGGGACTTTGGGCAGGCCGGGCATGGTGACGATGTTGCCGCAGATGGCGACGACGAAGCCGGCGCCGGCGGAAACGCGCAGTTCGTTGACGGTGACGCGGAAGGCGCGGGGCAGGCCTTTGAGGCTGGGGTTGTCGGAGATGCTGTTGGCAGTCTTGGCTACGCAGATGGGCAGGTTGCCAAAGCCGTGCCGGGTGAGCAGGTCGAGGTCGGTTTCGGCAGCGCGGTCGAAGTCGGCGCCGGTAGCGCCATAGACGCGGGTGGCGAGGGTCTCGATCTTGTCGCGCAGGGGGGCATCGAGGTCGTAAAGGAACTTGAGCTTGCGTCGGGCGGACTTCTGGACGGTGCGGAGAACCGCCTTGGCGACCTCTACAGCGCCCTTGCCGCCGTCGCGATAGTGGCTGGCGACGGCCGCCTCGACGCCCTTGCGGTGGCAGAAGCGGACGATCCTGTCGAGGTCCTGGGGTTTGTCATCGTCGAAGCGGTTGATGGCGACGACGGGTTCGAGGCCGAAGAGGCGTATGTTGTCGATGTGCTTGCCGAGGTTGCCGAGCCCGCCGGTGGGTGTGAAGCCGCCGTGGAAGGCGATGGCCTTGGCGGTGGCGACGATGACGACGGCCTTGGGGTTGAGGCCGGCGATGCGGCACTTGATGTGGAAGAATTTTTCAGCGCCAAGGTCGGTGGCGAAGCCGGCCTCGGTGACGACGTAGTCGGCGAGTTTCAGGGCCATTCGGGTGGCGATGGCGGTGTTGGTGCCCTGGGCGATGTTGGCGAAGGGGCCGGCGTGGACGAAGGCGGGGGTGCCTTCGAGGGTTTGAACGAGGTTAGGATGGACGGCGTCGCGGAGCAGCACCTGCATGGCGCCGACGGCATCCATGCTGCGGGCGAAGACGGGCTCGCCCTTGTACGTGAAGCCGACGACCATGTTGCCGAGGCGTTTACCGAGATCCTGGTAGTCGGAGGCGAGACAGAGGATGGCCATGACTTCAGACGCGGGGGTGATGTTGAATCCATCGCGGCGGGGGACGCCGTTCTTGACGCCGCCGAGGCCGACGAAGATGTCGCGGAGGGCCCGGTCGTTGAGGTCGATGACGCGGCGGAGGACGATGCGGCGGGGATCGATGCCAAGTTCGTTGCCGTATTGGAGGTGGTTATCGACCATGGTGGCCAGGAGGTTGTTGGCCTTCTCGACGGAGTACATGTCGCCGGTGAAGTGGAGGTTGATGTCTTCAGCGGGGACGACCTGGGCATACCCGGCACCGGTTCCGCCGCCCTTTACGCCGAAATAAGGGCCGAGAGAGGGCTCGCGGAGGCAGATGCAGGCGCGGTGGCCAAGGTACCGGAGGGCATCGGCCAGGCCGATGGTGGTGGTGGTCTTGCCCTCGCCCTGGGGGGTTGGGGTCATGGCGGAGACGAGGATAAGGTTGCCGTCGGGGGCGTTCTTGCGGGCCTTGAGTTCGTCGATGGGGACCTTGGCGATGGAGAGGCCGTGAGGCAGGATGTGTTCGGGGTCGAGGCCGAGTTCCTGGGCGACGAAGGCGATCTTACGACGGGCGCAACTGGCTTCGATTTCGGCATTAGTGAGCATAG
>CAZMXI010000019.1:0-38426 GCA_964570205.1 uncultured Tepidisphaeraceae bacterium
CACCGAGATCGACATCATGGAAAAGCCCTGGCTGGATGGAAAGGTGAATTTCGCCCTTCACTGGGATGGCTACGGCAAGGATCACAAGCAGGCTGCAACGAAGGTGGATGTGCCGGGGATCATGGAGGGTTTTCACACGTATGGGCTGCTGTGGATGAAGGACCACTACGTGTTCTACATCGACGGCAAGGAGATGTGGCGCACGGATGCCGGCGGGGTATGCCAGGTTCCGCTGTACATCAAGCTGAGCGATGAGATCGGCAAGTGGGCGGGGGACATCGAGAAGGCCGAGTTGCCGGATGCGTTCCTGGTGGATTACGTTCGTGTATACGACCTGGTGGGAATGGAATGATCGCGACATTGCTGCTGGCGTCGCTGCTTGCGGATGCGCCGGCCGGGGCGAAAGCGGACCGGCCAGTAGCGGTGGGGACACGGCTGGAGCTGTTTTGCGACGGGGGGTTGATTGAGTCCTCCGCGGGAATCTCGTTGAAGCTTCACCCGCCGCAGCGGCGCGAGGTGGTGTTTACATTCGATGCGCCGTGGGAGGGACCGCAGAGCGCGTACGTGACTGTGTTCAAGGATGGCGAGCGGTTCCGGATGTATTACCGGGGCGGGGGAGACCTGACGGAGGAATACGCCTGCCTGGCGGAAAGCAAGGATGGGATTCGTTGGACGCGGCCGGAGCTTGGGCTCTTCCCGTGCAAGGGATCGGACAAGACCAACATCATCTACAAGCCGAAGGAGAAGTCGTACCGCGAAGCGCACAATTTCGCGCCGTTCAAGGACACCAACCCGGCAGCGCTGCCCGAGCAACGCTATAAGGCGGTGGGGCTGGGGAGGATCTATGACGAGGAGGGCAATGGGTATCGGACGCTCAATGCGCTGGTGTCGCCGGATGGCATTCACTGGAAGAAGCTGCGCGAGCAGGCGGTGATGACGGATGGGTCGTTTGACTCGCTGAACACGAACTTCTGGGATGGGAACCTGAGGAAGTATGTCTGTTATCTGCGCGCGGGGCGCGATGGCAAGCGGCAGATACAGCGGAGCGTGTCGGATGATTTCGTGAACTGGTCGCGGCCGCAGTGGCTGGAGTACGGCGATGGGCCGATGGAGCAGTTCTATACGAACGGGATCACGCCATATCCTCGTGCGCTGCACCTGTACATCGGGCTGCCGATGCGGTTCGTGCCGGAGCGGAAGAAAATCGGGCTTGCGGGGCGGGAGATCGACGGTTTGTCGGATGCCGTGTTCATGAGCAGCCGGGATGGAATCAACTTCAACCGGCCATTCATGGAGGCTTACATCAGGCCGGGGCTTGATCCGGACAACTGGGGCAACGCCCACGGGAACCAGACGCCGGCGGCGGGAATCCTGCAGACCGGGGCGGGGGAGATATCCGTCTATTGGCTGGAAGGGTACGGCAGCCGGGCGCCGAGGCTGATTCGGGGCACGGTGCGGCTGGATGGTTTTGCTTCGCTGAATGCGGGGTTCAAGGGCGGCGAGTGCGTCACCAAGCCGCTGACATTCGAGGGAGGGCGGCTGGTGCTCAACTTCGCTACGTCGGCGGTGGGGAGCGTGAAGGTCGAGATTCAGGATGCGGCAGGCAGAGCGATTCCGGGCTTTGATCTGTCGTCGTGCGATGAGATCTACGGCGATGAACTGGGGCGGCCGGTGAGTTTCAGGGGCAAGACGGACCTGGGCGGCCTGGCGGGCAAGCCGGTGCGGGTTCGTTTTGTGCTGCGGGATGCGGATGTCTTTTCGATGCGGTTTGCACGGGAGGACAGGCGATGAGACTTGCTACGATGGTGCTTGCGGTGGTGTTGGCGTGTGGACAGGCGATGGGCGCTGAGGCCCGGCTGACGATCCCGTTTATCACCGGCCGGCCGGGCGTTCAGGCGTTTGCCGGGCATCCGGGCTGGGTGGATGCATACCGGCCGGGCAAGGGCTTGCCCGCAAGCGCGCGGATCAGCGCTGATGGCCGGTTCAACCTGCCCGATACCGGTGGGCCGGCAACGCTGATCTTCATGTTCGACAAGATCGAGACGCCGCCGTTCGTGGTGACGGATTTCGTGGGCAAGGACGGCGAGGTTGTGGATGTTCCGATCCCGGCCGAGTATGTGTGCGTGCCGCCGGGCTTTCCCGAGACGTGGGATAAGCAGTACCTGCACCGCGCGCACCATTACCTGCAGACATTTGTGCCCAGGTGCACGCAGATCTACGGGGTGACGATTTTCGATGGCCCGAAGATCGTCTCTTGGGGCAACAAGCTCAATGCGGTGCTGTATGACGGCCCCTTCGGGAAGCCGATCATCCTGCCGAACCACGACGGTACGTACACGCTGGATTTCCTGTCGGCCAATCACAGCGACAAGGACCTGGGGCGAGTGGGCTTTCGCCACGGCGACTACGAGGTGATGCCCGGCAAGCCTTACGCCATGTGCATCGGCGGCTACAACAGCCACGGCGGCGAATACCTGGACCTGCCGGCCTACGTGCGGCCGGACAACGGTGATGGGTACGCCGACGGCGACGTGGTGACGGAAAAGGCCCACACCGGGCAGAAGACGGCCATCAAGGGTGACCTGTGCGGGCTGATCTTCGGCAATGGCCACGGCCAGCTCGTCGAGAACCAGATTCGCACCGAGGAATGGGAAATCTTCATCCCGCACCTGCCGCCGACGAAGAACTGGGGGCAGAGTTTCACCAATCATGGCAAGAGCCTGGCCGGGATCTCCTTCTGGGCGAACAACGGGTCCAGCAAAGCCTTCGGCTGCGAAATCCGCATCCGCCAGGATAACGCCGGCGGCGACCTGCTGAAGGTGGTGAAGTGGTCGCAGGCGCACGACTCGCCGCTTCGGCCGGTCATCCGCTACGCCGATTGGCACAGGCCTTACCCTGGGGCTGAGTCGTACTGGAAGCTGCCGGCTGACCTGCTTCAGGTCAGTTTCGCCCCGGGCGAGGTGCCGCTGGAGAAGGGGAAGATGTACTTCATTGAGATGAGCTTCAGCGAGCCGGTGGTGTGCTACGCCGATGGCGACTGCTACGACCACGGCTACGCCTACTACGAAGACCTGAAGATGGAGAAGGCCAGGTACAGCAACACAAAGCATTCGCAGCGGTGGACGCTGGCGGTGAATGTGGTGACGTACGAGAAGTGATAGGATTTCGGCGATGGCTGGATGCTTCAGAGCCGGCCCAGCCTCAGCGATCGTGTCACCGTCCGTCCCGCGTCGAGGCCGGTGGGGAGAGGGATGCGGATGCGGAACATGGTGGCATCGACGCCGAGGATGTCCTTGTCGTTGGGAATAACGGGGAGATTGGTTTCGACATCGATGTGGGGCTGTCCGCCCTCGGGATCGCTGACGGAAAGCTCGATGCGGTCGCTGTGATGCTGGAGCAGGAGCAGGCAGGGTTGGTAGGCCGAGATGCTCCAGCCGGCCGGGGTCTTCACCTGGCCGGGTTTGGCGAAGACGATGCCGAGGAGCTTGAGTTGGTCATGCCAGGCGGCCTGGATGGCGGGGGTGTTAGCCAGGATGTGGATGCGGGACTGGATGGCATCCAGGCCGGTGTCGTCGGGCATCGAGGGGACGACGATGTACTGATAATGGGCATCCTTGCAGTCAGCGCTGTGGTCGAGCCAGAGGCTGAAGATGGCCTGCTCTTCGATGGCTGAGCTTGCGCCGATGGTGTTCCAGTTGGCCTTCCGCCGCTCGACGGCGGTCTTTATCAATGCGTCGGCGGGCAGGATGTACGCGGTGTTGCCGTGGCGCAGCCACTGGGTCTGGGGCTTGCCGGCGGGGGAGAAACGGCCGGTGGTTGTCTCGCCGCGGGCGAGGCATTGTTCTATGGTGGTATTGATCGGATTGCCGCTGGCGCTGGTGATGCCCGAGCCCAGGCAGAGGTACTCATCATCGTAGAAGAACCAGGCCTTGCGGGCATCCAGGCCGCTTCGGCTCACATGCATGGCGGCCAGGCCATAGGTTCCATTGGATACGCCGCCGACAAACGATGTGCCGCCCTTGAAACAGACCTGGTTGGGGATAAGCTTCGTGCCCTGCGGGGCGGTGATGCCGGGCAGGCGATGCCAATCCCATAGGGGGAAGATGTCGGCGTACTCGCGGCCGGTCAGGTAGAGCATGGTCACGCCATCGGCCAGGTGGTGCGACTGCTTGTTCTCGCCGTTGATATAGCCATCGGTGTTGAGCAGCCGATCGGAGTGCATGCGGACCGAGGCGAACCATGTGGGGCGATGATGGGCCATGTAGTCGGACCGCCAGAAGTGCCGATTGCCGGTCAATGGCTTGGCGGCTGGATCATTCTGGAGCAGGCGGGCGTAATGCAGCAGCTCATCGCGGCGCTCGCCGATGACGGCGAGCTTGCCGGCGGTGGCGGCAAGGGGGCCGGCGCTCTTCCCGGGGCGGGTGAGCTCGCGGCCGGTGGCGCTGTAGTCGAAGATCCCGCCGCGAGTCATCCATCGCTGGCCATCGAGGATATAGCTTTCGAGAATGCGCAGCTTCTGCGGCGGCGGGGCGAAACGAGTGCCCTTGGCGAGATCGATGAAGCGCACGCAGTCAGTTGTGAAGCCGAGGCCGTAGCCGCCGCTGTAGAGCAGGGGGCCGTGCTGATGGAACGAAAAGTCGGCCTGGATGCCCTCCTGGCCGAGCGGGGCGATGCGGATCTCATCGTACAGGCGCTGATATGCCTCGGCGACGATCGGCTCGGAGTTCTCGACGCAGCCGCGGACGATCTGGATAGTGACGCCCCAGACGAGGTTCTGGCCGGTCCAGGTCTTCCACGTGGCGCGATTGAGGATTCTCACGCCGGCGGCAATCTGCCGGGCGGACAGGTCGTTGCCCATGAGGATGAGCAGGTTGCCCATGGCGAGCGGCGCGCCGATCTGGTTGTGCCACCAATTGGGACATCGGGGGTCCAGATTCGTCCAATAGTCAAAGCCGCGGAGGATGGACGGCTTGAGGTTGGCCGCCTTGCCGCCTCGGTATGCCTTGGCCATCGCCACGAGGCGGTACAGGTGATTGGAGGGCTTCCAATAGGAAGGCGTCTTGTCGGCGTAATCGATGTCGGCCCACGAGCCGTCATCGCGCATGGTGGCGGCAAGTCGCGCGTTCGTATCAGCCCGGCCGTCCTGGAGAGTGGCATCGCAAAGCCGTGACCGGAGCACCCGAAGGTCGGCCGAGTCCGCCGCCTGGGCGAACGAAGCCGTGCACAGGCAGACGAGCAGGATCAACACGGTTCGCATGGCCGGATGGTACCCGATTCCGCGGGCTATCAAAGCTGGGGGGCAGGACGAGCTTGACCCGACGGGCCGGATGGCCCATCATTCCACCTCGCATTGCCTGGAAAGGACACGATGAGCCAGATTACGAAGGACACGGTAGCGACGATCGAATTCAAGTTGAGCAGCAAGGGCGAGGTGCTGGACAGCTCGGAACAGCACGGGCCATTTCAGTACCTGCATGGTACGGGTTCGCTGATCCCCGGGCTGGAGCCCGCGCTGGAGGGGGCGGCGGTGGGGCAGATAGTGAACGTGTCGCTTGCGCCGGAGCAGGCGTTCGGAGCACACAAGGAGAACCTGCTGATCCCGGTACCGCGAAAGGACTTTGGGCAGGTGCCCAACCTAGCGGTGGGGATGCGGTTTCAAGTGGATACATCGGGCGGGCCGCGGATTGTGCGCGTGGCGGAAATTCATGACGAGAGCGTCATCATCGACGCGAATCATCCGTGGGCGGGCCTGACCGTGGATGTGGAAGCGAAGGTGGTGGATGTGCGGCCGGCCAAGCCGGAAGAAATGGCGCACGGTCACGTCTGTTATGGCGACCATTCCTGCCACCAGCGCAAGCACGCGATGGAGGATGAGTCGAAGCCTCGGCATGCCGCGCACGAGGATCACCCGCCGTGCGGGGCGGATGATTAGGCGACGAACTGACCGGGCGGGCCTGTGAGCAAGAGCGTGGCAACTTGCCTGAGTTGCCGGTGGTCAAGTACCATTCCCGCTTTAAGAGGAAACTGAAAGGACAGGGAATATGGCGATGCGCATTCTGGTGGCGGACAAGCTGGCCGAGGAAGGCCTTGAAATCCTGAAGCAGAGCGGGATGGAGTTCGACGTGAAGGTGGGGCTGAAGGAGGATGAGCTGGCTTCGATCGTGGCGCAGTACGATGCGCTGATTGTCCGCTCGGGCGCCAAGGTGACGGCGAAGGTGCTGGAGAACCCCGGGAAGCTCAAGGCGATCGCCCGCGCCGGGGTCGGCGTGGACAACATCCACCTGGAGACGGCGACGAGCAAGGGCATTCTGGTGATGAACACGGCCGAGGCGAGCACCCTTTCGACGGCCGAGCACGCGTTGGCGCTCATGATGTCGCTGGCCCGCAAGATTCCCGCGGCCGACGCCCACGTGAAGTCCGGCCCGGCCAAGTGGGAAAAGACCAAGTACGAGGGCACGCAACTGGCCGGCAAGACGCTGGGCGTGGTGGGGCTGGGGCGGATCGGCAAGACCGTGGCGAGCCGGGCGCTGGCGATGGAGATGAGCGTGCTGGGCTTCGACCCGTACGTGTCCACGTCGAGCGTGCTGGACGGGCGGGTGAAGATGGTCAAGGATTTCGACGAGTTCCTGTCGCAGCTCGACGTGATCACGTTCCACGTGCCCGGCGGCGAGAGCACCAAGCACCTGCTCAATCGCGATCGCCTGTTCAACAGGTGTAAGAAGAACCTGCTGGTGGTGAACGATGCCCGCGGCGAGGTGCTGGATGAAATCGCGCTGGCTGACGCGCTGAAGGAAGGAAGGGTTGCCGGAGCGGCGGTGGATGTGTACGTGAAGGAGCCGCCCGCGCAGGACCATCCGCTGTTCAAAGCGCCGAACGTCGTGTTGACGCCGCACCTCGGCGCCAGCACCGAGGAGGCGCAGACGGCGGTCTCGACGCAGGCTTGCGAGTCGATCCTTGGATACCTGAGCCGGGGCGAGATCCGCGGGGCGGTCAATGCCGGCGGGATCAAGCTGGACCTGCCGCCCGATGAAGCGCCGTTCGCCGAGCTGGCGAGGCGGATCGGCATCCTGCTGACGGGCGTGTGCAATGGTGGATACAAGACGATCACGCTGCGCGTCTCAGGCACCCGCGCGCCGAAGCTGATGGACACGCTGATGCGCCTGGCGGCGGTCGAACTGCTGAAGCCGCACCTGGATACCCCGGTGAACGTGATCAACGTCGAACACCTGGCGCGCGGCCGCGGGATTTCGCTGGTCAAGGTGCACGAGCCCGCGCCGCCCGCGGGCCTGGTGGGCGACATAGTGGGCATTCGCGCTGATTCGCCCACCGGCGAGTCTCATCGCGTGCTCGGCACGGTCTATGCCGACGGCATGCCGCGCGTGCTGCGCATCGACGGATTCAGCATGGACATGATTCCCGAGGGGAACATGGTGGTGCTGAACAACAAGGACCAGCCGGGCGTCATCGGGGAGGTGGGCGCGACATTCGGCAACGCTGGCATCAACATCGCCGACATGGTCATCAGCCGCGAGTTCCGCGCGGATGGCGCTGTGGCGCTGATGCTCATCAAGACCGATTCCCAGCCGACGGACAGCCAGCTCGAAGCCCTGCGCTCCAAGCCGTACATCCTTCGGATCAAGTCGGTGGAATTGCCGCCGCGGCCGAAGAAATAGGCCGCGCTGGCCAGTGGATCGCGGGTCGGTTACAAAACGTGGCCTATGACGCACGCTGTGCTGGCTGCCCTGACACTGGCGGCCTACATCCTCGGCTCGATGCCGTTCGGGCTCTGGGTGGGGCTGCTCAAGGGCGTGGATGTGCGCTCGGCCGGCTCGGGCAACATCGGGGCGACCAACGTCGGGCGGTTGCTGGGGGGCAAGTTCTTCGCGATGGTGTTCACCCTGGACCTGCTCAAGAGCCTGCTTCCCATGCTCATCGCCGCGGCCGTGGTCCATCGTGACGGCCGGCCTGCGAGTGAATACTCGGCGATCACTTACCTGCTCTGGCTGCTGGTGGGCTTCGCGGCGGTCGCCGGGCACATGTTCAGCGTTTTCCTGAAGTTCAAGGGCGGCAAGGGCGTGGCGACGAGCGCTGGGCTGCTGCTGGGGCTGTATCCGTTCTTCACGCTGCCCGCCGTGGTCGCAATTCTTGTGTTCATCGTTGTCTTCATGGCGTGGCGCTATGTGTCGCTGGGGTCGATCGCGGCGGCGGGAGTCTTCCCGCTGGCTTATCTGGGAATGGGACTGGCAATGGGCTGGCCGGTGTTCTCCAGGCAGCTTCCATTGCTCATATGCGCCTGCCTGATCGCCGCCCTGATCATCTACCGACACCGGGCGAACATTGCCCGGCTTCGACAGGGCACCGAGCCATCGTTCCGCGAAAAATCGGCGTGAATCAGGCGGACGTTGACGACGAGCCGCGGCTGTGCAATCGCTCCCGATAGATCCGAAGCAGCTCATCCACGTGGCGGTCCTGGGAAAGCTGCGGCCGCAGAGCCAGGGCGGCATCACGCATCTGGCGGCGCAATGCCCGGTCCAGAAGCCTGCGGGTGGCGTCGGCCAGGGCGGGGATGTCGCGCGGATCATCGACAACGAAGCCTTCGCCACCGGGCGTAATGACTTCGTGCGCTCCGGCCTGGCGGGTGACGATGACGGGCAGACCCATCGCGACCGCTTCGAAGACGACCAGCCCGCACGTATCCGAACGCGAAGGGTACAGCAGGAAATCGGCCGCCCGGTAGAAAGGGCGGACATCGGCCGCGGAACCCGCAAAGATGACGCGGTCAGCGATGCCGAGACTGGCCGCCTGGCGGCGATATCCGGCTGGATCATCGCGACCCACCACCACCAGTGCCAGCCGTGGATCGTTGACCTGCGCAACCACGGCGATGGCCTGGGGGACGCCCTTAAGCTGGAAATCCTGCCCGATGACCAGGGCGACAGTGGTGTCGGCGGCGATGTTCAGGCGGCGGCGGATTTCGTCGCGGGCCTCCGGGCAGGCTGCAGGGTCGAATTTCCGCAGATCGATGCCGAGCAGGAGCCGGGTGAGCCGATCCTCTCGCTGCGGGAAGGAGCGGGCGGCGGCCTGGCGCATGGCGTTTGAGAGACAGAGGACGATCGAGCCATCGGAACGATCGATCATCCGACGCTCGACGGCCGCCAGCCGCTGTCGCTTGCAGTTGAAGGAGGTGCCGATGCGCGACAGGACGCGGCGGAGGGGATCATTATGGCGGAGACAGCCTTCAGTGAGGTTCTGTGCGGCCAGGCCAGCATGCGGGTGATAGACATCGCACCAGCGCACGGGCAGCATGGCATGGATGATATCGTACCGGTGCGCTGCGAGATGTTGGTCAAGGGTGTCGAGGAACCGCAGGTAGCGGCCGGCGCGAGTGAGGCCGCCAGCGTTCAGCGGAACCTGCCGGATGGCGGGTAGGCCAGGAGCAAACGTATGAGCGAGGAGGGAGACATCGTGGCCGCGATCACGCAGCGAGCGAGCGAGGTTGATGGTGTAAACCTCAGCGCCGCCGCGGGCAGTGTCAGCGCCGAAGATGACAAGACCGATCTTCATCGATGAGCCAAGAATACAGGCGAGGCGGGACGGTGGAAAGGAAAGCGTCTCGGCCTGTTGACCGGAAGTTGCGTTCAGTCGGCGGGGATGGGGACGTTGCGGTGGGGTTGCTTGCGGTTGAGCCTCGCATCGTGCCGGGCCATCCAGGCGATCTTGCCTTGGATACGGCGCGCGAGTGGGGTGATATCGTCGATTTGCCGCTGGGCGGCGTAACGCGTCAGCCACGCGATTCGCTGGCTGTCGGTGATGGGCTGGACGAGCGTGCTGTACCAGAACTGGGCGAGGTCCTTGACGATCCATCGTCCGCGAAACAGGCGAGACAATCGCCGGACCCTGGCTGCATCGATGAGCCTCAGATCCACAGCGTCGTCGAGCGGCCTGGCCATGAAATGGCAGAGATAGAGATCCCGGTGGTGCAGGCCGGCATTGTGAAGGCGGGCGGCAAGGTCGGCGGTCGGCTCGAGCAGTCGAACGAACGGAAAGCCGTCTTCCAGCAGGCGGTCGGAAGGGCGGTAATCGGCGAGGTCCTCGATGATGACGAAGCTCCGGCCATCGTCAAGCCCCCCCCAGCCAACCAGGGGCGCTGCAGGGATGTCGTGCGACATCAACGCGTGCAGGCCGCCGGCTTCGGCATCGGCGGGGCTGGTGCGGGAGAACACGGGCCTGTACCGCTTGATATGAAGTCGCAGGTGGCGGCCGTCGGCCAGCAAGGCGTCGAGCGTGCCGTTCTCGCGATCATCGAGGTTGCGCCATATGCGGATAGCGGGATGGGAGAACACAGCGTCGGCGTCCAGTCCGATTTCGCGGAGGATCGGCTGGTAATCCGGGGCGACATGGAAGAAGCATCGAGGGCGGCGGAACATAACGGTGCGTGCGAAGCGGCGGTGAACGCATGGGAACAACGGTTTACGGCCGGATATGCCGTCACCGCCGTTCATCTGGCCGCATGGCCAGGGGCGGCTGAAGAATTTCGGTCAGGATGAACTGTGAGCGAAGCGTGCCGGGGTTTAGCCAGCCCGAGATGGCCCTGGCGGACGCAAGCGGCGTCTTGGCGCTCGATGTTGCCGACTTGGTTTCCGAGGTGATTTCCGTATCGGCGATATCGGAGTGCCGGGCGAAGGCGGTTCCGGCGGAGAGCGCTGTGCTCTCGACGGTTTGTGCGGGCTCCGATACCGCATGCGTCTGAGGGAGCGGCGGCGCCACCGAAACGGGCCGCGGCGGCTTGGGCGCTGGCCGCTTGGGGACCGGCCGGCGCGCCTCAGGTTTCGGCCGTTGACGCTGGGGGCGCGGCGGTTGCGGTGGCGGGGCGGGCGGCATCTGCTGGCGCGGGGGCAGCGGCGGCGGCTCGGGCTCCTGGGGTTTGGGCATCTCGACGCCGGTCAGTTCACGCAACATGTCCTCCCACGACTTGCCGCCGTCCTGCTGCTGGCCGGGCTTTTTCTTCTTGGCGTTGGAAGCCAGGCCGACCAATATCCAGAAGACGACGAACGCCGCGCCGACCAGGAGTCGGATCAGGTCGCCTCCGTCATCGGCGGCAAGAATGGGCGGGAAATCCATCATGGTGATTCAATCGTAACGGACCGAATTCACTTGCTGTCGCCGGGCCGCGAGATCGCTTCGCGCATCTGGGTGTCAGCCTGCACGTTGCGGAGCTTGTAGTAATCCATGACCCCCAGGTTGCCACTGCGAAACGCTTCGGCGATGGCCCGCGGAATCTCAGCCTCGGCCAGCACGACGGCGGCACGGTTCTCGGCGACCTTGGCGATGTTTTCCTGCTCGGTCGCAATGGCCAGGGCGCGGCGTTTCTCAGCTTCGGCCTGGAACCTGCGCTTGTCGGATTCGGCCTGGTCGGCCTGGAGCTTGGCGCCGACGTTTTCACCTACATCGATGTCGGCGATGTCGATGGAGAGGATCTCAAACGCAGTGTTGGCATCGAGCCCCTTGGCCAGCACGGCCTTGGAAATGTGGTCCGGGTTCTCCAGCACATCCTTGTAATCCTTGGCCGAGCCGATGGCTGTGACGATGCCCTCGCCGACGCGGGCGATGATCGTCTCCTCGGTGGCGCCGCCGACCAGGGTCTTGATGTTCGTCCGCACGGTGACGCGCGCTTTCACCTTAAGCTGGATGCCGTCCTTGGCGACGGCGTCGATGGTGTTGCGGCCCATCGCGGCGCTGGGCACGTCGATCACCTTCGGGTTTACGCTGGTTTGAATGGCGTCGAGAATATCGCGCCCGGCCAGGTCAATCGCCGTGGCGGTCTTCCAGGACAGGTCGATGTTGGCCTTGTTGGCCGCGATCATCGCGCGGATGACGCGATCCACGTCGCCGCCGGCGAGAAAGTGCGATTCCATCTCCTGCTGGCTGACATTCAGGCCCGCGCGCATCGCCTGAATGCGCGAGTTGACGATCGTGACCGCGCTGACCTTCCTGAGCCGCATGCCGATCAGCTCGAAAAACGTGACGTGAGCGCCGCTGACCAGGGCGCGGACGTAAAGCCCGAGGAACTGGAACAGGATGGCGAACAGCACCAGCAGGACCAGGCCCACCACCACCAGGATCACCCATCCCAGTGATTCATAGTTGAATTGCCCCAGAGTCATCATTGCCATCGCTCCTTGTCTGCTTCAAAGCCGGCGCCGGCCGCTGCCGGATCGCCGAATCCGTTCGCTTCAGCCTGGTATTTCCTGCACAATCGGCCTGCGGTTGTCGAGGCTGACGACAACCACATTCCTCCCGGCCGCAATGATCCCATATTCCGACATCGCTTCAATGCGTTGGCCGGCGAATTCGCACACGCCTGTCGGCCGCAGTTCGCTGACGGCCACGCCGCCCTGGCCGATCCGCACACGGAGCGGCGGCGCTGTCGTTTCCACCGGCGGCAAGACGATCCGGCGGCCGACGGGCGTCCTGGGCCAGACGCGGATCAGCCATGCCCAGAGCAGGGGAGTGGCCACCATGCCCATCATGGCCACGCCAAAGCCCAGCCAGAAGTGAATGGCGAAACAGACCACGATCGAGCCGACGATGGAAAGGCCGCCGAGGATACCGAGCAGGCCATGCGTGGGCAGGAAGAACTCGGCAACCAACAGGATGATGCCTATGGAGAGGAGCAGGATGATCCACGCAAGCAAGGTCATATCCGCAATTCACTCCCGAGTGCTTCAGGCCCGATCGATCGGCCGGACCACGACCCGACTGCCAGCCACTTCGCGCACGACTATCGACGCGCCATGTGGCACAAAGCCGCTGTCGCTGACGACGCCGATAATGTGGCGGCCGCCACCGGCATCGGTAAACTCAGCTGAACCGCCCGGCCGAAGGTCCGTCAGGGCCTTGCCTGCGGCGCCGATGCCCGGGCGCTCATCCATTGGGTCGATGTTCGTCAGGCTTCCGACGGAGGCCGATTCGCTGCCGCCGACGGTGGTTGTCAGGATCAGCCGGTTGAAGTAGGGCAGTTTCGGCAGATACCGCCTCAGCCACGCAAACAGCAGGAGCGAGCAGGCAAGGCCAACCACGACTACCGTTAAGCCCTGCTTAATGGCCGCCCAAGTTGTGGGCAGCCGTGGGATGGCGAAGGGCGACCGACCAGGCTCTGGCGCGACGAACGCCATCAGCAACCCGCCGAGGATCAGCACAATGCCTGCAAGGCCCGCGACGCCGAAGCCGGGGATTACAAACAACTCCAGCGCCAGTAGAACGATGCCCAGGATAATCGCGAGAATCTCCCACCACTGGGCATGGCCGGTCAACACGGGCACGCCTACGAGCAGCGCCAGCGAGATCGTCGCGATCACCTCGCCAAAGCCGTGACCGGGCGCATGCAAAGCGGCATAAAGGCTCATCAGGAAGACGATGAGCAGAATGGCGTGCACCCAGCCGCGATCTAAAAGGCCCACGAGCTTCTCGCCCCAGCCGGGCTCGAAAGTGGCGACGACCCGGAGGTTGCGGCTGGAAGTCAACTCTTCGAGAGTGGCATAAGAGGCCTTTGCCAGGCCCAGCTTCATGGCGCGGAATGTGTTCACCGTCAGGAGCGTATCCGGCGCGTCCACCGGGTTGGCCACACCGTCCTCCTTGACCAACTCCCACCCTTTGGTGGACAGTCCCCATACCTTGCCGGAGAGGTTCTTGTACTCAGACTCGCTGACGAATCGCCGTTCGCCGTCCGCCGGGTTCTGAACCCAGTACACGCTGAGGCCAACCTTAACCATGGCACTGACGAGTGTTTCATCGTAGCCGTTGCGGTGAGCGCTGTCGGCGAAATCAGCAAGAATCGGGCTTTCGGCCTTGGCCCGCTCGGCATCGCCCATAGGCGCCATGCCCGTTGGTCCGATGGCGATGGGGGCACAATCACCCAGGACTGCGGCGGTTCCCATGACGATTTCGTCGCAAGCCAGCGCGATCATGGCCCCGGCCGATATCGCCTTGGATGGCACGTAAGCCAACACGTGCAGGTCCGCCTGCTGCTTGATGAACTGCGAGGTCTCCAAGCCGCTGGTCACCAGCCCTCCATAGCTATCGATATGGAGAATGATGGACTTCGCACCCGCTTGTCGGGCTTGCTTGAAATGCTGCTCAAGCATGCGGCGGCTGAAGTCATTGATCTCGCCGTGAAGCAAAACCACGGCGGCCGGACCTGGCTGGGTGACAGATTGCGCGGGCCGCGTGGCTGGCTGCTGGCCGGCAGGCGCCTCTGACGTTAGCGCGACCAACGCCCAAGCGAGTATGGTCACGATTCGGTTCATGCGAGTATTGTACGACAAGCTCGGCCATCTGTAACGGAAAACCCATTATAACCCGCGCTCCTTTTTTGATTCGGCGGGCAGCTTGGCGCCGGCCCTGTTGGCCGCCGGCTGATGCACAAAGCGGCTCCATCAGCATCCGGGCCAGCCTGCTGGCAGGATGGGCCATTACACCGCGCCGTCAGCCGCGACCCTGCAAGATAAGGACTCACCCTGGCTTGGGTTCATGCCTGCCATGGCCGTCTCCGGCCGGTGATGCCGGCCAGCACGCCTTTGGCAATCTTCACATCCTCTTCGATTTCGAAGTCGAACATGCCGGCGAGGCTAAAATCGGCGCCGTTGTTGAAGACGTACTTGAACGCATCCGCGGGCGGGATGGCGCCGGCCGCCATCACCTTGAAGGCGATCCAGGGTTTATCGACGGCCTGCATCACCGCGATCACGTCGTCCGGGTCGCTGCACCACATCGAGTCATGGTTTAGCTTGGCGCTGGGGTAGTTGTGGTGATGCAGCGTCTTGATGTAGAAGTCGGTGTCCACCTGGGCCTTCTCGCATTCGCGGACGACCTGCAGGCCGTGGCCGCCGACGCCGCAAGGCACGCCCAGTTTCTTGCCCTGTTCCACCGCCCGGGCGATGATGCCGACCTGACCATTGGCCGCCAGCGTGTCGGCCTGCACGCCCCAGATATACAGGGCGTTCGCCCCGGCATCCACCATCTGTTTCAGGGCATCGCCGTACTTGGCCGCGTCGAGGATATCGGCCGTCGAGCAGATGATCCACTGGATCTTCCCGTTGCGCTTCTCGCGGTAGTCCTGGAGCATCCGGTTGATGTTCGGCGCGGCGTGAATCACCAGCGTGTTGATGCCGTTGGCCTCGGCCAGAGCCATGGTCTCGTAAATCTTCTCCTGAGTGTTGTAGTGTTTGGCCAGGTTGTAGACGTATTGCAGGTCGCGGCTGTGGGTGAAATGGGTCAGCAGGTTGCCGCCGAGCAGGATGCGACTGATCGACAGGTTCTTGATCTTGCCCTGGGGCAGGCCGGTGGCGGCCGAAGGTGGCTCGGCTGCCGCATTCACGGCTGATGCTCCTCCCAGCGACAGCGCGGCCGAAGCAAGGGCGGCGTGCTTCAGGAACGAGCGGCGGTCGGGTTGGGTGGACATGGGCGGCTCCTCTGAGGAAGTTCTGGTCGAGTCAGCCTGACCGGCACATTATGGCGCCGGGCGGCGGGTACTACAATGCGAATGATGCTGACGGACGATACTCAACGCGCGCCCATGGCCAGAGAAGTGCGTGTGACGGACGCCGAGTTGGTCGTCGGCCTCGCCGATGGACGACAGATCAGCGTTCCGCTTGCGTGGTTTCCGCGTCTCCTGCATGCCACGCCGGCGCAGCGGGACGTATGGGAGCTGCTGGGTGACGGTCAGGGCATTCATTGGCCGGAGGTGGACGAGGACTTGAGCGTTGAGGCGCTGCTCGCGGGGCGGCGGTCGAGGTCGAAGTAGCCTTGTGTTCACGCGAGGGCTTCTGTTGCTCAACGGCTATCAGCTCCTGCGATGGATGAGTTGCACCAGCGCCTTGTCGTACGGCTCCTGCACGTAGATCGGGTGATATTCGACGTCGCAGTCCGAGCAGCAGCGCCTGACCGTCGTCAGGTAGTCCTGCACCTGCTTCTTGTATGTCTCGCGGATCTCGGCGGGGTTGATCTGGAGCTTCTCGCCGGTCTCCAGGTCCTGGAGCGTCACCTGGCGTTCATACGGCAGGTCGACTTCCTCCCGGTCCAGAAGGTGCAGCACGAGTCCCTGGTGGCGACGGTAGCGCAGGTGTTGGAGAGACCGTGTCAGCTCGGCCGGGTCCAGCCACAGGTCGCTGATCAGGATCACGAGGCTGCGCCGCGGCAGCCGCTCGGCCAATTGGTGCAGTCCGGCCCCGATATTGGTAGCCTTGGCCGCATTCACCTCGTCCAGTTCGAGCTCGGCAAAAAGCCGGTCCAGATGTGCTGGCGATGACCCCGGCGGCAGTTCCAGCCTGATCTTCTCATCCATCAGAACGAGCCCCACCTGGTCCTGCTGATTCGCCAGAAGATAGGCCAGGCACGCGGCCAGGTGCCGGCCGTAGTCGTGCTTGTTGCCGAACCACATGGATGAGCTGGTATCCAGCACAATCGTGGCCCGGAGGTTGGTCTCCTGCTCGTAGAGCTTGATGTAATACCGGTCGGAGCGGGAGTAGACCTTCCAATCCAGGTGCCGCAGCTCATCGCCTGGCACATATTCGCGGTGCTCGGAGAACTCGACCGAGAAGCCGCGGTGGGGCGACTTGTGCAGGCCGGTGATGACCCCCTCGACGACCTGCCGTGCGATGAAGGAGAGCCGGCCGGTACGGGCGGCGTCGGACGGGCTGAAATAGCGATACCGATGCGCCATGGTCGGCGGCTAGGGTACGCCTCGAAACAGGCCGTTACAAGCAGGAGTTACAGCGGGTGCGGGACCGATGCGGGCGGCGCTGCGTGCCCGAGCAGGTCGATGGCCATCTGCCCATAAGTTCGCTGGTCCACGGTATGCAGGGGCGGGAGGGCCAATACGTCGGCCGCATCATGACGGAAGACAACCAGGCCAGCGGGAGTCAGATGTGCTGCCATACGGCCGGCCAGACTGGTGAGTTCCTGCCGCCGCTCGCGCACGAACCGGTAGGGGGGATCGAGGAAGATCAGATCGGCCTTGCGGTCGGGCGCTGGCTGGCTGGCGAACCACTTGAACAGGTTGCCTGGGATGACTTGGCACCGATCCCGGACGTTCAGTGCCTGGATGTTCTGCTGCAACCGCTGAATGGCCGATCGGTCGGCATCGAAGAACGCTGCGCGACTGGCTCCGCGGCTGAGGCATTCCAAGCCCATGGATCCAGTTCCTGAGAAGCAGTCATACACCAGTGATCCGGGGATGTGTGGCGCCAGGACATCAAAGAGGGACTGCTTGGCGCGATCGGTGATGGGGCGTGTGACATCCCCCTCGGGAGGCAGAAGCCGGCGGCCGCGAAACTCGCCTGCGATAATTCGCATCCAGCCCATTATGCTTTATACGCCGCTATTCTTCGACCCCATCGAATGCCACATCATCCCTGATAACGCGAAGTAACTCCTGATTAAGGCTGTCATTGGCCGGAGGCATGGGGAAACGGTGAAGTTCGTCTGGCCGAACCCAGATCACTTGTGAGGAGGCCAGCGGCTTTGCCTGCCCGCTGACGGATTTGCACAGAAACGGATACAGTCTGACGGTATCTCGTTGGTAACGGTAACTGATCGGATCGAAGGCGTGGACTATCTGGACGACCAGGCCGGTCTCCTCCAGCATTTCGCGGGTCAGGCAGTCTTCTTTGTCTTCGCCGGGATGGACTTTGCCACCTGGGTATTCCCACAAGCCTTCCAGGGCCGCGCCAGGCTTGCGCTTTGCGATGAGAATCCTCCCTTGATGCATTACGATCCCAATCGCCACGTCCAGGCACGCCATCTCTGAATGCCCTCCGATACGGATGAGTTTAGGGAGGCTGGGACACTGGCGGAAGCCTGGCGGACCCGGCCATTTCGGCAGCCGGAAAGCAAACCGCGCATTTCGGCGAAAGCGTATGATGTAACTATCTTTATAATAGTTACTTATGGCATGAAAATCAATTTCCATCCCCCCTGGTCTATTGATTGACAATGACCCTGGCCCAGAGGTATAGTCACACCTGCCTTGAGATTGGTAAATGGGAATACGAAAGTTCGTGATTATACGGCTTCTTAGCCGTGGCGCACTTCCGGAGGTGGATAGGAGCCACCCCTCCGGAAGTCTTTTTTTGCACACCGAGTTCCTTCCCTGGATCGACCGACCATGAGCCAGCCGCAACAGCGGGGCGATGTCGCATTATCGGACGCCGCAGATCGCGGGCAGTTCACAGCAACCGTCGTCGCCAATGTGCCGTTGTGCCGGGAGCACTACCGCCTTGTCTTGAAGTGCGCCGAGTTTCCGCCGACCCTGCCGGGGCAGTTTGTGCAGGTTGCGTGCCAATCGACCGCTCCTTCCTTTGTTGAGCGGGAGTTGGATTGGGAAGCCCCAAGGCCTCTGGGTGATGTCGGGTTGGAACTGGCATCGCGCCAGGCGTTCCTTCGCCGGCCGTTCTCGCTGGCGGGGCGGCGGAATGTGGAAGGAGCAGTGGAACTGGATGTCATCTACCGGGTTGTGGGCGTTGGCACCGCCTGGCTGGAGCACCTCAAGTCGGGTGAGAACCTCAGCATCATTGGCCCCCTGGGCAACCACTTCGAAATGCCAGGTGAGGATCAGGTGGCGGTGCTGGTGGGAGGGGGCGTGGGGATTCCGCCGATGCTCTACCTGGCCGAGAAACTTGCCGGGCGCCGTGCCGTGGTGTTTTGTGGCGCGATCAGTCGGGATCTCCTGCCGCTGGCGGTCACCGGGGATGCCCCAAGGCCGACCAGCGATGGAGTGGAGCCTCTTTACAACATCTCCGAATTCGCCAGGCATGGCATTCCCGCAGTGGTGACGACCGATGATGGTTCCTGGGGATTTCGCGGCCGGGTCACCCAGGCCCTCGAGGCCTACCTCGACAGGTATTTCCGTGGATTGGGTCAGCGAGTGCAGGTCTACACATGTGGCCCGGAAGCGATGATGCATCGGGTTGCCCAGATTGCCCAGAAGTGGCAGATTGACTGCCAGATTTCGGTTGAGCGGGCGATGGCCTGTGGCATGGGGACGTGCCAGAGTTGCTGCATTCGCGTTCGGAAACCGGATCCCGCTGTTCCGCCCTTGGTGGGCAGCGAATGGGTATGGCGACTGGCGTGCACGGATGGGCCGGTGTTCAGGGGCAAGGATTTGCTTTGGTGAAGCCCAGCCTGGGCGCGACCCCTGCTCGGCGTGCTTGCGTTTCCCCTCTGGTCGCGTAAAAAGAGATGCGTGGTTGATCTATCGGTAAACCTGCGTGGCCTGAAGCTGGCCAATCCCACACTTACCTGCTCGGGAACCTGCGGCTATGCGTTCGAGTATGCCGACTACATGGACTTGAGCGGGCTGGGGGCCTTTGTCACAAAGTCCATTACCCGCGAGGAGCGCAAGGGCAACGAGCCAGCGCGCATTGTCGAGGTCCGCGCGGGCATGCTCAACGCGATCGGGCTGGCCAATGTCGGCCTTGATCGCTTTCTGAAAGAGAAACTGCCCCTGCTTGAGCAGATGCCATGCCCGGTGGTGGTGAACGTGGCCGGGCACTCGTTTGATGACTATACCGAGACCTGTCGGGCGATGAGTGGCCTGGAGTGCGTGCGGGGGGTGGAGCTGAATGTCTCGTGCCCCAATGTGAAGGATGGATTGACATTCGGCACGCATCCTGCGCGGCTGAAGGAGCTTACGGCGGCGGTGAAGAGGGTGCTGCCGGGCAAGCCCCTGATCGTCAAGCTCTCGCCCAACGTGGAGGACATCACGGCGACGGCGGCGGGCGCTGTAGAGGGTGGGGCCGATATCCTCTCGATGGTCAACACGTTCACGGCGATGTCCATCGACATTTGGAAGAAATCGCCGCGGCTGGCGAATGTCACGGGAGGGCTTTCGGGGCCGGCCATCAAGCCGATTGCACTGCACTTGGTGTCCCGGGTGTATCGAGCTGTCGCAAGGCCGGCGGGCGTGCCGATCATCGGCATGGGCGGCGTGCAGAATTGGCAGGATGCGGTAGAGTTCATCCTGGCTGGCGCCAGCGCCGTTGCCATCGGGACAGCACTGTTTGTCGATCCCGCTACGCCCAACAAGGTTTGTGAGGGGCTTGCGCAGTACATGGAGAAGACGGGCGTCGGGCGGATCGCCGATCTGGTGGGGGCCCTTCAAATGCCAGGCGACGCCCCGCCAGCGAAGACGCCCTGTCCATAAGTACAGTTGTCGACTCACACAAGACAGGAGAGGGCCTTGAGCAAGCATCTTCCCGTACTGGTGTTGTCCTTGCTTTCTCTGCATGCCACTGCATTGGCCGCTGAGCGTCCGGCGACGGTGCGTGAACCGCTGAAGTTCAATGACGGCCAGAGAAGAACCATCGCCCAGCTCCTGGAACGGCACGATCGCAACTATGACCCGGCCGAGAAGATGCTCAGGAGCCCGTTCAGCTCTCCGGGCTATCACACCACGCTGAAGGGTGGCCAGGTGCACAGCACGCGGTCCGCGTTGCACTACGCCGTGGTTCTCATGGATTCCGGGGAGGAGGCCAACCGCCGGCGGGCCGAGGATATCCTTCGCCGTGTGATCGTGCTTCAGGATAAGAACCCCGCCAGCAAGACCTATGGCATCTGGAGCTGGTTCCTGGAGGAGCCGCTGGACAAAATGTCGCCGCCGGACTGGAACTGGGCCGATTTCTGCGGGCAGGCATTGGTTGAGGTGATGCTGGACCATCGCGACCGCCTTCCGGCCGAACTTGCCAGAGAGATCGACCAGACCATCATCCATGCGGCCCGATCCATCCAGCGGAGGAACGTGGGGCCGGGCTACACCAACATCTCCATCCTCGGCACGTACGTGACTCTGGCTGCGGCGGAAATGTACGGTCTGGATGACCTGAGGCAGTATGCGATGAACCGCCTCCGCACGCTGCATGAGTACAACACCCGGCAGGGCAGCTTCAGCGAGTACAACAGCCCGACATACACCGTTGTGGCGCTCTATGCCCTGGCCCAGCTACGCCAGGATGTGCGCATCCCGGAGGCGCAGAAGCTGGTTGGCGAGCTGTACCACATGGCCTGGGAGGAGATTGCCAGGCACTTCCACGTGCCCACTCGCCAATGGGCCGGTCCGCACAGCCGGTGCTACTCGACGCTGCTGCGAAGCACGACACTTGACCTCATCCAGCGCGGAACGGCGGGGCGGGTGGATTTCGGGCTGGATCAGGTGGCGGCCGAACGGGAATCGTATCGTGTCGCGGTTGACTGCCCTCGCGATCTGGAATCCCTGTTCACCAGGCTTGAAGAGCCGCGCATGCTCGTCAAGACATTCGTGCAGGGGCGCGAGCCGATCATCGGCAGCACATACCTGCATCCGGCATTCGCCCTGTCCAGCATCAATCGCGGCGATTTCTGGAACCAGCGCCGGGGGCTGCTTGCGTACTTCGGCACCCATGTTAAGCCTGGCTATCTGCACGTCCAGCTTCTGCATGACGGCTATGCCTTTTCGGCGGGGACGGTGGCGGCCGCCCAGGACAGGAGCCGGGTCCTCGCCGTGGTCAACATCGCGACGGATGGCGGTGATACCCACATCAGCCTCGATCGGATCAAGGACGCCACAATCCGGGCGAAAGACATCCGTTTGCGTTTTGAACTGGGTGGCCCGGCCGGCGCGACTGCGCTTGTTGCGCCTCAGACTCTTCGAGAACCGGCCCTGATCAGAGCGGGCGAGGCGCGGATGCGGCTTGCCGTGCCGGTTGCCCGCTGGGGGAATGCAGAAGGGCGATGGGAAGCCGGCGAGGAGAATGGCCGCCGATGGCTTGATGTCGTGCTCTACAGCGGGACCGAGCGTCAGATCAACCTTGCCGCGCTTCAGGCGGCTGTGATTGGGCTGGGAGTGGAACTGACGGACGGGGAACTCTCCGGCGAGCCTCTTGAGGGAGGAATCGCCGACAACAGGATGGGCCTGAAATGGGGCGGTTTGAGCGTCGAGGCGCCCATTCGCCCTGACAAAGGGTCGGCGTTAAGGTCGAACACGCGTATCGGCAAATGAACGAGGCATGTGTGCGGGTCAAATTCTGCCAGCGAAACGTTGCCGCGCGTGTTCGAGCCACTGCCCGACAGGGAGGGCATACGGGCGGAACTTCTCCAGTGTGCCCTGTTCCTCGCTGAAGGCCAGGGCGCGGTAGAAACCGAGCTTGTTGGCAGCGGGCGAATCGATCAGGGTGCTGGAGTCGGATGCGCTCATCTGGAAGAGGATACGGTGGTCGAACTCACGCATGCTGGATCGATCCAGCGTGCGTTCGATGGCGGCAGCCGTGTCGCACCACGCCACGACGTGGACGCCCACCGGAGGACCTTCGCGCAGGATGTCTGCAAACAGTTTGTCGGCCTGAGGCTTTTTCTCCTCGTCATCGGCTGCGAAGCTGAAGCTCTCTTCCTGGTGCCGCAGAGCGCGGTAGCGCTGAAGGCCGTAGACCAGGACGTAGACCGACGGCCATTCGCCGGCGTCGGTTTCGTGCCGCCGTTTCATCTCGTCGGCCACCTCGGCCAACGCCTCCGGCACGCCGCGGTACTCCACCAACCGCACATCGTGTGGTACAACGCGCGTGACCTTGGCCAACACTCCGGCCAGGGAAGAATCGGCCGGGGTGCCATCGAGAACGTAGAATCGCGCGCCGGCCGGGGGCTGCTGGGCCGCAAGCGAGAGCATTGTGGCGAACATCATGGCCATGGCCGATTCCTCGTGCTGGCCGACGATCAGCGCATTGGACCCGCTCTGCCGGCGGAAGGTTACGGCGGTGGGCTCTTTAATTGCCACCGGGTCGCCCAGCCAAGCCATGGGCGCGGGCGCCTTGTCCGGCCATTGATCGCCCGCCAGCAGCGTCTCCAGCTTCAGGTTTCTGGCGATGTCTGCCGGCACATTGCCCTCGAATACGATGGGCGGCTCGGCCTTCAGGTTCTGCTCGCGGGAGCGGCGCAGCACGTCCTTGAGGTATCGCTCGCGCAACTCGTCGGCCAGCCAGGAGATCTGGAACGGGCTGTTGGCTTCGACCAAGCCGCCGGCGTCGTTGTAAATCGCCTCACCGGGCCGTGAGAGCAGCCGCGCGGCGGAATTGCCATCACCCAGAATGATCTGAGAGTCGGCCTCGCTGGTTTGCAGGGCGATGCGCACGGCCATCTGGCCGATGGTGCTGCGTGACAGGCCCGAGGTGCCCCCTATGGTCTGCGAACCCAGCAACACATGGATACCGAATGCACGGCCCTGACGGACGAGCCTGTCCAGCAGCAGTGCGGCATCCTGTGCCAGCTTGTCATCCTCTGAGAAAAACTCCTGAAACTCGTCGATGATCAGCAGCGATCGAGGCAGCGACTGGCTGGTGGCGTTGCGGTAAGCGGGCAAATCCTGCACGCCTGCGCGGCGGAACATCTCGCCGCGCCGGCTCAACTCCGCATCCAGGCGTTGGAGGACGCTCAGCCCGAATTCGCGGTCACTCTCCACGGCCACCGCTCTGGCATGCGGGAGGATATGCGTGGCGTAGGTCTTGAATTCTACGCCTTTCTTGAAGTCCACAAGATAGAACTCAACCTCGTGGGGGTGATACCACAGCGCCAGGTTCGTCACGAGGACGTGAAGCAACGTGGATTTGCCTGAGCCGGTCTTGCCGGCAATCAGCGTGTGCTGGGCGACGCCGCGGCCCAGCCGCAGCATCTGCAACCGCGTGGCGCCCATCCGGCCGATCGGGACCGCCAGGTCAGCGGCGGCACTGGCGCTCCAGACCTGGTCCTGGGCCGGCGCGATGGTTTCGAATGGCACCTCAACTCGTTTGGCGATCTTGGCTCCCCGGCCGACCTGGTCGAGGATGCGCGTCAAGGCTTCCTCCGCAGGCGGCTCGTCGAGCATCAGCGGGAATCGACCGAAAACGTCATCCTTCCAGACGAACTGCCCATCCTGGGCGATCAGGTTAGCGCTGTGTGTCTCCAACTCGTCAATATGCGTGCCGGATGGCAACTGCTCACGCAAGTCGCGCAGGACGAGCGTGTAGACGCCGCACCTGGCGCCGCTGCTGGCGATGCTGGCAAGGCGACGGAAGGCATCGGCCTCGAAACTCACCGGAAAATCGGCGATTACGAGAAACCGGTACGGCTCGGCCAATTCTCCAGCCTGGGCGTTGTAGTCATCGATCGTCTCGAACTCATTGCGCAGGTATTTCTGGATGACCGTCTCCATGTGCTCGGTCAGGTCGGCCAGTCGCTGGTTGATGTGTTCGGCCTCGGTCCAGATGCGCCCGCCCACCAGTGCTTCGTCGTGGTCGGCCAGATGCATGAAGCCGGCGAAGTTCTGCCCGAGGCCCACTGGATCGACGATGGTGAAGCGTACGCGGCCGGGCGGCAGGCAGGTCAGCAGCCGCGACATCGCCATCTGAATGGTGCGCAGGGCGACATCCCTTGTCGTCCTGTCGGCCTGGAGCAGAAGTGATGCCTGCCTGGGGAATGCCATTTCCGCCGGGATATTAAAGGGTGCCGGCAGCGCCAACTGGACCTGCCCACCCTTGGGGACGCTGCTGGCAATCTTGCGCAGGTCGATTTCAAGCTGGCCGAAACGGATTGTGCTGGCGAAGGTCTTGGGCGGGGTCCACTGTTGCCACCGGGAATCGTTCCAGTCGAGGATGCAGTCATTGCTGGCATCGGCTGCCTGAAGCGCGGTAAGCCGGGAGAGGCCCTCATTGAGGCGATGTTCCAGCCCCGCCCGCCCGGCTTCGTATTTGGCCTTGGCCTCGGCAAGGTGCTGGGCGTGGCGCTGCCCGATGCCTGCGGCCTCGCGGTCATAACGCTGCTTCAGGTCGGCTGTCGCCCGATCGTGCCACTGCTCAATGTCGGCCTTGGCCTGGTCTCGCGCCGCCTGGAGCTGCGGCACCTTCAGCAGGGCCTGTTCGCGCACGTTCAGAAGGGATGCGTCGCGCTTTTCCCTGGCCTGGGCGAGAATCGGCTCGAGCTTGTCGCGGGCGGCCTGTTCCTCCGCCTGACGCTTGATGACGGCTTCCTCATGTCGCGCGCTCTGCTCCCTGTTGGTTATCTCGACCTGCCCCTTGGCTGACAGCCTCGCGGCCAGCAACGCCTGCCCGAACGGCACAAACGCCTGGCGGACCTGCGAGTTGGCCATCATACGCAGGGCGATGCCGCCGGCCGTCAGGAGAACAGCCGCGGCACCTGTCGCCACGAGCACGCGGACCAGATTCAATTCCATCGAGCCGGTGGAAGCCTGCCCGCCGGCCGCTGCGAGCACCAGCACCAGGATGCAGAACAGCACCGGCCGGGCCCCCACGAATAACTTGGGCAGCTGCAGCTCGTCGATGGCCTTCAATTGCCGCTCGGCCGATCCACGGTGAACTTCGTAAGCTGTGTCGCCCTGTTCCGGGGGCGGGTCGATTGCCTGGGGATCGGGCACTGAGGGCGGCTGGACCCCATAGACCCGGAGCAGTTCGAAGCCCTTCTGCTGAATTCCATCGAGCACAGCGCCCTGGCGGCCGAACAGCTCCTTGACCTTCTTCAGCTCTTCGTGAACCTGTGCCTGGGTCCCATCAAAGACCGATTCGGCCAGCCACATCGACTGTTCGTACTGCTGTTTGATCTGCGCTTCGACCTGGGCGTGATCGTGATCGATGCGCTGTCTCGCCGTGCGTTCATTGTTCTTCAAGGCCTTGTAGTCGGCCTGGTATTGGTTCTCAACCTGGCTCAGGCGGGTCTTGTACTCCTGCTCGACCTCTTCCCGTGCCTTCTTGGCGCGCTCTTCGAGTCCCCATTGGTGGCGGTCCAGTTCTTTGGCCGCCGCCTGAACGGCCGCCTGGTGAGCCTGTTCCACCTGCGCCTCGGTAGCAGCGCTTTCGGCCGCCAGTGCGGCCAGGTCTCGCAGCGCAGCGCGCTGAATATCGCGCACCGTCGCCGCAACTTGCGTTTTCATCTCCGATGTGACCGCCGAGCGTTCTTCCATTGCAGCCTTAGGTTAACCTGTGAGACCCCTGACAGCACGCCTCGATGCGCATCGGGCCGGCAAGCGGGCTTACTCGCAATCGCGCCGGATGTTCTGAAGCAGCCCGGACATATGGTCCATGGCCCCAAGCGCGCTTTTCAGGTCCTGTTCCAGCGGAACGAGGAACTTGTCTTCGAATGATCGGCTTACCGAGTCGTCCCACGAGCCTTTGGCTTCGTTCCACTGCAGAAGGAGCGATTTCATCGCCTTGGTGAGCTGCCCGCGACCTTCATAAACGCCCATGATCGAGCTCCTATTGCGGCTTGTCTGTCTGAGGAGTGTCGGAAGCGGCTTTGTGATCGAGTTCCATCGCCGATGCCACGTCCTCGGTTGTGCTGCTGGTGGCCGGCATTGCGCCCTGGTCCTTCTGAGAGGCAAGGGACACATAAGCTTCGAGCGACTCTATCATGGCATCCAGCTTGCTGGCAGCGTTGGGGATTTCTGACACAATCGTGGTCGCCAGCCGCTGCACCGAGCCTTTGTAGAGCCCCACCTCCTTTTCCAGCCTGCGGGTGTACTGTTTGACCGCGACCAGCTTGCCCTCGGCCTCGGCCAGCCGGCGCAGCGCCACCTGCAACGCCTTCTCCTCATCCACGGCCGATGGCGTTCGCCCGGAGGAATCCTTGAAGAGTTTCTTGGCGCGGACAGCATCCTTGGCCTTGTTGACCAATTCCTGACGCTTGCGAATCTGTCCCTGCCAGTAGTGAAGTTGTTCGGTCTCAAGCCAGACCATGGTGCGGGCCATTTCGCCGTCGGCGTCGGACATGGCGGTGTTGGCCATTTCCGCGAACTTCAACAGGGCCGAGCGAAACGCCCGGATCGCGTCGATCGATTCCACCCGCGCTGGGCCACTCATCGTGCACCTCGCTTAGTTGCTATCGCTGCTTGAGATACTCCTCAATCAGGGCGGCCTTCTTGCCAAGGAATGATGCGTGCTGGTGGGAAGCTTCGAGGAAGTTGCCCAACACCTTCATCGTCTGCTCGAAAGCCTCAGCGAACTTCTTCTGCTCCTGATCGCGCCAGGATCCCTCGAGCCCTCGCATTCGCGCATGAAGGCCCGCAACCAGCGTGTGCAGCTCGTTGTTGAACCTGCTCAGGTCTTGCGCAAATCGTCTCAGTTCCGCCGGATCGACGCTTGCCTTGCCCATGAACTCCTCCGATGGAGGCAATATACGCAATCTGGCGGGGAGGGGGCAACCTATCGCACGCGAATCCGCGCCGGGCGCTTCGTTCGCATGCATCCGCCACGCGCACTACCTGGCTGCCCGGCTGATGCTCCCAGCAGAAGGGCTGGTCATCGGAGGTCGTCCCCGCGAGCGCACCCTCCACAAGCCACCAGAGCGTGGCTGTCTGAGCCCTTGTGGTCTGTGGGCCGTTGGTCAACATCGCTTTCCGCGGCGGTCGCTGGTTTGAGGGGATACATCTTCGCAGAAGGCGAACTTGCATCCATCAACGCGGGCGATTGGATGGCCATCCACAGAGCACCGTGAATCGCACAGGCTTGCCCCCGTCGCGTTCCTTCGTACAACGATGCCGCTTCAGCGGCTTCCGCCCTTGTGGCTATGGTTCGCCGCCTGCAGGATGGCCTGAGCTGAGAAAGGAGCGGATGCGCGGTCCGTCAGTACTCGGCCCGATAGGGAATGCAGTGCGGCACGAGCACTTCTTCAATCAGCCCCTCGCCGATCAACTCGTCAAGCTGCGTCTTCACCTGTCGCCGGAGCGTCTCAAGCCCCGGCTCTGAGCCGCCGCCGAGCTTCTCAGGATCTGTCTGCGCGATGATCGTGCGAATACGGTGCTTGATCGATGCATCACGCTCGTCAATCGCGCCCTTGACTCGATCTTTGAACTCGGGCTTCACCGTCACGAATATCTGAACATCATAAAGGACCGTTCGTCCCGTCAGTTTGTTCGGAGCCTTGAACTTCAGGACTTCCACCTCGGCCACTTTCCCGGTCCCGGTGCCGCCCTCGCCGTGGGCAGAGGCGGCGCCGTGCGAGTCCGTCGTCACAAGTTCGGTGCCATGGGCATTCTTGGCCGTCGAACCCATGAGCTTGAAGCCGGCGAAGAGAATGGCCGCTTCCATCACCATGACCACTCCCAGCAGTGTTGGAGTGCTCTTGAGCAGCCCGAGCATACCGCAGCCCTTCTTCTCATCGCCAGGTGCGACCGGCGCGGCCGCGGGCGTGGCTGCTGCAGCCGGTTTCTCTTCGGGCTTCTTTTCATTCTTTTCGGGCATCACAAACCTCGCCAGCGACGAACGGAATCGGTCCCATAACCTCGCCCGCCCGCGCGGGACTATTCCCTCTATCGGCTAAGCCTGCGATGGGGTTGCGAACTGACGGCTGAGTACGGATTAACCGGGGTGCGCCGGCTGGCGCCTACTCCGTTACAGCCCTTCGGATGATGCGGGCGTAGTCAATCGCTCTGCGCATCACCTCATCCAGGGTTTCCTTGACCATCAACCTCTCGCCGCTTTCACAGCAGACGATGGTGTCAGGCGTGGATTCGACGTAGCGGATCTTGTCGGCGTTGACGACAAACCGCTGACCATTCAGGCGAGTAAGCTGGATCATGGCTGCATCTCCAGTCCAGATCGTAGTTTAAGGTGCCCCCGCGACAGCAGAATAAACACTCTGTCGCGAGGGCTGAAAACCATCAGCGAGGCGGTAATCACCTCGTCGTATTCAGCAGTTCCGTGAGCAACTGGTCGCTGGTGCTGATCACCCGGCTGGAGGCTGAGAAGCCGGTCGATGCGATGATCAGGTTGATGAATTCCTCGGACAGATCGACGTTGCTCAATTCCAGGGCGCCGGCGACGATCTTGCCGGCGCCAAGCTGTCCGGGAATACCGATAACCACCGGGCCGCTGTTCGGGCCTTCCACGTACATGTTGCCGCCGCGATCAACCAGACCCTGGTTGTTCGCAAAGGTCGCCATGGCAAGCTGCCCGAGCGTGCGCGTTACCCCGTTGGTGAACGAGCCTGTGATGACGCCGTCGGCCCCGATCGAGAAGCTGGAAAGCCTGCCGATGTAGGAACCATCCTGGCCGGTCATGACCAGCTCGGACCGGTTATTCGTGAGGCTGGTCATCTGCGAGAAATCGAGGTTGATGACCATGGGCGTTGCCGCGCCTGTTCCATTGCGATTCACAAGAATCTGTGTGCCGCTGTTATCGCGAAGGCGGCCAAGGTTGTCGAACTCAAGCGTCCCCATGCCGGAGATCACATCTCCGTCAGTATTGGATGCCGATTCGACGAAGAACCTCCAGGTGGTTCCGGCGTTGCTCGTGCCCTCGAGCACCATGGTGACGCCGATATCGATAGGCGTGCCGAGCGAGTCATAGGCGATGAAGCTGGTGTGAACGGATTCTCCGGAAGGCGACGATGCAATGCCGGCTGCGTTCGTCCCCTCGCCGAAGATGAACGGCGCCGTGCCCGCAGGCGTCGAGAAGGCGCCGGCGGGAAGCGACAGTTCGTTCTCAAGGCCGAGATTGCCGGTGATCACCAGCCTTGCCGAGTTGGGATCGGTGGCGTCGGACTCCACGGCGGCGCCGGGAACCGGGGTGGTCGGGTCCCCGTCATCAGGCACCGTCGTATTGATCCCCAGGGACTGCTGGAAGAAGACCATCAGGTCTCCCAGCGTGCTTCCGGCCGCCACCGTGAAAGATGCCGCCGGCAGGTCGCGTCCGCCCTTGAGTCCCTGGAAACTGAAGCTGTCGCCGAGGTTGAAAAGCGGCGTGGCGTTGGCGGCTGTGGCCGCCACCTGCGTCAGCAGTGTCGCGGCCGCGGGCGCCGCGGCCCCGCCCAGCGTGGTCAGAAGCTGCGTGGTCAGGATCGACGCGCCGGAGGCCACGTTGCCGGCGCCATTCAGGTTGCCCTCGAAGGTGGCGTTGCTGGTGGGCTGGGCGGTGGTGGCGGTGCCCAGGGGGATCGTGATGTTGGTCAGAGCGCCTTGGACGATGTTGTACTGGCTGTCCACCGCGTAGCCCTGGACGAAATCGCCGCCACTGGTGACCAGTTGATTGTTCGGGTTCAGGCTGAATGTGCCGTCGCGCGTGTACTTCTGCTCGTTGGACTTGACGATGAAGAATCCATCGCCGTCGATCGCCATATCTGTTGCCCGGCCGGTGCTTTCGATGGTCCCGTTGGTGAAGTCCTTCTCGATCGCCCCGACGACCGCGCCCAGGCCACGCTGGCTCGGGTTGGCCCCGCCGAATTCGTCTTCCGGCTGCGAGCCGCCGGAATCCGTGATGTAGAACTGGGGTTTGACGATGGTTCGCGTCGTCTTGAACGCGACCGTGTTCACATTCGCGATGTTGTTGCCGACGACCGTGAGCTTGGTCTGGTTGACATCCAGCCCGCTGAGCCCGGCGAACAGAGCATTGGAGAGTGCCATAGGTGTTCCCGGTCAGGGTTTTCAGGCGGTCGCGGCCGAAGCCGTCGGCCCCGGTGTAATGCTTGTAACCCGATCGATCGAAACGGTGTTGCCGGTATCCAGCTCGAGCATGACGCGGTCCGTCTCGACGCGCACGGAGGTCACGACGCCCTCCACCGCCTCATCGTTGTCGTCCAGCCCTGTCACCATCTTCCCGATCAGGTTGCCGGCGGCTCCAATCCGGTTCTGCGTCGCCAGGCCGCTGAGCGTCTCCTGGAGCTGCGTCGAAGTCTGGAGCTGTCCGATCTGGCTGAACTGCGCCAGCAGCTCTTGGTTCTTGGCCGGTTCCAGGGGGTCCTGGTTCTGAAGCTGCGTGATCATCATCTTAATGAAATCCTCGGTCTGAAGCTGCTTGCGGTTGCCGGCGGGCGCAGCCGAGGAGGCACTGGAAGATGCGACGGCACTGGTGTTCATGTCGGTGGATTCGGCCGGATGGAAAGCGAAAAACCAAAAATCCGACCCGGCAAGATAGACATGCGCGACGACTGCGCGTCGCCGCGCAGGATGTGCGCGAATCTCGTCAGTGGATGGGTATCGCCCATGAAAGAGTGCCGCGGGCGATGGCGCATGCGCCGGCGCCGGACGCTAGAATGCGGCTATGAGATCCTGGCCGGCCTGGTGCGTCATCAGCGTCTTCTGCTTCAACGCATGCGGATTCGAATATGTCAGGAAGCCGACGGCGGGCGAAAGCTATGCAGCATCGATCCGAGCTTTGGATGGGCCACCCTCGCTGGACCGCGCTGAGGCCATCATCCGGGGGATTTCTCGCGACTTTGCCGCCGATCAGGTCAGCCAACTGCTGGTGGAGCTGGACTGGGCGCGGCAGGATGGGCTGTACGGGCCTCAGGGCCTGCGCGTCGAGGCGATTCAGAAGGTGATCGATCGCCTTGCGCCTCAGGCACGCGATCTGGACCGTCGGCTTGCCGAACTGAAGTACGGCCGGGTCGGCCCCGCTGATGAACGGTGGATGCAGGTCTATCTGCAGGCGTGCGCTCTTCGACGTGAGACGAGACTGCAACCGTGGCGGGAACAACTCCGGCGGGTAGTGTTCACAAAACACCATGACCTTGGAGGATCCCATTACGCGTACACCGAGGCGCTGTCGGACGCGGCTAACGAGCGCCATTTCCATCCCGGCTCGAGCCTTTGCGTCATGGAGAGGGATGGAACGCGCACAACGTCGCGGACGCTGCTCGATGACCGCAGCGGCGTGATTCGCGACCCGGATGTGTCATGGGATGGCAAGCGCATCCTGTTTTCGTGGAAGAAATCAGACCGCGAGGATGATTACCACCTGTACGAAATGAATGCCGCGAGCGGCGATGTGCGGAAGATCACCGACGGCCTGGGCTTTGCCGATTACGAGGGCCAGTACCTGCCCAACGGCGACCTGGTCTTCAGCTCCACGCGATGCGTCCAATCGGTGGATTGCTGGTGGACGGAGGTGAGCAACCTGTACACCTGCGCCCCGGACGGCCGCTACCTGAGGCGGCTGGGATTCGACCAGGTGCACACCAACTACCCCACGGTAATGAGCGATGGCCGGGTGATCTACACGCGATGGGAATACAGTGACCGGGGCCAGATCTTCGTTCAGGGCCTCTTCCAGATGCACGCCGACGGGACCGGCCAGACGGAGTTCTACGGCAACAACTCCTGGTTCCCCACGTCCATCCTGCATGCCCGCGGGCTGCCGGGCAGCGACCGCGTGGTTGGGATCTTGTCGGGGCATCACACCCTCCAAAAGGGCTGGCTGGCGATCGTCGATCCGGGCAAGGGCCGCCAGGAGAACAGCGGCGTCCAGTTGATCGCTCCGGTTCGCGCCACGCCGGCCGAGCGGATCGACGCCTACGGCCAGGATGGCGACCAGTTCCAGTATCCGTATCCGCTGGATGAGCGGAACTTCATCGTGACCTTCAAGCCGGCCGGCTCTGGAATGCCGTTTGCCATCTACTGGATGAACATGGATGGCCACCGCGAGCTTCTGGCGGGGGATGTGGACGTTTCGTGCAGCCAGCCCGTGCCGCTGTGCGCGCGGCCGGTCCCGCCGATGAAGCCGAGCAGCGTCGATTACCGCAGCAAGACGGGCCTGGTATACATGCAGGATGTTTACCATGGCCCGGGGCTGGCGGGGGTGCCGCGGGGCACGATCAAGAACCTCCGGGTGGTCGCGCTGGAATATCGGGCGGCCGCGATCAACTCGAACACGAACCTGGGCCCGGCCGGCGATGCGCTGGTCAGCACCCCAGTATCCATAGACGGCACTTGGGATGTAAAGGTGGTGCTGGGCAACGCTAAGGTCCACGAGGATGGCTCGGCCAGCTTCATCGTGCCCGCGCGGATGCCGATCTATCTCCAGGCGCTGGATGAAGACAACCAGGCTGTCCAGACGATGCGGAGCTGGATGACGCTTCAGCCGGGCGAGACCGCTTCATGCGTCGGCTGCCATGAGAACAAGAACGCCGCTCCGCCAGCAGGGAAGTTGACGGCGGCCATGGAGGCCGGACCGCAGAATCTGGCCGACATCGAGCCCATGCCGCGGGGGTTCAGCTTCCGGCGGGAGATTCAGCCGATTCTGGATGCCAGGTGCGTGAGCTGCCATTTCGTGAGCGATCCATCGCGCATGGTGGACCCGCGAGGCAGGGTGCCGGAATACGCGACGTTCCCCGCGCCGGCCGACGTCGCCGGCGCCGTTCCGGCCGATGTTCCGACTGACATCAAGCCCGCGTTCAGCCTGAAGCGCGGGCCGGGATTCTGGAGCCCCGCGTACCGCGCTCTGGCCAATCGCCGCGTGACGGACTGGATCAACCCCCAGTCGGAGCCGCATCTGCTGCCGGCCCGCCACAGTGGCTCATCTCGCAGCAAGCTGATCATGCTTCTGCGTGAGGGACACTACGACGTGAAGCTGACGGCGAAGGAACTTGATGCGTTTCGCTGCTGGATCGACCTCCTGGTGCCGTATCTGGGCTCGTATACCGAAGGCATGAACGAGCAGGATGCGGCGGCCTACGAGAGGCTGATGGCCAAGCGACGCCGCTGGGAGGCGCAGGAGCAGCGGAACATCGAGCAGTACATCCGCGAGCGACCATAGTCCTCGGGTGGCGCGGGCTGAGCCACGCATCCCGCTCAGCCCCGGCGTTGTCTCGCCGCGAGAGCGGGCAGCAGGCACATCAGGACCAGGGCATGGGCGGGCTCGGGTATCGGGCTGCCGGCGGCGACCATCGACACCGGCCCACTCAGCTTCATGCTGATCTCCTCCATGGAGAGACTGAAGACGAGGTTCGCCGTCTCGCCGGGCGGTAGGATCGTCGGCAGGCCATAGTCGAACGGCGGTATTACGGTGTCGGCCGGCCGTGTGTCATCAATGGCGAGATCGACGGCGGCCGAGAGTTCGGCGGCCTGGCCATCGATCCGGACAATGCCGCTTAGCGGCAGCGGCACGGGTGAAGTGGGCGCCTGCATCGCGGTGCCCGCGAACTCGACGTCGGCGGATATCACCACAAGCGGCGAGACTGCGAAGGCGTACCGGCCGTCCGGCAGGGCGGTCAACGCTCCCACTGCGGCCTCGGGCGTCTGGGTCGCCGAGAGGCTTGTCACCTCCGCCTGCCCCAACGGCAGGTTGAGCGATGCCCCGATATAGCTGGAACTGGGGCTGCGCGTGCGGAATGAAGAGAATGATATCCCTGCCTCGGTTGCGATCTCGATGGGTCCGTCGTGAACGAACTGCCCGGCAAGCTGCGTCAAGGTGACTGTCCATGCGTCGAAGTCGATGGCGAGCCGGAAGCTCCCGACCATCGCGGCAACGACATCACCGGTCGCGTGTGGATCGAGGGCGACCGGAATCGGCACATTCTCATCCGAGCCAAATGAACCAAACAATCCCGGCTTGGTGCGCGTGCCGGCGGGATTATCCTTCACGTCGTAGTCGCCGATCATCTCGCCGCTGGTCTTGGCCGAAACGTCCAAGGCAACATTGACTGTGCTTGCGGCGGGGTAGAGCGCGAAGTCATAGGTCGCGATAGCGGCGTCGGCCTGAGCGCGAATGACGACCGATCCAAGAACGCCGATCGCCCGCCGGAGTCTTGTTCCCATTCTCTCCTCCAGTCTGCAGACATGCCTCCAAGCCCTGCGGCATCGTAATCCAGTGACAGGCCTCTCCGCAAACACCAAATTCTCTAATTCACCTGCCCGTGTGCCCGAATCCTCCCATGCCCCTTGGGGTGTCTTCCAACGCATCCATCTCAACCATCCAAACATCCGGCACCGGCGCGATGAGCATCTGCGCGATGCGCATCCCGCGCGTGATGATGAAGGGTTCCCTGCCCAGGTTGATCAGCGGCACCATCACCTCGCCGCGGTAGTCGGCGTCGATGGTGCCGGGCGTGTTGACCATCGTGATCCCATGCCGCGATGCCAGCCCCGACCGCGGCCGCATCTGGGCCTCATATCCAGGCGGGATGGCCATCTGAAAACCGCATGGAATCAGTCGAATGTCGCCGGGATCCAGCGTGATGGACTCCTTGACGGCGGCCGCAACATCAAAGCCGGCCGCGTGCTCGGTCATCTTCCGCGGCATCGGAATGTCATCATGGCCCGGCAGTCGGCGAATCTGAACGGTGATGGGAGTGTTCATCGTGCCTCAAGCAACGGAACAAGAAAAGGGCGCGCGGCTACCAGATGTCATTCTCGCAACTGACCAGTGTGTCGCGGCCTTTGCCGCCCCGGCCAAAATCCTTGCCCGATCCGCCGTGCAGGTAATCGTCGCCTGCCTGCCCATGCAGGAAATCCCTCCCGGCCAGCCCCTGAATCGAGTCATTGCCGTCGCCGCCGAAAAGGGCGTTATTGTGGTCGCTGCCGGTGATTGTATCGTTACCCGAGCCACTCCAGATGTCCTCAACATCGGAATGGATGTTGCCGATCTCGCCCGCAGCGCCGTCGTTAAGCTGATCATCCAGCGACAACTGAAGATCCTCTACGCGCGCCTGATACGATGCCGTGTCATGCCGGTCGCCGCCAATCAGCGTATCGCTGCCGGCTTCGCTCAGCAGCCAGTCGTTGCCTCCCGCGCCATCCATCAGGTCATCGCCCTCGCCGCCCGATATCCAGTCCGGGCCATCCTCTCCAAACAGTTGATCGTTGCCTGCCTCGCCGTACAGACTGTCGCGTCGGCCGCCGCCGTGCAGTTCATCATCGCCAGCGCCGCCATAGATCGAATCGGTGCGCAGGCCGCCGGTGATGGTGTCGTCGCCGGCTTCCCCGAAGATCGTTGCCCGTGCGACCTTGCCCACCAGTGTGATGGTGTCCGCCCCATCGCCCGCCCGCACTTCGATCCGCCTGGCCTTCCGGGTGCTGAACGTCTGCAGGGCGCCATTGAGGTCCACCGTGACTGCTCGCCGAAACACCGTGATCGTGATGATGTCCGCCTCGTGATCGCCGGCAACCCGCAACACGCGCCCGTCGAGTTCCATGCTGCTCAGCAGACAACGCGGCTCGAGAGAATCACAGGTGTTGTTTCGCATCATCGTCTCCGGATGACTATAGGAGCGCTCCTGGCTGATCCATCCGCATTTGTCGTGGTCAGCGTCATCTGATTGGCTGTCACATCCGCGCGAATGGTCGTTTCAGTGCCGCCCACCAGCAAATGGAAATTCCCGTGGGCGCCGCCCGGCGCGTGTTCTGCATACTTGTGCGTGTGCCCTGAAAGGACCAGATCGACGTTGCCCTTGTCGAGAATCGGCCCCCAATTCTCCTGGAGGTACTTGTCACGATTGTGCCGTGCATCGCCGGCATGAAGCGGCGGAATGTGCACCAGCACCACTCGAAACCGGGCCTCGCGGAAGGCCGGCATCTGCGTCACGGTCTGGAGCCATCGGGTCTGGATCTCCAGGTACCGACTGAAATCCACCAGGCCGTGGTATTCCTTGTCCGTGTCCGCCTTGTCCTCCCCTCCGTCCAGTACGAGGAAGCAAACCCCGCCATGCTCGAACATTGTGTAATAGTGGGGGTCGCCGAACGAGAAATAGCGATGCAGCGATCGCGCAAAGACGCCCCTGGTCTCATGGTTGCCGCGCACAAAGACCATCGGAATGCGCGCTGCGAAAAACTCCACGCAGGGATCGACGAGCTTGCTGTAGATCTGCTGCTCGGATTCGAGATGGTTGAACAGATCGCCGTTGAGGAACACCATGTCAACGCCATGCCACGTCGCGGCTGCCAGGGATTCACGCAACTTGGGGACTTTTTCATGACGATCGTTCAACACCAGGAAGGAAAAGGCGGGCTTCCCGGCATGCAGGGTGACAAATGAACGATAGCCGCTGGCCGCCGCTTCGCCGTAAACCACCTTGTAAGCCTGGAACACCAGCATCTCGGTGGATACGACTCGGTAATGGTATGTCGTGCCCGGCTTCAGACCGGTTAACCGCACGCTGTGCAGAACATCGTACGCATCAATCAGGCCGTCGTGGCTTGACTGCGCGGTGATCCAGGGTCCGTCTGATGATTCGGAGTACTCCACTTTCGACACACACTTGCGGTCGGTCGCCCAAGTGATCGTCACTGCCGACTCCGATGGCGCCTGGAGGTACGGACCGTGCGTGATGCGCAGGGGGGACGGTTGGGTCGTCGGCTGCGTTTTCGGCGTGGAGGGGGCAGCCGATAGTGCGACCGCAGCGGCCGGCCGGCTCCTTCTGGAACATGAAACCGCCGGCAGAATCATCAGAGAAACCGCCAGCGTAACGATGGTGCGATGAATCGTGCTCACGGCTGGCCAGTATACGCTGGGGAACAGGCCGATCATAGAGGATTCGTCGCCGTGCGGACCTGTGCACAGAAACGTTGCAGCTTGGCAGGCGATTTCCGCCCGAGTGAGGCTTCCACACCGGAAGACACATCCACCGCATACGGATGGAGGCTTGTGATGACTTCGGCCACATTCTCGGGCGTCAGGCCTCCCGCGATGATCACGGGCAGCCCCGCAAACAGCCCTGCGTTTTGGTATCGGCGGATGGCCGCGAAGTCATTGGGAATGCCGGCGCCGCCGGGGGCCGAACTGGCCGTTTCCAGCACGATGCCGACCAGACCGGGATTGGATGCCGCGAACGCCCGCCACATCTCCATCGTCCGCGGGAGACTCGCGTCGACGCGAACGGCCTTGATGGACCGCAATCCCCGATCGGCCAGTTGCTTCAGATGCTCGGTGCTTTCGTCGCCGTGCAATTGCACCGTCGTCATTCTCAGCGCGGCGGCTGTCCGCACGATCGTCTCCACCTCGGCGTTCACAAACACGCCCACAGGCATCACGAATGGCCCCGTTGCGGCAACGATTTCCTTGGCCGCGTCCAACCCGATATTCCGCCGCGCCGGCGCATGAAAAATCATCCCTATGGCATCTGCGCCAAGCGATGAAGCCAGGGCGGCATCTTCTGCTCGCATCACCCCACAGATCTTGATACGGGTTCGATTCACGCCGCCGATAGTATCATTTCAGCGAATTCTGCTCCAGAAAGGCCAGTAGGAGCTTGGCCTGCTCCTCAACAACCGTAAACTCGTCGCCATTGGACATTTTGATGTTGAACCCCAGCCCCTCGGCGTGGCTGAGTTCGGCTGTCGCGATGTTCTCGATGTTCACGAAGGGCTGCTTGACATCGCCGAAACGCTGCTTCGACTGGGCGCGGACGAACATGGCGGCCTCCTGCAATGTGACTCGGCACGCAGAACTGATGTCCGGTATGGAACCATGATTGACCGCCGTTGGCAAGCGCCGGCGGCCATTCTGTCGCGTGATCCAGGCGCCAACAGCTCCGGACCGGGCAGTCAAGAGCCGCGGCCGGTCCACCACCTGTCAGAGCGTGGAGCGGGGTCTTGGTTCGGGTGGCGGACATCGGCGGATTCGCTCATCATCTTCTGCGCAGCGGCCGTTGCGATAGGGGCCGGCGATGGCTGAAACGCTGCTTGATCGCTCGTTCGCTCTGGAACAGGCTGC
>CAZMXI010000020.1:0-20436 GCA_964570205.1 uncultured Tepidisphaeraceae bacterium
CATCCGGCTCCTTCTCGATGCCGGCGCTGCCATTCGCGCTACCGACCCACGAGCCATGGAGAACATGAAGCAGTTGTACAAGGATGCGGTCGCCTGGGTTGGCGACCCGGTCACCGCAGCAGCCGGGGCGGACGCGGTGGCTCTGCTTACCGATTGGCCGCAGTACAGCACGCTGCCGTTTCGGAAGATCGCCGCCACCATGAACCAGCCGCTTATTTTTGACGGCCGGAACTGCCTGCATCGGGACGTGATGCGGGAGAACGGCTTCCGGTATTTTCCGATGGGCCGCCCTCCTGTGGAGGCGAACCTGCATCTCAAGACGCGAACACCAACCGGCGAGATGCACGACGGTGCCTGATCAGGGATGCAGGGGAACAGGCGATTCACGGCCGCACGACGGCGATCACATCGTCAATCCTCGCGCCGTCGGCAACGATCACCCCGTCGATGATCTTGATCCCCGCGGGGCGAAGCAGGGAGCCATCCGCAGTGCGGACGGTCCAACTCGCTTCGTCAGGCATCGGGTCGGCGATGAACGCGGCGATGACATCGCGGCGGGTCTCAAGATAGCGTACGCCGAACAGCACGGATTTGATGCCGATACGCATCTGGGGCGGGCGAGGCCACTGAACAGGGTGCTCGGACACGTTGGCCACCTGACCCTCAATGAAGTCCCCGCTGGTCTGCAGCACACCTCGCTTGAGCTCGAACCGCGAAAGGTCCTTCGGCATCGGATTGAATATGAGCCGGGCGACTCGCGGCCAAGGGACGACGATTTGATCGGTTCCGCGAAGGAGTTTTGCGCCGTTGACCTCGTCCGCCGACTGGATTGTGCCGGCAAGGATCGTGCCATCGCGCAGCATGACGCCTTCACGCAGAGGGTCGTCGTGGCCAAAGAAGCTCGCAGCGGGGATGCCCGGAATCAACCGCACCGAGTCAATCTGCACCCGCCCGGCCCATGCATTGCCGGTCGCCCATGCAGCCAGCCCAACAAGCACCTCATTCTCCATGGGCACTTTGTGGCTATCCACTAGTTGCCAGAAGATGCCGTCGCCGGATCGGTATGCCGAGAAGAGCTCGCCGTTGCGCGTCAGCCGCACCCACATCCGCGAGTCATCATTCACATCGTGAAACTCGGGCGCATCGCCGGTTGGCCGGCGATTCAGCCGCGTCTGGCCATTCGGATGAAGACAGGCAGCGGCCATCGGGGCATCGGGCGCCAGACTTTCCCGGATCATGATCCCCCCCGCCATCGCGCCGTGCGAATGATCGACCCTGGCGATTCTTGCAATGAACTGGCCATCTCCCTTCCACGATCGGTACGCGAAATGGAGTGAATCCTCCGGCCCCCAGGCTCCCCAACCGCTGGCGTTGATCGTGAACAGGCCCCAAGTCTCGCACGTCGACGACCCGGCCTTGCGCACCGTGCCAATGTCCTGGCTCTTCCAGCCGGCGGGCAGAAGGCCATTCTGTGCGGCCAGCAGCGCCCGGTGTTCCGGTACGAGTCGCATCTGGACGAGGGCGAGGTCATTCAGCCGGAAGCGCCGCTCGCCCGAACCGGCAGAGTGCACCACGATCTCGCTGCCGGCGATGCGCACATCGCCATCATGCCGCTTGCCATCGCGTGTGGTCACCGAGCCTGCGCCCGACGCCAGCAACACCGTCAGGACAAGCCAAGCCCTCGAGATAAGACGGTTGCACGCCATTATTTCTTCGATTTCGCCTGCTCCCTGGCTTGACGAGCGGCCTCGACCGCGAGGCGAAGGTCTTGCTCGGACTGCTTGAGTTCGGCATCGAGCATGCGCACGCGGCGGTCTCGCTGGATATCAGCCTGGCGGATGCTCAGTCGCTCCTGCTGGGCCTTGAGCCACTGATCCAGAATCCGCTTGATCTGCGGCGAGGTGAGTTCCTTGTCGCGCAGGATATCCTCGCGGGTGCGCGTCCATTTCATGCGCCACTCCGCCATGTCGCATTCGGCCTCAGCGGAGTAGGCTTGTTCACGCAGGTCCAAGAGCTGTTGCGCATCGGCCCCGGGCACTGTTGCCTCGGCCAGTGTGCCCCAGGCGTCTGTAACCGCTCGCCGCGCACTGAAGAATTCATCAAAGGCCGCCATCGCCCCCTTGGGCTGCCAGCGGACCTCGTCACGGTACCATTTCTCGGTCGGTGCGGATTCCGCCTGCCGCCGGCGCCACTCCCACAGGCGAGTATGCCATATCTGCACATCCTGTTCGAGCCTGTCGGCCTCCTTCATGAGCCGCCTCGCCTCGTTCTCATCCTCTCGCTCCCAGGCGGCCGCGGCCCGATCAAAGCACGCCGCATGCGCCTCGGACGCGGGGCGGGCTTTGGGAATGTCATCGAGAACGAATCCGCCATACCGCTGCATGGCCAAGGCGAATTCCTCGAAGTCGCTCCGGATGGACTGCGCTCTCGCCCAGCAGAATCGCACCATGCCCGCGTGCTTTCCGCGAGGTTCGCGCTCGGCCGCAGCAAGCGGACATGACGTGGCCACGACCAACGCGGCCACTGATAACGATGCCATGCGGTACCCTGTCAACATCCCTCCAGCTTACCGGATCTGGTCGATGATGCACCACATCGTGGCATGCACTCCCAAGCCTATACGCCCGAAGGCCGCCATGCGTTGAGCCGACCATCGCACAGCATTCAGCCGACGTACGCCGGGCTTCCTCGCCCATCATGGCATGGCGCCGGTCTGGTAAGCGCTTCGCGAATTGAACAGAGCGGCAGGCCAGCGGAACGCCGGATGGCGAACCGCGGCGAGCGCCTCCGGCACGGTCATCGCCGCCAGTGCCCTGGTTCGGAATTGCGCCTGGATGCCCTTCCAGATATCCCACTCGCCCTGGCTGGGCACGTGATGACGATGGAATGGAACCTTCTGGCCGAGCAGGAGACTGTAGTAGCCCTCGAATGAAAACTGATCAAAAGGAAGCATGAAACTGGGTCGAGCCACAATGGCTGGCCCGTTTTCCCGATAGAAGTCGACCAGTTCTTCAGCGCCCACCGTATCGGTCTCATGACGACAGGCTTGCCAGAACGGCGTATCCCAATGCGTGTTGTAGCGGTAGTGAATCGACAGGAAGCGGAGGATCATGGACCACTGTTCGGCGGTGCGGCGGTTGAAATGCCGCATGATTGTGGGCGTCGGCTGTCCCTGGCAGTCGGACAGGCACTGCACCAACAACCGCGAAGCTTCGATGATGACCGCCAGCGCGGTTGCCTCCAGCGGCTCGACGAAGCCGGCCGAATTGCCGATCCCCACGACGTTCTTCACCCAACTTCGCCGGTGACAACCGGACGTATACTTGACGATGCGTGTTGACTGGAGTCTCGGACAAAGCGATCGGAACTCCCGCTCGGCCTGCTCATCCGATATGAAGTTGGAGGCATAAACGTAACCACGATTGACCCGCCGCTCGTGCTCGATCTGCCAGCACCATCCGCAGTTCATGGCTTCAGCGGTGGTGTAGGGGCGGATCGGCTCGTCGGTGCGATCCCACCCCCCCACCACGGCTCGATCGCAGAACAGGGACGATGAAAAGCTGGCGAACGGCTCGCCCATGGTCCTGCCCAGCAGCATGGATGCGAATCCGGAGCAATCAACGTAGAGATCGGCGGTTTCCGTCCGCCCGGATTGCAGCACGAGCCGACTGATGCCGTGCTCGTTCTGCTGGACATGCAGCACAGTGTCGTCCGTGACTTCAATTCCGATGCTGCGCGCGTGGGACTCGAGGAAAGCGACCATGAGGCTGTTTTCGATGTGATAGCCCACATCGGTGGTCAGTGCCGGCCAGCCTTGAGCATCGCGAAGAAATACTCGGTCATGAGAGCATAGCGCCGGCGACAGATCGGCATAGTTAAAATCCTCGTCACAGTAATAGCCGTTGGGCAAGGGCAGGTTTTCCCATCGGCTGGTGACTTGTGGCCGGAAGGTATAGTCGAAGAACGGTCGCGGGCCCCACTTCAGAAAACGAATGCCCAGCTTCCAGGTTGGATTGGCCGCTTTGAAGAACGCAGCCGGATCGATGTTGAGAAAACCATGCAGGTAGATCGGGAAGGTGAACGTCGTGCCTTCGCCTACGCCGATGATGCCCAGATCCCGGGAAAGGAGCATCTTGACCGGCAGATGAGGGAAGCTGCGCTTGAGGGTAATGGCCGCCAGAAAACCTGCGCTGCCGCCACCAAGGACGAGGACGCTATTCAACATGTCATGGCCCTGAAAAGAGGTGGAGCCGAGCCACGGTCATTCGGACTTGCACTCGGCGCATTATGGTCTCGACCCCGTATGCTGTCCACTATCGCAGCGGCAGTTGTTCTCCGTCAGGGACGGCAAACGGCTGGAATGTCGCTGGCCAGGCGCCAGGACAAATCCTTTTGGCGGACTGCGGACGAATCCGCTACTTTATGCTTGACGGCGAACTGCCGGCGGGGAAGATAGATGAGCAGTATCTGGGCAAGGGCCGTCGCCTTTTGGAAACTCCTGAGGAAGAACCGCGTCGAATTCGCAAAGGAGTCCTCCGATGAACCAACCTGTGAGCCGGAAGGTGTTCATTGCCGCGACCGGCGGACTGCTGGCGGTCTGCCAATGGCTGTCTGCGGCAGGCGTGCCGGACAGGGCCGGGACGGCGGGCAGCGCCGGCGATGCCGGCAAGGTCAAGCTGGCGGCCATTCCTCTACAGGCCCCGGAATGGGTCGCCTCCAAGTCAGATGCATCGCCGGCCATCCGTTTGCAGCTTGGCGCGGTGCTGCCGAAGCACATCGCTGTTTTCACGGCCGAGCGTCCCGAGCAAGAGCTGATGATCGCGGGCGCGAGTGTGAAACTGATGAGTGACGGCCGCTCGTTCGGGCTGGGCACGGAAATGGGGGCTGCTGCCCTTCAACGCATGGCCAATGGCGGATGGCGCCCGATGGCTGCGCGAATTGACAGGAACCGGTCGTACCTGCTGGGGTTTCCCTACGGCGTGCCCGGCCAGCGTGGAGTCCTTCATTATCGCAGCGGTTTCGCGATGCGCGGCTTGATTGGCGGCAAGCCGGTCTTCATCTATGACGACAATGTCGATGGCGTTTTTTCGGCGGAGCATGACACTTATCGGTTTGGCGACTCGCCGTCACCGGCCATGGTGTTTGCGCCGCTCGGCAAGTACATCCCCACGCCAGGAGGCGTGTATCAACTCGACAGCGTGGCCGAGGATGGCTCGGGACTGACGTACAGCAAGTATACTGGGGACGCAGGCAAGTTCGCCCTGGCCTTCGCATCGGACGGGGCTGAGTTGCAGGCGGTTTTCGGCGACAAGCAGGGCGATTTCGTGGCGATCGCGCACCCGAGCAGGCCGGTTGAACTGACCACCGTACCGGGAGCGTACAGGCTTCGATATGGCATTGTCTACTCGCCGGCGGCGCACAAGATCGCAGCGGCGGTCACGGCCGGCAAGATGCAGCCGATCCAGGTTGGCGGCACAGATAGCGCCGAGAAGCCGGTCATGGGCGGGCCGCTCACGCTGGAATTCAAAGTTCGCCGAGCCGGCAACAAGATGACGATCGACCCGTCGAGCTTCGCCATACGCGGCAGGGCCGGTGAGGAATACACGGGCGTCAAGTACGCCAAGGAACCGATCATCGGGATGCTCGCGGGCGGCCGGGCGATACCGCTGGGCAAGATGGATTTTGGCTGAGGCGGCGGTCTTTGCGCGTACTCCGGCGGAGTACCCAGAATTCCCAATGGCGAAGTCAGGATTTTCATCACGGCCGTCATCGAAGGCCTTGGAATGGTCCGGGGCGATGTGCCGCTGCCGGTGGATTAGGCCGGGGGGGAACAGAAATCACGCGAGAGCGAGGAAGGGAAATCCGCCACAACGGGTTTCCCTTGCGTTTTGAGTGAACGCCAGACCGTGAAGGTGGTCACATAGTAGGGAGAATGCCCATTGAGTCCGGATCAACTGGAGAAACGTCGTCGCGTGATGCGGCGGTCGATGGCGCTTGGGCACTGCATCTGCGATGTGCAGCAACCGTGCCCGTGCGATCAGTTCAAGCACATCAACGTGTGCCACTGTGCCGGCGAGCAGCCGCCGATCGCCAGCGGGCCGGTCCGCCTGACCGAGCACGTGCGTAATGCGGGGTGTGCATCCAAGATCAACAAGGTGGCGCTGAAGCAGATTCTCGCAGGGCTGCCGGAGATCGACGATCCGCGCGTCGTCGTGGGCGCCAGCGCCGGCGACGATGCGGGCGTCATCATGCTTTCGAAGGACACCTCGACAATCCTGACTGTGGATGTATTCAGCCCATCCGTGGATGACCCCTACGCGTTCGGGCAGATCGCGGCGGCGAACTCCGTCAGCGACATCTACGCAATGGGAGGCACGCCGCAGGCGGCTTTGTCGATCATCGGTTTCCCGGTCCATTCGTTGCCGCCTCGGGCGATGCACGACATCCTGCGCGGCGGGCTGGACAAGATGAAGGAAGCCGGCGTGCCCGTGGTCGGTGGACACAGCATCAATGATGAGGAAGTCAAGTGCGGGTTCGCGGTCGTCGGGACATCGCCAGCCGGGCGGTTCATTCGCAATGCTGGGGCGCAGGTCGGCGATGCCATTGTGCTGACCAAGCCGCTGGGTGGTGGGATCATGGCGCTGGCCCATCAGGTCGGCCTTGTCGATGATGCACAGATGCGGCAGGCTGCCGCATCGATGGCGACGTTGAACAAGCTCGCCGGCGAACTGCTGTTACGTCTCGACGCGCACGCGGCCACGGATGTGACGGGTTTCAGCCTGATCGGCCATATGGCCGAGATCGTGAGGAACAGCGACATAGAGGCCACGATCGACTTTGATGCCCTGCCGCTGTTTGACGGCGTAGCGGAATTGGCGCGGCAGGAAGTGCTGCCCGGCGCGGTGGAGCGCAACCGCGAGGCGGTGGAGGAATCGCTGCTGGACCTGTCGCAGTTGACTCCAGCGCAACAGGCGATCCTGTTCTGCCCCGAGACCAGCGGCGGGCTGCTCGTGTTCTTGTCACAGGATGCGGCGCGGGAATACACCCGGCGGCTCCAGGTCGACGGAATTGCTGCAAGGATTGTCGGGAAGGCTACGCAACGATGCGAGGGCGGACGGATTAGAGCGGTTACCGCCAGGGCGCAGGATTATGGGCCCGTGCCTTTACGCAAGGCCCGACCTGCCGGGATTGCGGCCGCGCCGGAATCGGCTGGTTCGTGCTGCTGCGACGAGCAGACGCCGGACCCGCCAGCGGCGGAGGCACTCTCATGCTGCGAGTCAAGCCCGCGCGCCGAAACATCGGCCGCGCTCAGCGACAACGGCCTTCCAGCGCCGGCCGGCGCGGCAGCGTTCCAGCAGTATTTGGCGGCGGTCGGCCAGACGCCCGCCTTAGGCCTGAAAGCCAACAAACTGATCTCGCTCGCGCTGTCAGTGATGGGCAAATGCGAGCCTTGTGTTAAGATCAACGCCCGCGCGGCGAGAGACGCCGGCGCAAGCGAGCGGGAGATCGCCGAAACGGTCTCGCTCGGCATCGCCTTTGGCGGAGCACCGGTGGCGATGTTCTATAGCGCGATGAGGAAGTGAAGATAGCGGAGGCGGACAGTAGCCTGGTGGCGCTCGCGGCCTTCAAAGCCGTTGTGGGCTCGACAAGGGTCCAGGTGGGTTCGATTCCCATACGCCTCCGCCATATATTTCGCGAGAGCGATGGGGTGACACGGTGACATCAAGCATCGGTGACATCCTCCGTGGGCTTCCTTCGGTTTCGCAGTTCATCGAATCCGAGCCGGGTCGTTCGTTGGGGATCGCCTTCGGCGAGGGGACCGTCAAGCTCGCGTTGCGCCGATTGCTGGATGAGATTCGCAGCCAGATCCGCGCCGGCCAGGCCGGCCGTCCCATCGACGCGGACGCCATCGCACGCGAACTGGAGAAGCGGCTGACGCGAATCACGCAGCCCATCGGCCGAAAAGCCATCAACGCCACCGGCATCCTCCTGCACACCGGCCTTGGCCGCGCTCCGCTCTGCCAGGACGCCATCGACGCCATGAGCGTGTGCTCGGGCTACTCCGTCCTCCAGGCCAGCCTCGAAAGCGGCGACCGCTCGCTTCGCGAAGAGAATATCCAGGCGATGCTGGTGGAACTGCTGGCGTGCGAAGCGGCCACCGTCGTCAACAACAACGCCGCCGCCACCATGCTGATCCTCAACACGCTGGCGGCGGGCAAAGAGGTCATCATCAGCCGCGGCCAGCTCATCGAGATCGGCGGTAGCTTCCGCATGACCGAGGTCATGGCGCAGAGCTCAGCCATCCTGCGCGAGGTCGGCACCACCAACCGCACGCACCTGCGTGACTACGAGAGCGCCATCGGCGAGAACACGGGTGTTATCATCCACGTCCACACATCCAATTACCGGATCCGCGGGTTTGCGGGCACGCCCGATATGCGTGAGTTGTGCAACCTGGGCCGAAAGCACGGCATTCCGGTGATCGATGACCTGGGCAGCGGCGCGATCGTCCCCCTGCACGACTATGGCCTGAGCGATGAGCCCCTGGTGAAGGATTCCCTCGCCGCCGGCGCCGACGTCGTCTGCTTCAGCGGCGACAAACTTATCTGCGGGCCCCAGTCGGGCATCATCTGCGGCAAGGCCCCCATCATCGCGAAGATTCGCAAGAACCCGTATGCGAGGATGTTCCGTGTATGCAAGCTCACGCTCGCGGGGCTCGAAGCGACGCTGTTGCATTTCATCAACCGGACCTACACGTCGGCCATCCCGTTCTACAGCATGCTGAGTCGGCCGGTGGAGCATATCCAGGCCGAGGCTGAGAAGCTGGTCAGGCTGATCGCCGACGTACCGGGTATCGCCGCCGCTGTCGATCATGATCTGGCCTATGTCGGCAGCGGATCGATCCCGGACGAGGGGCTGCCCAGCCGGGTGGTGCGGGTATCGCATCCGGGCAGCGCGCCGGAAGAACTGACGCGGCGGCTGCGGATGGGCACGCCCTCGGTTTTTGCACGCATCGCCGGCGGCAAGGTTGTCCTCGACCTGCGGACCTTGTTCCCCGGGGAGGTCGAGATCACGGCAGAAGGCATCCGGGCGGCATTGAGCACGTAACGGTGGGCACCATTATGGGCGTTGTGGTCAGATCCAGGCCGGAGTTTCTTCAGGCCATCGTCGGCACGGCAGGCCATGTCGATCATGGCAAGACGTCGCTGGTGAAGCTGCTCACCGGCTGCGAAACGGATAGCCTACCTGAGGAACAAGCCAGGGGGATGAGCATCGACCTGGGCTTCGCGCCGTGCCTATTGCATGGACGGCGCGTGGTGGGCATCGTGGATGTACCGGGACACAAGGATTTCATCCGCAACATGGTTGCCGGAGCATCGTCGATCGACGTGCTGCTGCTGGTGGTGGCGGCCGACGATGGGGTGATGCCGCAGACCGACGAACATGTCCGGATCATCAAGCTTCTGCGAGCGCCGCAGGTCATGGTGGCGCTGACCAAGATAGACGTGGTCGCGCCGGATATGCTGGAACTGGCGAAGCAGGACGTGGCTGCCTTCATGACCCGCGCCGGCTTCCCCGACGCGCCCATCATTCCCGTGTCCAACAAGACCGGCGAGGGCATCCCCGAGGTGCGCGACCTGATCGACCTGCTCGTCGATCGCATCGTCCATCGCGAAGCCGGCCAGCGGGCGTTCCGCATGAGCGTCGAGCGTGTCTTTGCCGTCAAGGGTTACGGCACCGTCGTCACGGGCATTCCGTCGGCGGGGCAGGTCAAAGTCGGCGACAGAATCGAGCTTCTGCCGGGCGGGCGGGCACTGGTGGCACGCACCATTCAGTGCTACAAGCATGAGTCAGACACTGCCATCGCCAACTGCTGCAGCGCGATCAACGTACGCGATATTGATGCGGAGGGCGTCGACCGTGGCATGCAAATTGCGCTTCCTGGCATCTACCGTGCGACCAGCGAGTCGTTGGCGGTGCTGCACAACGTCACCGATGATCATGTTTTCAAACGGCGGTTCAGCGCCATGTTTCACAGCGGAACCGCTGCCGTTGAGGCATCGTTCAAGCTGCTTGACGCTGAGACGTTGCCGCAGGGGAGCGAGGCGGTGGCACATATTGCCCTCACCCTCCCGGTGACACTGGCGTCGGGCGACCGGTTTCTCATCCGCAACATCTCTCCCGCAGCGACACTGGGCGGCGGCGTGGTGCTGTCGGCCAGAGCGCACACGATCCGAAAGCTCACCCCGCAGGTGCTTGCCCGGCTTGGACAGGCCCGTCTCGCGGCACAGGATGGCGACTGGCTGGCGGCGGAACTGCTGGCTGGGCCGGATGCGATTCTCCCGGCCACCGAAATGGCCCGGCTGACCCAGTGCCCTTCTCCTGCCGCTCAACAGCTTCTGAAACAGGCGGAAGGAAAAGGCCAGATTGTCGATTTAGGCGGTGGAAGCTGGGTGGTGGCATCGCGAGCGGCCGAGGCGGTTGATTCCATCGCCCATGCTTTGGAGCGCTATCACTCGGCCAACCCCTACACATGGGGTATGACGCCCGCGCATGTCTGCGAGCACTTCGGGATCGATGTTCGCAATTTCCAGGGCCTATCGCAAATCCTCACATCCACCAGAGTCCTGGCTATCAAGAATGGCCGCCTGGCGCTGCGGAGTTTCCAGCCGCCCGTCAGCACGCATCTACTGGAACTGCGGGAACGGGTGCTTGAAATGATCCAGCGAGGCGGAGTGAATGCCCCGGCACGCGGCAACCTCATGAAAGAGCTGGACTTAACCGAAGCTGAGATGCGTGTGCTCAGTAAGCTGTTGACAGAGGATGGGACAGTTCTGTACCTCGACGGCAACTTCATGCTCAAATCCGTATATGAGCAGTGCAGAACAGCATTGCTGAGCCTTCTCGAACGGGTAAACTGCGTGGACTTGAACCGCTTCCGGGACGCTATTGGATCCAACCGCAAGATGGCCGTGGCGATGCTGGATGCGTTTGACGCGGAGGGATTGACCCGACGGATCGGTGAAGGTCGGGTGCTGGCCAAGCCATCCGTGATCGGCCGGCCGCCGCAATCGTAGAAGGATATGCGCCATGATGAAGGTTGCACGAGTGCTCTTCCTGGCTGTCTGCCTGATGCTGCTGGCCGGCGCGATGCTCGCAGAACGGTATGAGGTTCACCGGCTGGGCGACGACGACTTCAAGGTGGTTGGTGCGCCTGAGTTCGTGCAAGAGGCCACATACGACAGCTACATGCGTCAGCACGCCCGGCTCTATGATGTGCGCAGTTTGCTGCCGCCGGAGAAAGCCAGTCAGAAAGACTGTAAGACATGAGGGGGCTGAATTCCCGGCCGCGCGTGTCGCGGCCACCCCATCGGAGTCCAGACTCTGGTCCGGGTATGAAGCTCGCAAGTCGAAGCTCCCGCTCTCCGCCACCTTTACGAGATTGCCAGTCCATGCATGCCAGACTGCCGCCGTTTTTCGTTCGCCTGCGATTCGCCACAAGCATGTTCGCCACTTGGATCATGAATCTAGGCATGTTCGGGCTGTTTTCGCGGAAAGTCTGCGCCCCGGGATTCAACTGTCACGGGTGCGTCTGGGCGAGCGGCGCGTGCCCGATCGGCGTCATGGCATTCGGCTCGGCGGTGCGTGCGATTCCGGTCATGGCAATCGCCTCCATCCTGGCGGTCGGGGCGGTGATCGGCCGCCTCGTCTGCTCGTTTCTCTGCCCCTTTGGGCTGTTTCAAGACCTTTTGTACAGGATACCCTCACCCAAGATCCGACTGCCGCGATGGTGGCGGCACGGCAAATATGCCATGCTGGCCCTGCTGGTGTTCGGTCTTCCTTACGCGATGGGGTTCCAGCTTCTGAGCGGATACCTGATTGTTCAGAAGCCGGTGCCCAACAAGGCCGAAGGCGGCATGATCAACGTAGCGGTCACGGTATCGAACCCGAGCACCGAGCCGGTTTCGGCTCCGCAGTTGGACGTGGTCTACAGGGCAATCGAAGGTGATGAGGAGTTGTGGCGAGAGCGCAAGACGTTTGCCGAAGTCACTGTCGCACCGGGGGAGACAATCGAACTGCCCAGGTTCGATATCGAGAACCAGCTCGCGATCGCCGATCTGCAGATTACCTCGCCCCAGAGTGAAATTCGTCAGGCGCCGCGATACTACGCCTATTTTTGCGCGTTGTGCCCCAACGGCACGCTGACGGCAACGCTCCCGGCAATGTTCAGGCCAGGCATGAACCGCCCGACGAGCCAGAAGCTGCGCGAGAACGCGCTGCGACTGGGAGTGCTGCTCGGCTTCCTGGTGTTGATGGTCATCACCTCGCGGCCCTTCTGCCGGGGATTCTGCCCTCTGGGGGCGATCTATGGACTGACCAACCGCCTCGCGCTCGTGCGGATGACGCTTGATCCGAATGCCTGTGTGCAGTGCGGCGCGTGCAATACGGTTTGTCCGGTGGAGTTGGACGTCGCCCAGGAAGTGGGCGGCCGCGAGTGCATTGCCTGCGGCGACTGCGCCAAGGTGTGTCCTAAGGGCGGCATCAAGCGGGTGATCGGCGTTTAAGCTGGCCGCGCGGCATTGCTGCTTGTGGCAGAGGAAGAGGGTCTCGCGACGCCGCGGTCCAGAACGAGGATGCCCACCAGCCCTGCGAAAATCGCCCCGTTCCGAATCAGAGCGCCGGTCAGGCTGATGCCACCGTCGTCGCCGCCAAAGCAGCCACAGTTCATCTCCAGGCCGCGCCACAGGGCCGAGATCACCACAGCGCTGAACGTCAGCACCAGCACCAGAAGCGTCCATGTGCCCGCGAGACACAGTCGGCGCAACAACAACGCCGCGCCGGCGATCAACTCCAGCCAGGGCACATACAGCGAGAGCGCTGCGGACGTCGCCTGGCCAACCAGTTGGTATTCGCGAATATCCGCTGAGAAGCCGCTGGGGTTCCAAGCCTTGGTGGCCCCGGCCTGGATGAACACTGCGGCAACCGCCACCCGGAGGATGAACGCAATGAACTTGCTCATGGGGTTGCCTCTGCCACTCCCCATTCGCGCCACGATCCTCTGAGGGTGTAGACTCCGTCCAGCCCGGTTTCGCGTTTGAGACGCCTGGCCACGTGCCGACGATCTGCGCTGTCCGATGCATCACAATATACAACGATCATCGAACCGGGCTGCCACGCCTCCAGAACAGCCAGAAGGCGGTCTTCCCACTGCTCATCCCCCAGCCAGATCGCGCCCTGGATGTGGCCAGCGTCAAATGCCCCTCGGGAACGGGCGTCGATCCAAAGGATGGGTCGACCCTGCGCACGCAACGAGGCGATCTTCATCTCACCGTCGGCAACCGGCCGAGGGCGGAAATCCGGCCGGCGCGGATGCAGCCACGCCGCCAACGCGGCCGGCACCAGCGCGATCAACATCAGGCTGACCATCTGAAGAACAGTTCGACGCATGGCTATACAAGCAGTGGCGACGCCCTATCGCTTCCGGCTATCGGGCATGACCCGCGCCAGGGCCTTAAAGGTGCGGGGCGCCGAGGCCGGCCAATCCGTCTGGATTTCCACCGGCGAGATGGCTTCCTTGCGCGTGTCCTTCGGCGTGATCGTCACGACGTAACGCTTGCCCTTTTCGACCGTCTCCACCGAGGCATCGAACAGCTTGCGGTTCACTTGAACGCCGGTGACACGCACCGTTTCGTCCTTGGCCGCAGTCACCGCAAGAGCCTTGCCCTTCGGCGCCTCGCCATGATGCCAGTAGACCATCCGCGGGGCGATCGCCGGTGGTTCGACAAGCCGGACTTTGAGAAACAGTCGATGGACCCATCCGCCGGGATCGTCCGTGCGGACCGTGATCGTCTTGATATGCGTTCCGGTGCGATCGCCGATCTCGAACGTGATCGCCAGCTTGCCCGTTTCGCCGGGGGCGTACTTCGTCTTGTTCATCTCGGCGATCGAACACGCGCAAGCCACGTCAGCCTGCTTGATGGTGATGGGGGCGTTGCCGGTGTTTCGGAAAACAAACTCGCCGGTAACGGATTTTGCGCCCACATCCGCCTGGACGACAACCTCCTGTTTCTCCCACTCGACATCTGCAGCCGCGCGAGAAAACATCCAGGCCAGAACGGCCAGAAACACGAGAATTCGCATGAAAACTCCAGGACTTATCGTGCTCATGGTAACGATGCGGATGTCGCCGGGAAACACCATATCCAGCGATCCTATGCAATTGGTGTAGTTGCCTGCAACCCTTGAATATTCCCGTTGACTGTATCGTACTCAACAGTTACCGTAGAAAAAGGCCCGGGAAGAACTACGGCATCACATCTGGATGTGTGGCCGCACAACGTGAATGACCGAGCCACTTAAAGATTGTTTTTTATTCTTGGAGGTCGTGTTATGGCGCGCACTCACATCGGCGGGCTGACTGCCTGCTTCTTCTCTGTTTTGATGCTTGTCCTCGCGCTGGGCGGCATCGGTTGTTCGCACGAACCCGAACCCACGCCCAGGCCGCAGGTGACGGCACCCCCGCCGCAACCCAAGCCCGCTCCCGTGGTTACTCCTGCGCCCGTCGTCGCCCCCAAGCCTGAGGCCGGCACCACGGCCATCGCCTATCCCACCCTTGACCGGGCGACCAGCTACGCCCTGATCGAAACCAAGGTTCCCGTCGAAGTCCGCGTGGGCCAACCCTTCGACATGACCATCGTGGTGTCTAATCTAAGTAGTTCCATGTATCTGACCGACGTGGTCGTGACCGATCCGCTTCCCGACGGCTACAAGATGGCCTCCGCCGATCCTTCGCCGGCCTCGACGGAAGGCAACACCGCGAAGTGGAACCTTGGCCGAATCGGACCGAAGCAGTCCAAGACGATCGTCGTGAAGGGCTCGGCGTCGCAGGCCGGAACGCTGGTTCAGTGCGCCTCTCTTTCCTGTATCCCGCAGGCGTGCACTGAGATCGTCGCGGTGGCCCCGGCCCTGAGGCTGGTCAAGACCGCGCCCCAGGAGGCCTTGGTTTGCGATGCGATCCCGGTCAAGTTCATCATCACCAACTCAGGCAGCGGCACCGTCCGCAACGCCAGGATTCGCGATGCCCTGCCGGCGGGCGTCGTCACGGACAAGGGCGCCACTTCCATCGACCTCGATGCGGGCACCCTTGCGGCCGGGCAGTCGCGCGAGTTCACGGTCAATCTCAAAGCCAGCAAGACCGGAACGTTTGAGAATAAGGCCGTCGCATCCGCCGACGGCGGACTCAGCGCTGAGTCTGCAACGAAGACCGTTGTGCGACAGCCGATCCTTGCCATCACCAAGACCGGCCGGCCCGAGCAGTACGTCGGGCGCTCGGTTGTCTACGAGATGACCGTCACCAATAACGGCGACTGGACGGCCAAGGACACCATCCTCGTTGACACCATTCCGGCCAACGCCAAGTTCGTCGAGGCCAGCGCCGGTGGCCGAGCCGTCGGCAACAGGGTCCAGTGGGCCCTGGGCGACTTGGCTCCCAAAGCCAGCAAGAAGGTCACTCTGACGCTCACCAGCGCCGCCGTCGGCACCGTCCGCAACACCGCCACGGCGTCCGCCTATTGCGCCGATCCGGTCAACGCGGCCGTTGAAACTCAGTTCAAAGGCATTCCGGCCGTCCTGCTCGAGGTGGTTGACATCTCCGACCCCATTGAGATCGGCCAGGAGGAAACCTATGAGATCGTCGTGACCAACCAGGGCTCGGCCATGGATACCGACATCTCCATCGTCTGCACGCTGGAGGATTCGGTGAATTACGTCTCCGGTTCCGGCGCGACCAATGCCCAGGCCCAGGTCATTACCTTCGCTCCATTGAGAAGCCTCGCCCCGAAGGCCAAAGCCACCTGGAAAGTCGTTGTCAAGGGCACCAAGGCCGGCGACACCCGCTTCAAGGTCAGCATGAAGACCGGTCAGACGGAACGCCCGGTCGAAGAGACGGAATCGACCCGCTTCTATGAATAGCCCCGCAAGTCGGGTTGCTATCGCGGCGTACACTGGCCCAGGCATCGGCGGGATTCGTTCCGCCGATGCCTCTTTTCGTGGGATCAGCTTCTCATGAGGCGGCGTGCCGCGACGCCAGAATGGCTGCGCCAAGCGCGCCGGTGAGCTGCGGTTCCGGCGCGATCATCACGGGGCGGCCCAGCGCTGTCTGCAACGCCTCTCGCATGCCGCTCACGAGTGCGACGCCGCCCGTGAAGACGATGGGCTCGGCCAAGTTCCGGCCGGCCATCGCCACCAAACGTTGGCACATGGCCGCTTGCACCCCCGCCGCGATGTTCTCACGGCTGACGCCCGACGCCAGCAGCCCGATGATCTCGGTCTCGGCGAATACCACGCACGTGCTGGATATGGGCGCCGGCTGTGCGCTCCGCCCCGCCAAATCGCCCAGTCCATCCAGGCGAGCGCCAAGTCGATCCGCTACCACCTCCAGAAAGCGCCCGGTGCCCGCAGCGCACCGGTCATTCATGCTGAAATCCCGGACCATGCCATCCTCGTCCAGGCGAAGCACTTTGCTGTCCTGCCCGCCAATCTCAATCACCGACATCGCCCCGGCTACCTGCCTTCGGACGCCTGCGGCATGGCAGGTGATCTCGGTGATCGTGGTATCGGCCAGCCTGATGAGGTGGCGCGCGTAGCCCGTGGCGATGACCCGCCGGACTTCGCCCGGTCGCAGCCCGCAATTCCGCAGAAGCCCATTGAACAACTCGGTTGCCAGCGCATCGTGATCGACGCCCTGGTCGCGGACGCCACGGGCCAGTACCTCCTGACTCTCGGCGTCCATCAGGACAATCTTGATCGCTCGCGACCCCCCGTCTATGCCGGCACAGATCATCGGTGTCTCCGCTGAAAGCCCCGGTGGAACCAGCCTGCCTCGTCGTGCCCGCCATCGGAATCGCTGAGAGGCGGCGATCCTTCCGCCAGGCCCCACAGCCCCGCGCCGCGTCAGTCAGACTCCGCATCTTGCACGAATCGTCTCGAACAGCGCCTGCACGCGCGTCATGATCCTCGCCGAATCGCTGGGCGAATAGTCGGTCTCGATGCGCAGATAGGGCAATCCCAGCTCTCGCTCGGCAAGCTTGCGCACATGGTACGACTCAACGTCGTAGGTCAGACAGGCCTGCCAGATCAGCTCTATGACGCACTGGGCGCGGTATTCGGCCGCGAGTTTGCGAAGGACGTCAAATCGCGCCGCGTTGCGCATCATGACCGAGCACGGCAGGTGATAGTACTTCTCCGAAATCGCCCGAAGGGGATCGGCCGCGGCTTCATCCACATCGTCGAGAATCGGCTTCAGGCCGGTGCAGTTCTCCTGGGCCACAACCAGCCCCCCGCTGCTCTCGATGATATCGATCGCCTTCTCAGCGCCATGAGCCATGGGAACTCCGGTCATCAATATGCGCACGCGGGAGCTGCGGGCGCGGCCGCAGCCTGCCTGCGATGCCAGCAGTGGGATCAGTCGCTCGTATTCGGCCAGGTCGCACGGGATGCACGAGATGCTGCTCTTGAGATCCAGCAGTTGCCGCCCGGTCAGCGGCGGGTCATCCGCCTTCATGCACTCCGCCAGTCGCCTGCGGAGCCGCCGCTCGCGGTTCATCTCACGAATAGCCTGCCGGAGCTGGTCGTCGGCGATTCGCGTGCCAAAACGGTCCTCCAATGCCGTTTTGAGTTTCAGCACCTCATGGTGCCACCGTTCCATCCCGTCGGCATCGTCACTCTTCTGAGGCAGTTCCAGCACGACCATCGGCCGTCTCTCGCCCATCAATTCGTACATCTTCTTCTTACCGTCGCAGGTGGTTTCCGAGACGATCAAGTCCGCCATCTCAATGAACGGATTGGTCCCGGTGAGGTGGTAGCCGTAGGTGCTCTTGATCAGCGGGCAGAGGTTGGCTGGCAGATGCTGCTCGGCCGGCGCGATCATCTTTTGTGATCCACCGCACAGGCATACCGGCACAGCCCCCGCCGCCATGATCAGCTCGCGGGGCGTGAATTCGCACATAATCCCAACGATGTGGCGGCCGTCCGCCTTGGCCTGCTCCGCGAAGGCCAGACAATTCGGGATCATATTGGCAAAGCGGGGGCTTATGCCCTTGTCCGAAGTGTTGCCGCAACAGGTGCCCATAACTTCCTCCGACAGGTTGCGCTATCTTATACCGCGCTGTCCGGCCTGGAGCGACCTGCGTGGGCGACGGTGGATACTCGCCGGTCCGCCACATAGTATCGGACGCGCACGCAGTGAACGCAGCCCGCTCATGTGTCCCCACGGGCACATCCGATAAGACCAATGGAGCAACCTCTATGGTGATGAAACCGGCTCTGTACCCCACAACGTACACGTGGCTGGTCTTCATGTCCGCGATGGACATCATGATGACCTGGATCGTGCTCTACTTTGGCGGCAACGAGGCCAATCCCCTTGCCAACGCCATTCTGCGTAAGACGGGCCTTGTCGGCATCGTGGCGTTCAAGTTCATTCTGGTGACTCTGCTCGTCTTCATCGCGGAATACGTCGGGCGCCGGAATTTCGCCAAGGGCCGGCGCTTCGCGTGGATCTCTGTCGCGATCACCTGTATCCCCGTCACCCTCGCCTTTGTTCAACTCTTGACATTCAATCTGATGGGTTTCACTGCATAGACCCGCACGCTGGCCGCGTAATCGTTGATATTGTGACGCCGCAGAAGTTGGGCCAGCCCGCCGTGCACCGATGCCTTGGGCTTTGAGCCGCAGCATCCCGACCCAGCCGCATCTTCGCTTGACATTGCCGGCGAACAACACCCCGACTGGCCCTCAACCTGCCCGTAGGCGTTCAGATTCGCGCCCGTATCCACCACCTGCACATCAGCCAAACCCGCCTGAGCGAGCCCATCGCGATACGCCTCGGCTGGGATGGCTCCCGCGATGCACCCGACATAGGCCATCAGGTCGCCGACAACGTCCGGCGGCAGCGGCCTTTTCAAGGCGATGTCACTGATCGCCACTCGGCCGCCAGGCTTGAGGACGCGCGCCACCTCGCGAAACACGGCCAACTTGTCGGCTGCAAGGTTGATCACGCAATTGCTGATGATGCAGTCCACCGAGCCATCCGCCAGCGGAAGCCGGTCAATCTCCGCCAGGTGGAATTCCACATTCTGCGTCCCTGCCTTCTGTGCTGCCGCCCTGGCGCGCTCGATCATCTGCGGCGTCATGTCGATGCCGATCGCCCTGCCCGCCGGGCCGACCTTCTGGGCGGCCAGGAACACGTCCAGCCCCCCGCCGCAACCCAGGTCCAGGACCACTTCGCCGCGCTTGAGGCTGGCGAACGCCGTCGGATTCCCGCACGACAGCCCCATGTTCGCCTCCGCGGGAATCGACGCCAATTCCTCAGCCGAATACCCGAATGCCTGGGCGACGGCGCGCACGCCCACCTTGCTGCTGGATAAATCGCTCTCCGCAACGGCTCCATACTGGGATCGAACTTCATTCGGGATAGCCTTGGACATGTAACACTCCTTACGTCGAACGAGCCTGATTCCTGGTGATCGCCGTCGGGCACGTCCCCGGCGCTGCCGCGCGAATCTCATCGCCGCTGCCAACCTGCCCGCCAAAGAACCGCCGCTGGAAATACAGCGCCACGCTCACCAGCCCGATCAGCACTGGCACCTCCACCAGCGGCCCGATCACGGCCGCGAACGCCGCGCCGTGATGAATCCCGAACACCGCCACCGCCACCGCGATCGCCAGTTCGAAATTGTTGCTAGCAGCGGTGAACGAAATGGTCGCGGTCTTCGAGTAGTCCGCCCCTGCCTCTTTGCCCATCCAGAAGCTGACCAGGAACATCACCACGAAATAGATCAGCAGCGGCACCGCGATCAGCAGCACGTTCCAGGGCTGGGCGATGATCTGCTTACCCTGGATGCTGAACATCACCACGATGGTGAACAGCAGCGCAATCAGGGTGATGGGGCTGATCTTGGGGATAAACCGCTTCTCGTACCACTCGCGCCCCTTCGCCTTCACCAGCGCGAATCGCGTCAGCATGCCCGCGATGAACGGAATTCCCAGGTAGATGAACACGCTCTCGGCGATGCTGCCCATCGTGATCTTCGACAAATCCACCGCCCCGAGATTCAGATTCAGCAGCGGTGGCAGCACCTTGATGAACACCCACGCGTATACGCTGAAGAACAGCACCTGGAAGATCGAGTTGAACGCAACGAGACCCGCCGCGTACTCGCTGTCTCCCTTGGCCAGTTCGTTCCAGACGATCACCATGGCGATGCACCGCGCCAGGCCGATCATGATCAGGCCGATCATGTACTCGGGATGATTGTGCAGAAACAGCACCGCCAGGCCAAACATCAGCAGTGGCCCGATGACCCAGTTCTGCACCAGCGACAGCCCCAGCACTTTCACGTTCCGGAATACATCGCCCAATTCCTCATACCGCAC
>CAZMXI010000020.1:20446-26761 GCA_964570205.1 uncultured Tepidisphaeraceae bacterium
ATGCTCGTCGTGCCCACCGAGAAGGCGTTGACCGCCTCCGGCACCGCGGTCACATACCGCCCCAGCAGCACCCCCGCTGCCATCGCCAGGAAGATCCACAGCGTAAGGTACCGATCCAGAAACGAAAGACTCTTGGCAATGCTGTTGCTCACGATGCTCCTTATCCTCTTACGCGGGGTGCTCTTCCAGCCATGCGAGAATCCGCAACTCAATCTGGTCACGAACCTCGCGGAACTTCTCCACCTTCTTCTCTTCCGGCCCCTCAAAGGCCGCCGGGTCGTCGAACGGCCAGTACAGGAATTCCAGTGCGAATGGGTAGAAACGCGGACAGCTCCGCTGGGCATTCTCGCAGACCACGATGGCATGATGGATCTGCATCTTGCCCAGGAACTCCTCGACTCCCTTCGACCGCAGCGTGCCCGTGTCAATGCCGATCTCTGACAGGACCTGATGCGTCAGGCGATGCACCTTTCTGGGCTCAAGCCCCGCGCTGAACGCCTCGAAGCGATTCCCCGCATGCCGCCGAAGCAGCGCCTCGGCCATCTGGCTGCGGGCGGAATTACCCGTGCACAGGAACAGGACTGTTTCTGAATTCGCCATGGATCATTTCTCCTTCAGCGCCCCAGGCAGCTTCTGCACGAACGCCCTGATCTCATCCCGCACCCGACGGTAATGCCCCAGTGCTTCCTCTTCACTCTTCGCTCCCTTGGCCAGCTTCGGCGGATCATCAAACCCCACGTGCACCACCTTCGTCCGGCCAGGGAACATCGGGCACGTCTCGTTCGCATGTCCGCATACCGTCACCACGTAGTCCAGCGGCACATCTTTCAGTTCCGCCACGTTCTTCGAACGGTGCGACGAAATGTCCACACCTGCCTCGGCCATCACCCTCACCGCATTTGCGTTCAAGCCATGCGTCTCGATCCCCGCCGAAAACGCCTCGATCTGGTCCCCTTTCAGATGCCTGGCCCAACCCTCGGCCATCTGGCTGCGGCAGGAATTGCCCGTGCACAGGAAAAGGACTCTCATTTTTGCGTCAGCCATCTCAATCTCCATCCATATTCGTAAGCCCGCATATATCGAAACAAAAAAAACGGGCTTACCGCGGACAGCACCCGCCGCTGGCTTTGGCGCACCGTGCGCGTTCGCTGTCCTGCGTCAGCTCCGGAACATTTCCAAAACAGCACTCCAGACATTCCAGCAGCTTCTGATGAAACGCATCCTTAGCTGGGGCCAAGGAATAGTGAATCCACAGCCCCTCCTTGCGGGCCACCACCAGCCCCGCCCGCCGCAGATATGCAAGGTGCCGAGACGTCTTGGGTTGCGGCACGCCGATGATCTGCACCAAGTCCCCCACGCAGAACTCACCTTGCCGAAGCAGGTTGAGAATCCGCAGCCGTGTCCGGTCCGAAAACGCCCGGAACTTCCCATCCACCGAACTCGTCACCACACATGCCTTCATATTTGCTTGCGCGATTATAGTTGGCCAGAGCCTCGCCGTCCAGCGCCGAATCCGGAGAATCACGCATCCAGCTCGCCCTGCTTGCTTAGAAACGTGATCACCGGCGTCCCGACCATCGTCCCCTTCTTCTGCGATTCCTTCACCCTTGGGTCTGCCATGAACGCTTCCAGTTGCCGGCGACTCTGCCACTGAAACAGAATCGTCACCTGACTGGGAGCATCCTCATGTCGAAACACCTGGGCGCCTTTCGACCCGTGCCCCTGGCGCAGCGGAAAGCCCCGCGTCTGGAACCCCGACCAGAAGTGCTCGAAATCCTCAACCTGCACCTGAACCAGCGCATGTATCATGCCTTGCTCCTGTTCCCTTTTGTCACCTGAGCCATCGACATCATAGGTAACCCCCGCCCATCGGTGAACCCGCCCGTCGCCTGTCACTTCCTGCATTCGATACGGGACGGCTCGCGGCTCGTCGTGTAGAATCCCGGCATGAACAGAAAGCCGGGCTCGCATTCTCGTCGACAGCAGAACCAGCGCAAACGCAGCCCCGCGCATCGAGCCGGTCCTGTTCCTGCGAGGCATGGGCCACGCAAGGGTGGTGCCCGGCCAGCGCAGCACGGGCCGATTACCTGCCCCATGTGCGGCGCCGTCGTGACGAACCTGCGCGTGCACATCCAGCAGCGTCATGACGATCCCGAAGCCCATCCCCGGGACTGACGGCACGGCTTGGCACCATCTGTGCCCGCCGGCTCGTCACTTCGACATGAACTTCTCAATGGATGCCTCACGCGCGAATTCCAGCTTGTACTGGTACGTGATCATCGTCGCGTTCTCCCCCTTGGTCCCTGGCTCAACCGTCAGATCCCACCGCAGCAGGTTCTTCGGCCGCTCATCCCGCACATAGCCTGCATCGCTGCTGAGCTCTTTGCTCGTGCTCACCAGCGTCACGTTTACCGCCTCCGTCTCCGAGTGCGGCAGCCGATCCCACACCTGAAGCTTCACCGCCTCTGCCTTGTAGCTGCTGACCACGATGCGGTAGTTGAAACTGTGCACCTGGTTTCCGCCCTGCACCGCCTTGTTCTTGTCCGCGAGTTGGCGCACGACCTGCAACTGCGGATCAACCCCGAACCCCGCCGTGAACTGCTCGCCGATCGCCACCAGCGGCAGCGCTGCCCGCCCGACGAAATCCGTCCCCATGTACACCGTCGCCTCACCCGGCAGAATGACGTACTTGCTGTCGTTCAGCAGGTTCGCCAGGCGATACACGTGCGTCGTCAGCACCGGAATCGCCTTGTAGAAGTAGTCCGGCTTCATCGATATCCGCGTGACCTCCAGAAGCTGCTCATCGTCCCGCCAGGGGATCGTCATCTTTCGTTCCAGGTGGAAGGTAACGCTCTGGCCTTCGCGAAACGCCGGCACGGCCCTGCCTCCCTGGGCAATCGCCACGGCATCCGGGTTCATGATCTCATCCGACTGCTCCCACGCCGCCGCATCATTGAACCGCTGCTGAGCATCCACCTTGTTCATCGAGTTCGCCAGGACTTGCGCCTCCTGGCGCAACTGCTCGGCCTGCCTGCGGTTATCGTCGGATCGGAGCTTCAATTGTCCGCCATTCACCGCGATCCCACCCATTCCGCCTCCGCCGCCCGCTCGAACCACCGCCGTGCTCACCTCCAGCATCGCCAGTTCCGGTGGCGCTGCGTTCAGCAGCGGTTGCGCTGTCGACAGCACGACATCCACGCCCTTCCAGTCTTCGCCCGTCTGCTGCGCGATGGCCGCCAGGTATTCAAGCTGAACGTTGTCGGCCGGCTTGCCCGCACGCAGCTTGTATTGCGGCCGCCATGAGGCCGCCGACACCAGGTAATGAAGCTTCACCTTTGCGGCAACGCCTTGTTCCCTGTCCACCACGACAATGGCCTCGCGCACCATCCGATCGCCGGTGGACGCCACCTTGCTCATTTCGCGCTGAAGGTACTGCATTTGCTCCTGGTTGGCCTGGATATTCTGCTGGATCGCCACCGCATCCAGCGACTTGGCCGAGCGGGTTTCCATGATGAACTTCGCCAGAGCTGTCACCGCCTCGGCATTGAGCATCCCCTTCTCCGTGATCTGCTTCAGCGCGCCCGAGGTGAATTCCTCCAGCTTCGTCAGCAGCGCCTGGTTCTGCTCGATAACCTGCGCCTGCTTCTGGAGCTCCTGCTCGGTCGCCCTCAGCTCCTTGATCTGATTCTCCAGCTTGCGCACTTCCTCCTGCGTGTTTTCCTGCAGGATGCGTGTGCGGAACCGGGTTGTCATCACCCGCACGCCGTCCTCGCCCTCGGAAAATAGTGAACTGTTGATGGTTGACGCCGGCAGCGGGCCCACGATCAGTTCCGCAACGCCGGCTCCCGCCGGCACATCCACCTCGCGCGTCACCAGCGCGCTGGTCTGATACACCGTCACAGCGCTGATCCGGCTGTTGCCCACCACGGGTGCGGTGTCCGCCGCAAAGCTCCGCCCGGCATTCAATAAACAGCAGCCCAACACTCCGCATAACATCGGCACATATCGATTCATGTTGATCTCCCTGACAACTCGATGAACCTCGCTGGACAGGCGCACCTGTTGCGCCGCCCGCCAATGCCCTCTTGGACGCTCAATAAGCGTTGCGGTTGCTTCTTGTTACAAGGGCGTTACAGCGACGACATGACGGTTCGCTGCCACCGAGGTTCCCGGCGGCATCAATTCCGGACACCGCGACTCCGGTCATGCCTGCCGTGTTGCTGGCATCTGCAAGGCTCGAATCGCAGATGTGGACCACCCATGAAGGGCCCCTCCTGAGGCGGCCGTTGCCGGGGGCAAGATCGTGCGCTATAGGCCCTGTGGCTTTTCGATCACGGCAATGTCCGGCAGGTTGGCCTTCACCTCTTTCCAGCCGACATGGCGTTCGAGGCACTCCACAACAATCGGCGCGGGATCTGGCCAGATTCCCGGCAGGTCAATCTCTCCCGGTTCCTGTGGACGCCACGGAAGCTTCTCCCAAGGAGGACAGAACTGGGCATCCACACCGGGCTTATTACCCCGCGGGTCGATTCTGTACCAGCCGAACTCCGGCAGGAGTACAGCATTCAGTCCGTGCAATACGAATCTGTTGCCATCATCGGATCGGAGCCTCTGATAACAGAACCCCGCCGGAATTCCATTAGCGCGGAGCAGGGCTGCAAGCAGGTGGCTCTTCGCGAAGCACCAACCGGTTCTCATCGCTAAGACATCGGAGGCACGACATGTGGTTACTGTGGATGCCTGGTCTCCGCTGTGCTGAATCCAGTCCCGGACCCATTCGAAGCAATGCCTCGCTTGCTCGCGAGGACTGGCACACCCCCGCGCAATCTCGCGGGCGCACTCCAATACTTGCACCGACTTCCAATCGACGATTCCCGTTGACCTCAGGTACGGGCCCATACTTATCTCTCACCTCACGGGCCAGGATTCGTGTTTCTGATTGAAGAGAACCTCTGCACGATATCGTCTTGAAAAGGCTTATGCCATTGTCGTGGTAACAGGAAGAACCGATTTGGGCGTTCGATGACAGTCATCGCTGATCGTTCAACTTTCTTCGTCGCCGGCACAGGCATACGCCGGCGCCTGGCAATTCCTGCGTTCCTCCGCTGCCCGCCGTCAGGCCTTCGTGAAATCCCCCCAAGTCATATGCACCGCAGTCAGTCCAACGATCACGGCCGTTTCGGCGCGGAGGACTCGGCCGCCCAGTACCCAGGGACAGGCCCTGCCGGCCAGCATGCCGCGTTCGGCGTCCGAGAAGCCGCCTTCCGGCCCAACCAGCAGGACGATGTGTCGAGGAGGCGATGTGGAATGCGGCGCCGACTCGCTGCGGTCATCAAGAAATAAACGAAGATCAGCGGCCACGAAGAGCGTTGAGGCCAGGAAAGACCCCAACGGCGTTGGTGGGAGTACCTGTGGAAGCGAACCGCGCCGACACTGCTTAGCGGCCCGCGTGACCTGGCCCGGCCAGGCATGCGCCTGCTCCTGTTCCAGGCCCTCTTGACGCACGGAGTAATCTGTGAGCAGGGGCACGATGCGCATCGCGCCCAGTTCAGTCGCCTTCTGCATGACAAAGTTCATGCGCTGTCGCGCGAGCACTGCGCAGGCGAGCGTAACGTCGATGATGGGCTCGGGTGAACGCGACATGTGTTCGTAAGGCACGGCTAAACCGCTGGCGGCGTCGCATTCCTTGAAGCTGGCTCTGAACCAGGCGGCCGATCCATCACGGATGGTGAATGCTTCCTTCGGGTTGACCTCTCGACGTTGCAGGCGTTTGACCAGTGAGCGGTCGATTCGGAAGGGCTCTTGAAGTGTAAGGCGTGTTGCGATCGTCAGGGGCGCATCGCCGGGCGCATCGCACCGGCCCATCGGAACGGCAATGGGAGGATGCAAACGAGGTCCCTTGGCGGAAGGGCCGGATCGCCGATGCTGCTTTGGTTTTCGGTCGTATCGGTTAGGTCTGGCCATGGCCTCATGCTCCGCACAGCAGGTTCCGAAGCAGAAAGACGCTATCGGCATCGCCCGTTGGCGTCAATGCAATCCAAGGTCTGCTCAAGGGGCACTCCGCCGGGCTTAACTCCACCGCCGCGTCCCTCAGTGCCCCCTGCGGCTTGTCCCGGACCTGTGCTTGCTGGAATCGCCGGCGATCATTCCCGTTGAATGGCGATGTTCTTGCCCGCGTTCTCCTGCACCGGCCCCCGAGCCAATATCTGGCATTCCCATGCGTTGGCCCCAATGGCCACGGGCATCGTGGTTTCGTTGCGGAGCATGAGGTTGCGGGCATCCCTCGCGGGGATTGGCGACATTACCGCCGACTCT
>CAZMXI010000020.1:26790-29978 GCA_964570205.1 uncultured Tepidisphaeraceae bacterium
GTCCCGGACCTGGGTGGAATTTCTCGGTGGCCAATTCAGAGCGGCACTCGGCGGCGACCCGTCCGTCCGCGTCTTCTCCAAGCATCACCAGGCCAACCGCCAGGACTCCGGCATGAACGAATTCCTGTACGACCTGCTGGTCTGTCGTATCGGCACCGTTGAGTCAGCGGTGCAGAAGAAGAAGTTGCATTACGTCCGCGAGGTGCTGTGGCAGGTCAAATCGGAGTTCGCCAGGGACAGCGGCCAAGCTCTTATCGACTTCAACACACTCGTCCTCGGCAGCGCCCACAGCAAGCTGTTCGTGGGACCAGTCGTTCATGACGTAAAAGCGTTTCTGGCCGTCCTCAAGCCTGCCGCCGCGGCCTGTTCCAACAGGGTCTTCGCGGCCCTTGTTCCCCATCCACAGCAAGGGAACGACGGAGCACAGGACATCGAGTTTTGGCAGTTCTCGCGTGGCGAGTGGATGCCTGCTGAGGTGTCAGTGGACTCGGCCTAAGACGCATCGTCGGCACCGGGCTTTAGCGTGAGGCCGCCCATTGTCAGGCGGATGGACGATGGCACTACAGAATCGTCGGGTGCCCTAGCCTGCCATGCAACCACTGAAGGAAGAGCAGCTTCGAGCCAGGCGACTCATCGCGTCCGAGTCGGCCAAGGCCTTGTTCTGGCAGACCGCATCCAGCGTACATCGTCAAAGTTCCGACCGCGCCTAAGCTCGGCACGCAGCACGCGAGGGGAACGTCGTCTGGTCACGATATTGCGATGGAGGGCGAGCGCCCCGACGCTATGCACGAGCAGTTTCGGCATTAAGGGGACTGTATTTTGGCAGAATTTCCGCCCTTTGTCGTCCGCATTACTTCCCTAATCCATTTTATTCCAACTACTTGCATCAAGTGGGCGATACAGGACTCGAACCTGTGACCTCACGGGTGTGATCCGTGCGTTCTAGCCAACTGAACTAATCGCCCAGATTCTCTTCGTGCGAGATACTATCGCTTCGTGGGCAAAAGGCAAGCCCTTTCAAAGCTGTGATTTGCGGGCGGCTTTCCGCCTATGCCGCATTCTCGGCGACCGATTCATCCTCCGGCTTGGTCTCGGCGGCGATGGGCTGGGTTTGCAGCTCGACCATATGTCGGTAGCGCCCGCTGCGGGACATGAGTTGGTCGTGCGTGCCTTGCTCGACGATCTTGCCATCCTCCAGGACGATGATTCGGTTGGCGCCAGCCACGGTGCTTAGCCGATGAGCAATGACGATGCTCGTCCGGCCGAGCATCAAGCTGCGCAGGCTTTGCTGGATCAGCCGCTCGCTCTCGGTGTCGAGGTTGCTCGTGGCCTCGTCGAGGATGAGTATCTTCGGGTCGGCGAGGATCGCGCGGGCGATGGTAAGGCGCTGGCGCTGGCCGCCGCTGAGCTTGACGCCGCGCTCGCCGATGAGCGTGTCGTAGCCGTTTCCCATCGCGGCAATGAACTCATGGGCGTTGGCTTGACGGGCGGCGCTGACGATCTCGGCCATGGTGGCGCCGCGGCGGCCATAGGCGATGTTTTCCGCCACCGTGCCGTCAAACAGGAACGTGTCCTGCTCGACAATACCGAGCAGCCCTCGATAGCTGTCCACCTCGAGCCGCCGAAGGTCGATGCCATCGAGGAGAATTGAGCCGGCCGTCGGGTCGTAGAAGCGGGCGACGAGGTTGCAGAGCGTCGTCTTGCCTGCGCCGCTGGGGCCAACCAGGGCGATTGTCTGCCCGGCCGCCACATCCAGATTGATGTCGCCCAGGACGAGCTTTTCGCTTCCGGGATAGATGAACGACACGGCATTGAAGGCAATCTGGCCGCGTACGGAGGTCTTCTCGACCGAAATTGCATTATTGGGCCTGGGCATTTCCGTCGGCTCGGAAAGCAGGTCGAGCGTGCGGTCAAGTCCGGCGAGGTTGTTCTGAAAGCCCGCCGCGCTGCTGGCGAGGGTGGCAATCGGGCCAAGCAAGGCAGTCAGATAGCCCAGGAACATGACCAGGTCGCCGACGGTAAGGGCATCGTGAACCGAAATCGCTCCCTCGCGCACGCGCTGCATGTCCGTTAGGACTCGGCCGCCGCCGTACCAGAGCAGAATCGCCGACGCCAGGGGGATCAGCACGGCCCAGGCGGCGTCGATGCCGCGCATCCACAGCCAGGCGTAGAGCTCCTGGCGGGCCATCAGGTGGTTGGCGACGGTGAACTGCGATGATTCGCTTCGTTCGCGGTTGAAGCTGCGGACGATGCGCATTCCGCCGAAGGACTCGGTGGCCCGTCCGTCGATGGCCTGGCGCGTGCCGCGGATGTCGCGCCAAAGAGGGCGAATCCGGCTGATCCACGTGCGGTGAGTGATCCACACTGTGGGAATCAGCAGGAGTGATCCCAGCAGCATGCGCCAGTCGACGAAGGCGAGGATGAACAGGCTGCCGATGAGCTGGATGATCGCGCGGAAGGGGTTGTAGACCATCGAGAAGACCAGTTCGCCCACGCCGCCCGCATCCTCGCGGAGAATGCTGGCGACGCCGCCACTCTTGATCTCATAGACCCGATGCAGCGGGAGGCGCACAGCATGGTCGAAGACCTTACGGCGGGTTGAGACGGTCACCCGCTTGGAGATGCGGGTGGCCTGCCAGCGTGCGGCGGTGCTGAAAAGCATGGCGATGGTCGCGATGGCGATCATGGCGATGGCGACGGTCGCCAGAAGGTGCCTCGGATCTGTCGGCAGATGGATAAAGCTCGGAATCTCTGACGGCAGCGGCTTGGTATCCAGAACGTTGTCAAAGATCAGCTTGGTGCCATACATCGGCACCAGGGCCAACCCCGTGGAGATGGACAGAACCGCCAGCAATCCGATCAGCATCCGCCTGTGGCCGCGAAGCAGTTCCCAAAAGCAACGAAACAGTTCCCAGAACGAGCGGTGTCGCCTGATCGATTTGGGACGGGTATCGTGGAACGATGGGGTGGCCTCGTCCTTCGGCCTGCTCCTGATCCGTTGACGGTACTGGCGATACTTCGCTCGGCTGGAACGCGTCGATTTGGGCATAGATCCAATCATACGCAAACTTCGCTTCGCCGTGGCTGCCCAAGGGGTAGAAGGAGGCAAAGACGAGATGCTCTGCATTAGGATTTGTCGGGCTATTGCTGGCGCCGGCGGGCGGATGTGGCCAGGATCGGAGCAATTG
>CAZMXI010000020.1:29988-38285 GCA_964570205.1 uncultured Tepidisphaeraceae bacterium
AGTGCGGCCGATCGGCTGCGAAGCCCCTGGCCAGTGGATCATCGCACTTCGAGTGAAGGGTAGATGCGATTGAGTGTGATGCGGGCGTTGTTGGTCATGAACCGCCAATCCATGCCCGCACGCGAGCGGTTGCGTTCTCCTTTGACCCCAGCAAAGTGCCGGGCCAGAGTAGTCAAGGTCCGCCGGCCGCTCGGGTAGACGCTTGCCCAAGACGCTGAACTTGATCTCCGTCATGTTCAGCCAGGAACCGTGCTTGGGCGTGTAGTGGATCTCCAGGCGGTTGGCGAGGCGCTTGGCCTGCTTGGACATGGGGCCTCGCGCGGTGATCACCTGCGTAGCGTGTGTAGTTCTTACTGCACAGGTCTGGCCCGAGGCCATGGCCGCTCCACCCCAAAGCCCTGTATTCGCAACCAGCGAATTCGGCGGCATTTACATCAATCGGGGCGACAGGATTTGAACCTGCGACCTCCTGGACCCAAACCAGGCGCTCTAATCCAAGCTGAGCTACGCCCCGTTCGGCGGCGTCCTGCCGCCGAAGATGGCTACAAGTCTAGTGCTCACGCCGACGAAGGCAAGGGCACTATGTTCTGATGTTCTGCTGACCAAGTTCCGGCGGGCCGCCTGGATTTCACAGCGTCGTTTGGTGACACCATCCGGCCTGCCGTCGGGCGTGCCGAGGCAAGTCAGCTCAAGGGGAACATATGCCTTGTTTTGGCGACCCGATACACGCCCTTCGGGCCATCGGGGCGGGGTTCGCACACGTGGTGTTCCTCAATGCCGAGCGTTTCCCGCACGCCATCCGGCTCGATCCGACGGATGTACTGCATGGCCTCGCCCAGATCATCGGCAACAACGTCATATGACCGGTAGAATCCCCAATGCTTGTCGTCAATCGTCTCCGGCCAGCGCCCGCAGATCAGGATGCGAAAGTACTGCGCTCGGGGCGAGGTGCGCACGTCCAACTCACGCAGGAGCCAGAGGGCGGCGTCGTGCGCGCCGAACAGTTCTACGGATGTTTGTGCATCTTCCAAAGCGCCTTCGCGGTCCTGGTCGGCCCCCCACCGTGCGCGGCCTCGTTCCGCGTATAGCCCCGCACAGGTTTCCTCAGGATCATCCCAATCCACATCGTCCGATCCGTGGGCTTCGGGATCGGGCTCGAATTCCATCCGCCCAATCGCGGCCGCAGCAACACCGTACGCCTCGTCGAATCGCTGCAGGTCATTGAGAATGCCGGCCCTCAGATGCGCCATCACGGGCACTGGGATAAAACACTCGGCCTCAATGATTTGTTGAAGGGTCTGCATCGCCATTTCGGGTTGACCTTCCCGTTTGTAGGCAAGTGCCACATTATAAAACGCTACACTGGTCGATGCATCCGGACATTGCAGGCCACGTTGCAGCGCTGCGCGTGCTTCGCTATAGCGATTCAAATCCAGGTAGCAGCACCCAAGATACTCCCATAGGATGTACAAATCGGGGGCCGCGCCAACGCCCGCTTCCAGCACAACGACCGCATCCTCCACACGGTTCATAAGCCAGTATGCACGCCCCATGATTTCGAAGCATCGGCGATCGCGAAGGGCATGGAGTTGTCGGCCAATATCAACCGCGCGAGGGTACTCGCCGCTGTCAATTGCGGCAAATCCTTGATCTACAAGCTGCTCTGTGCGGTCCTGGGACATGACATCCCTAAGCCTACCGGCCAGGGGCAGGCCCGGCAACGCTGCGCCACGGGTGCCGGCCGCCTCATATTGATCAACCTCCATCCATTTGCAGCAATGACAACGCCGGCGAAGGCGCCTAACATCGCGAAGCCGTGATCTTTGATGGGTTGGCCGAGCAATTCTGCCCGGTGATTAAACCAGAGTCATACAGGCAGTTAACACAATAGGATGTGAGTCGCAGGACGATATAGGATGGTTTTACTCCCATATAGCATCGTTGTTGGCATGGCTGGTCCGGCAACGGAGACCTCGCTGCTGAAGGTGCTGCTGCAACTGGTGATCGTCATCACTGTTGCGCGCCTATTTGGGATTCTGTTCCGCAGGCTGGGGCAGCCGGCGGCGGTGGGCGAAATCGCGGCAGGATTGATCCTCGGACCATCCGTTCTGGGAAAGGCGGAGGCGGCCGGATGGCTTCCTGCCGTTTCTGCGCACATCTTCGACGCCAGCGTCGCGCCCGTATTCGCCGTCCTCAGCCAGCTAGGGCTGATTCTGCTCCTGTTCGTGGTGGGGCTCGAGTTCGATTTCAGTCATCTCAGGCGGTGCGGCCGCGCGGCCGCAAGCATTTCGTTTGCAGGCATTGTATTGCCGTTTGCGCTGGGCATGGGACTGGCTTACGCGATCCAGGCATATCTGCCGGACGCCACCGGGGGTTGGGGATTCTGGTTGTTCATGGGGACGGCGATGTCAATCACAGCGCTGCCGATTCTCGGGCGGATTATGATCGAGCTGAAGATCAGCCGCACGCGAGTAGGTGCCATCACGATCACTGCAGCGGCGGTAGACGATGTGTTGGGGTGGATTCTGCTGGCCACAGTCAGCGCTCTGGTGGGCGCGCGCTTTGAAATGGGAAGGACGCTGTGGATGCTCGTCATGACGGCCGCATTCACCGCCCTTATGGTGGTGGCGGTTCGCCCGCTGATGTTGCGGTGGATAAGACGAGCAGTGCGCGCTGATGCACAGGGGCTTGCCCCGAACGCCATGGCGGTGGTTTTGGTGGCGCTCTTCCTGTGCGCCATCGCAACAAACCTGATCGGCATTTTCGCCATTTTTGGGGCCTTTTTGTTGGGCGCAGTGCTATCCGACCAACAGCATTTCCGCGAGGCGGTCACCCGCTCGCTGAGCGGCTTCGTGACCGCCTTCTTCCTGCCGATCTTCTTCACTTACACCGGGCTGCGCACGGATATCGGCAGCCTCGACAGCCCCGCTCTGTGGCTGATGGCCGGGGCGGTCTTCGCCGTGGCTGTTATCGGCAAGTTCGGGGGCTGCGCGTTGGCCGCGTGGGCATCCGGTTTGGGCAGGCGCAATGCCCTGTGCATCGGTGTGATGATGAACACAAGAGCTCTGATGGAACTGGTGGTAATCAATGTCGGGTACGACCTGAAGGTCATCCCAGAAAGCGTTTTCTGCATGCTCGTGATGATGGCGCTGGCGACCACGGTCATGACCACGCCGGTGTTGCTGCGCGCTATCCGAGGAACCGAGCTGGAGGAGCCGGTAGCCCAATCGGGGTTCATCCGGTTGCGGCCCCTCATCCCATCGCCCACGGAGGCAACCGTATGCTGACTCAGGAGCCCGTAGCTGAATGCGAGGATCGGCGCAGGGGCCCGGCATCAACCCGGACCAGAGTACTGCTGACGCTGATCGTGCTTGGAGTGATCACGCTGCGTCATGATTTCTGGTGGTGGGACGTGCCCGGGCCGCTGTTGTTCGGCTTCCTGCCGGCTGGACTGTGGTGGCAGGGCCTCGTCTCGCTGCTGGCCGCGGGGATGATGTGGTTGATGGTGCAATACGCCTGGCCAGGTCACCTGGAGCGTGAGGTCGTTAGCATTGAAGAGGCTTGCCGTTCGACACCAGCCCGCATGCCAGCCTCGGGCGATAACGGCCAAACCGGGGTCAATTCTGGCAACTCAGATCTTATCCACCGTTAGAGAGGGGAGCACCCTACCGTGATTGCCGCAATCGTCGTTTTCATCTACCTGGCGCTGGTGCTGTATGTCGGCATCTTCGCGTTCCGCAGGGGCACGAGCAAAGCGGAAGACTTCTTCGTGGCCAATCGCAGCCTGGGAACGTTCGTGTTTCTGCTGAGCCTGTTCGGTTCGAACATGACGAGCTTCGCCATCCTCGGATCGTCGGGTCTGGCATTCAGGGCCGGCATTGGCGTGTATGGTTTGATGGCGTCGATTTCCGGAATCGTCATACCGTTGTCGATCCTCCTCATTGGGACGCGGATCTGGGCGATCGGCAAGAAGTTCGGCCATATGACCCAGGTGCAGATCTTCCGCGATCGCTGGGAAATGGGCCACATCGGCACGCTCATCTTCGCCCTTCAGGCCGTCATGCTGGTGCCGTACATCATCATTGGAGTGATGGGCGGCGGCGAAACGCTGGAGGGGGTAAGCAACCAGACGGTGCCCTACTGGCTGGGCGGGGCCGTGGTGGCATTGGTGGTCATGGGCTACGTCTTCTTCGGCGGCATGCGGGGGACGGCTTGGGTGAACACGCTCCAGACCCTGATGTTTCTGGTCTTTGGGACCATCACGTTCTTCATTATCGCACGCGGTATGGGCGGTTTCGGCAAGACCGTCAACGAACTGGTTGCCACACTGGATGCGCAGCCGGCGGCGGTGGTGATGACTTCCGCGTCCGCGACCCAGCCGACGACGCGGTCGGCCGTCGCCACGAGCCGGGCAGGTGTTCGACCGGATGGAGAGCTGCTCACCCGAACGCGCATCTCCAAAGGCTATTACCTGTCCTATATGCTCATCCCGCTATCGAGCATCATGTTTCCCCACATCGCGATCTTCTGCCTGACGGCCAGGCGGATGACCAGCTTTCGCAAGACGGTGATCTTCTACCCTTTGTGCATCATGGCGATCTGGCTGCCGGCCGTATTCCTGGGAACGCTGGCCACGAGCCGACCGGAGATCATTGCGGACACGGCCGCCAAATCGGAGGAGGCGCGCAAATGGTTTGAGCATCGCGGCGGTCCGGACGAGGATGGCCGTCAGACCGCTCCGCGGCTGCACGGGATTCTCACTGCCGCATCGCGCAATCCCCAGGTTGCATCACTTCTGGCCGACATACAGACTGGACACATCGAGGATGAAGATGTGCTGGGCGACCGCCTGAACCAGATCCAGGGAACGCTGCCGCCGCTGAAAGGGGAACTCAGACGGTTAGCGGGCGCCAACAGTGACGGCATCATGCTGGCGCTGCTCACCCATTTCTCGCCCGCGTTGCTGGCCGGAGTGCTGGGCGCCGCCATCATGGCGTGCGTGATGGCGTCGGACAGCCAGATTCTGGCCCTTTCCACGATGTGGGCAGAGGATGTCTTCGCGTTCTACGGAGGACGCAAAGCCCTCGGCGATAAGGCGCAGATATGGTCAGCGCGGGTTTTCGTGGTCGTCTTGACGGCGGCGGCTTACGTTATTGCCATCGGAGTGCGAAATTACGCGAACATATTTGAACTTGCGATTCAATACGCCTTCAGCGGCTACGCCAGCATGGCGCCGATCATGCTGGCGTGTCTGTTCTGGAAGCGATCGACGAAGTGGGGAGCACTGGCCAGTACTCTCTGGGTCGCCGGGTGTCTGATCGGGAGTTTCGTTCTTCAGTATCACTTCCAGGACATAGCCCCGGCGACACCGGCTGCGCCGCCAGTGCCGATCTGGTCAATCGGTGATATACCCGTTCTCTTGCGGGAGTACAACCGGATCAGCTTCACCAGCGCCCGCATGCTGCTGGTGGTCCCCATGTTCGCGGGCAGCGCCCTGGCGATGATCGTCGGATCGCTGCTCACGTCGCCGCCGTCGGCCGCGACCATCGCCAAGTATTTCACGGTGCGAAGCACGGCGCAGCCGGCCGGGTGGACTCGCACTATCGACGGCTCGCTGTCGCGGGCCAATTAGAGGGATCGTTTGGAGGCCAACATGGTCCGTATTGCGGTTTTCACGTGTGTGATGATGGCAGGCGTAGCCCGCGCTGAGGACTGGCCTCGGTGGCGTGGTCCCCTGGGCGACGGCATCAGCCGCGAGGCCGGGCTTGTGGACGCATGGCCGGAGGCTGGGCCGAAGAAGCTGTGGTCGGCAATGGTCGGCGTTGGCTTTTCCAGTCCCGTCGTGGTGGGCGGAAGGGTCTACATCTTCACATTGGTGGACGACCAAGCCGAGACGCTGCACGCTCTGGATGCGCAATCAGGTCAGGTGCTGTGGGCCCAGGCTCACGAAGGCGGCTGGGCGAAACGCAGTTATCCGGGCAGCCGGGCGACGCCGACGATTGAGGACGACCGTATCTATACCTTCGGCGGCCGGGGCGACCTGATCTGCCGGATGCTGGCCGATGGCAAGCAGATCTGGCATGTGAACGTCATGGAGGCGACCGGCGTCACGAAGACCCAGGAATGGGGCCTGGCATCCAGCCCGCTCATCGTGGGCAACCTGATCTATGTCCAGAATGGCGTGGGTGGACCGATCGCCGTGGCGGTGAACAAGGCCGACGGCAAGCTCGTCTGGCAGTCTGAGGCCAAGGGGCTGGCGGGATATGCCCATCCGATTCTTGTGGACGTCTCGGGCACGAAGCAACTGATCGTGTTCGGCGGCGACGCGGTCCATGGGATTGATCCGGCCGACGGCAGGACGATCTGGTCGGAGCCATGGCAGACGAAATACGACGTAAACGCGACCACCCCGGTGTATCGCGATGGCCACCTGCTGGTCACCAGCGGATATGACTCCGGCGCTATGATGCTTAGACTCTCCGCAACCGGCGCTGAGAAGCTATGGGCTTACCGCGATGCGCGGGGGCATAAGCACATCAAGAGCCGATTCCCCGGCGTGGTGCTGGATCATGACGTGCTCTATGCCAACTGCGAGGGGATTCTGCGGGCCATGAGCTGGCCTGACGGGAAGATTCTCTGGGAAACCCGCGCCGTCCGGTTTGGCACGGGAGGCTCGTTTGTGCGCCATGGCGAGCGTCTGATCGGACTCAGCGAGCGAGGCGAATTGATGCTGGTGAAGGCGACGGCGGACGGAGCCGAGAAGGTTGCGGGTGTGAAGATTGATGATGGCAACCAGAATTGGGCGACGCCAACGGTGTCGGGTGGCCGATTGTACGTAAAGACAACGGAAGCATTACACTGTTTTGATGTTTCGGCTGGCTCCGTCGCCGCCCACTGACGCCGATGGTCGCCGAGCGTTGACAGGAGTATCATCACGGCAATGCAGCTAACACGTCGGGCCTTCATCAGATCGGCTGTCGTGGCGTGCGCCTTTCCCTCGCTTGCGGCGCAATGCCGCGCGAAGGTCGTGAGGCTTACGGTCAGCGGCGACATCATTCGGCTGCCGGCGAAGGGGCGGCTGTTCATCGCCAATGATTTTCACTCTCGCTACGGCGATTTTGCCCGATGGCTGGCCAAGACCGACTTGGTGAATCGCCTGAGCAAGGGCGAGGACGTGTACGGTCTGGTCTTGGGGGATGCAGTCGATGTGAAACGACCCGATCCCGAGGCTCTGGAAGGCGACGATTCGCGCATCATCAACAGGATTCGCCAAATCCAGGGGATGGCGCGAGGGGAAAGGCTGATCTACATTCTGGGCAACCATGAGTACGAGTGTGTCCGGATTTACGAAGCGCTGAAAGAGCAGGCCGGTATGACGCCGCGGAACCGCGCCCAGATCATCCGAGCGTTGTACGCCAGCACGAGCGGCGAGTACTTCCAGCAGTTTAATTTCATCGAGCGCATGACGGACGAGCAGTGCGCATACCTGAAACGACTGCCGCTGGGCGTCATCTCTGACAACGGGTTGGTTTGTGTCCACGCCGGCCCTGCAAGGCTGGCCAAGACAGCCGAGGACCTGGTGAGGACCAACGAGAAAGTGCTCGATGAGCTTCTGTGGTCCCGGCCAACCGACCCCTACGACCACAAAGAGACGCCCCCCCTCATGTTCGACGCCACCGACACGGCGGATTTCCTGAAGCGGATGGAAGATGCCAGCCTGCTCGTGCTTGGGCATACCCCCCTGCCCGCTTTGCCGGAGAAGTGGATTCGCAATGGCATAGGTTGCGTTGGTGAGCATGGCGTGATTATGGCCGCCAGCTTCGGAGCGATGCCGGATAAGAAGCAGTACCTGTCCCTGGACCTGGCCACCCGGTACCGCGCCATCGACGGCCTGAGAGCCGGTCAGGAGATTGTCAGCAATCAATAGACCCTGGGTGCGTGTGCGGCAGGCCCGTCCAGAGCCCTCATCACGCCCGCACTGTCCACGATCCGTACCGCAAGGCCCCGGAATTGCAGAACAACAGGACGGACTGCATCACCTACTTGGCCGAACTTGCAGTGATGTGCGGCAGAGCGGACAATGTCGCGAGAATCCTGTTGATTTGCGTTGTTGTTACCGAGGCACATACCCATGAAGGCAGTTGTTCTTCGCAAGCCCGGCGAGTTTGAGATGGCGGACATGGCCGAACCGGCCTGCCCTGGTCCCGGGGAGGCGGTCGTTGCGGTGCACCGCGTTGGCATTTGCGGTTCCGACATCAGCGGCTACCTCGGCAAAATGCCGTTTTACAGCTACCCCC
>CAZMXI010000021.1:0-36790 GCA_964570205.1 uncultured Tepidisphaeraceae bacterium
CGAGTGCGTAAGGCACCCGCACTCGTTCTCCAGTTCAGGCTGAACCAGCACACCCTTACCAGGAAGGAGAGCCGGATGGACAGCGTAACGGATCGGACCCAGGAAAGAACAGAGGCCGAGGCCTTGAAGGCGGCGTTTTCGGTGGATGCCCAGAAGGTGCGAGGGCACCTGGACCAGGTGGTGCGGGCCAGACCATGGAACGGGGTCGGGAGCTCTTCCTGCGGTTGCTCTCGGCTCCGTTGGGCGACATCGTCCGCCCATGGAGCAGCGCAAAGCAAACGTGACCGACCCGCCGCCCGGCCGTAGGTGACCTCCGCCCGGCCGGGCGGTAAACTGGCCAAACGCTCATCCGGCCAGCCGTCATGCCCAGCAGCCCAGCCAACCTCGCCACCCAAGCCGATGATGCGGCCACCACCCTCTGGCACGACGAGGCCCTGGGCCGGCGGATCAGCGACGGCGGCTCCACCCACGTCTACTACTCCGCCGACTGGCAGGTGATCCAGGAGACCGGCACCACCCCTGCGAGCCGGTGCGCCTGCAATCCGTCTGGGCGCGATTCCCTCTCATCCCGCCTCTCTCCGTAAAGCTCAGAAAAGAATCCGCCAGCCTATTGAACAAACCACTAACTCATCCGTATAATACCCCAGGTAAACGGCGGCCCGTCCGCCCCCTCCAGGCCAGGCCCGGAGGCTGCTCATTGACAACCTCATACCGCCCCCATCGCCGCGCCCATTCCCCGCGCACCCCCATCCGTGCTCTTCTGTGCCCCATCCGTGGCAATCATCTGTCATCCATACAAGCCCCATCGCCAGCAGCACTTACGCACTTCCATGCGACAGAATGCGACAGATTCCCTTTTCTCTGAACCCCGAACCCTCTTCACGCACCACGCAACACGCAATTCCCCCATTTCCTCCAAACCTCTATCCTTCAACCCCTTACACCTCATCCATGTCCCACAATGTCCCAAAATGTCCCACATTCCATTTTCACCCCCGATCCGTGCGCATCGGTATGCATCCGTGTTTCCATGCCCCCTTCGCGCCCTCACTCCGCACCATTCTTGTTCCAATTCCCGCGTCCCTTGCGTAAAGTGCCGCATATGGCGACGTTTAACTACGAACCGGTGTTTCAGCTTGGCCAGGATGACACCCAGTATCGCCTGCTGACCCGCGAGGGGGTTTCGGCCATCGCGGCCGCGGGCAGGACCTTCCTCAAGGTTGAGCCCCAGGCCTTGGCGCTGCTTGCCCGGCAGGCGTTCGAGGATGTGTCATTTTACCTGCGGCCGGCCCACCTCAGGCAGCTTGCCGATGAACTGGCCGACCCCGAGGCATCCGACAACGACCGGTTCGTCATCTACACCCACCTGCAGAACGCCGTGGTGGCGGCGGCCGGGCAGCTTCCAAGCTGCCAGGACACCGGCACCGCGACCGTCGTGGCGAAGAAGGGGCAGTATGTGCTGACCGACTGCGATGATGCGGCCGCCATCTCCGAGGGCATCCATCAGACCTGGCAGGAGCGGAACCTGCGGTATTCGCAGATTGCCCCGCTGGAGATGTTCAAGGAGAAGAACACCGGCAACAACCTGCCCGCCCAGATCGACATCTCGGCCGAGCCGGGTGATGAGTACAAGTTCCTGTTTGTCGCCAAGGGCGGCGGCAGCGCCAACAAGACCTTCCTGTTCCAGCAGACGCCCGCCATCCTGAACGACAAGGACCTGACGCGGTTTCTGGGATCGAAGCTGAGCGATTTCGGAACGGCCGCCTGCCCGCCGTATCACGTCGCCATCGTGGTCGGCGGCACGAGCGCTGAGATGTGCCTTAAAACGGTGAAACTGGCCAGCGCTGGCTATCTGGATCACCTGCCGACGAGCGGCTCGGCCGGGGGAAGGGCGTTTCGCGACATCGAGATGGAAAAGCGCATCCTCCAGGCCAGCTACACCTGCGGCATCGGGGCGCAGTTCGGCGGGAAGTACATCGCGCACGATGTGCGCATCATCCGCCTGCCTCGGCACGCCGCGAGCTGCCCGATCGGGATGGGCGTGTCGTGCTCGGCCGACCGGAACATCAAGGCGAAGATCACCCGGGATGGCGTTTTCCTGGAACAGCTTGAGTTCCACCCGGAGCAATACCTGCCGGCCAAGGCGCCCGAGATGGCCCCGCCGGTGAAGATCGACCTGAACATGGGCATGGACAAGGTTCGGGCGATTTTGACGAAGTTTCCGGTGCGGACGAGGGTGGAACTGACCGGCACGCTGATCGTCGCCCGCGACGCCGCGCACGCGCGCATCAGGCAGATGCTGGATGCGGGCAAGCCGATGCCGGAGTACTTCAAGAACCACCCGGTCTACTACGCCGGCCCGGCCAAGACGCCCGAGGGCATGCCCAGCGGCAGTTTCGGCCCGACCACGGCGGGGCGCATGGACGGTTTTGTGGACCTGTTCCAGTCGCACGGCGGCAGCCTGGTGATGATCGCCAAGGGCAACCGGAGCAGGGCCGTGACCGATGCATGCAGGAAGCATGGCGGGTTCTACCTCGGCAGCATCGGCGGCCCGGCCGCGATCCTGGCGCAATTGAACATCCGCAAGGTCGAACTGGTCGACTTCGAGGAACTGGGCATGGAGGCGGTGCGGAAGATCGAGGTGGTGGATTTCCCGGCGTTTATCACCGTTGATGACAAGGGGAACGACTTCTTCGAGCAACTGACGCCAATGCATCGGCACGGATAATCCTCCGTGGCAGGCCATCGCCGGGCTTGCGAAGCACGAGGAGGGTCAGGGCATGGAAATTCCGACGAATGAAGGTCCCGATTGGCTGGGTGGGTCGTGGTATGGCTGGAGGCACCAGCTTACCAAGATCATAGGCGTTGTGCATATCATCGTGTTCTGCGCGTTGCTGCGATGGCTGTGGCCCGAGGCCACGACGTACGCGTATGTTCTGGTGACTTTGACGGCCGTGATGGTGACGCTCGTGGAAATACAGGTCATCGAACGGCTGACGGGGCATTATACGCCGCTGTTCGAGATCAGGACGACGGGGGGCAAGCTGCTGTGGGGCGGCATGGTGTTGGCATTTGCTCTGGCGCTGGGGCTGTTTATCGTCGAACAGCGGGACACCCGCTCGCCCGAGCAGATGCGCAAAGACCACGATGCCTGGAGAGAGGAGATGTATCGGCACAGCAGGAACGCCACTACGCTGCCCTCGGCGGAAGACATTCAACGACTCAGGGAGCTCAGGAATCGAGCCAGTACCCGCCCGGCCAAGCCCCGGCCGGCGGGACAGTGAACGCACGCCTGCGCATCGACATGCTGTATAATCTGAGCGTATGGAACCTGACGATGCGTTGATCGCTGAGTTGCGCCGAGAGGAAATCGAGGATGCGCGGCGTCTGTCGCTTTCGCAGAAGCTGGCGCTGGGTGGCGACCTGTTCGACGCGGCCTGCGAGGTGACCCTTTCCAGCATCCGGGCCGAGCATCCGGAAATCAGCTCGAGCGAATCGCTCGAAATTCTTCGGAAACGCCTCGACTTTGCCCGTCGCACGGAGACTCGCCTGTGACCTCAAACCAAATCGTGTTGCGGGTAATCCAGGCACTGGAGGGACATCAGATTCCGTACATGCTGGTTGGCTCCTATTCGAGCAACGCGTACGGGATCGCCAGATCCACGCAGGACGCCGATTTCGTGATTGAACTGGGCGACCGTCCCATCACCCCGGTCTTTCAGGCGTTGTTCCCCGAAGTCCAGTTCGACCCGCAAATGCTGCTGGAGACGGTCACGATGACTTCCCGTTTCGTGGGACGTCATCGAGGCTCGGGTTTCAAGGTCGAGTTGTTCCTAACGAGCGACGACCCGCACGACCGGGAACGGTTTCGCCGCCGTCGCCGCCAGGTCCTTCTGGACACGACGGCTTCTTTGCCGACTGCAGAGGACGTGCTGATTCAGAAAATGCGATGGTTCCTGAGGGCGCGACGCGCCAAGGACTTGGACGATGCCCGCAACGTCCTTGCCGTCCAGCATGGCAAGCTCGATCTGGGCTACATCCGCTGCTGGTGCGATCAGCACGGCACGAGGGAACTCTTCGAGAAGCTCCTGCTCGAGGCGGCGGAGTTTGCATAGCTCATCGGCCCGCTCCATTCTTGCCTTGACGCTGCCCAAGGCTTGCCCAACAATGAATCCGTCGAGCAAATGAAGAAAGCCATGCCCCGAACCATCAGCCATCCCGCGTTGCAGCCGCTGAAGGCGGCCTTTCCGGAGACCCGCTTTCTGGTCGGCGAGTTTCGCGACATGGTCACGGTGGTCGTGCCGCGGGAGAAGATCGTGGCGGTGTGCACCTTCCTGCGCGATGAGCCATCGCTGCGGTTTGACATGCTGGCCGACCTGAACGGGGTGGATTACCTGGGCTATCCCGGGGCGACGCACCGCTTTGCGGTGAACTACGGGCTGACGAGCATCGCGAACAACAATCGCCTGTGGCTGAAGGTTTTTTTGGATCCCACACGCGACACCGCACCCGGACAGGCGCTGCGCGATGAGGAAGTGGTTGAAAAGGGCGATCCGGGGTTGAAGGTTGACAGCGTGTGCCCGGTCTGGCCGGGGGCGGAATGGATGGAGCGGGAGGTGTATGACCTGCTGGGGATCATCTTTGTCGGCCACCCCGACCTGCGGCGGATCATGACGTGGAACGGCTTCAAGAGCCATCCGTTGCGCAAGGATTACCCCCTCCGCGGCGTCGGCGAGCGAGAGGACTACAAGATCGTCACGCGGGAGAGCGTTTGAGCGGCCTGCCAGGTGCAATTGCATTTGCGGCGAGGTCTCCTTAGAGTCTGTTCACCGGGGGGCCCCCGGCATCCCACGAAGAAGGAGCCATGTTCGAGCCGCTTACACAACGCCGTTATCTTCTTCCTTTCAAAGCCACTCGATTGCAGCAGCAGGTCACCGATGTTTTGGTCATCGGTGGGGGTGTGGCCGGTCTGCGCGCGGCCATTGCGGCGTCGGAAATCGGCGATGTGATGGTCCTCACCAAAGACACCATCGAGCAGTCCAACACCTGGTATGCCCAGGGCGGCATCGCGGCGGTTCTCAACCCCGCCGACAGCTTCGATCTGCACCTCAGCGACACCGAGTCGGCCGGCGCGGGGCTGTGCGACCGCAAGGCGGTCGAGATTGTCATCAAGGAAGGACCGCAACGGGTGCTGGAGTTGCTTTCCTGGGGCGCTCACCTGGACAAGAAGATTGGCAACCCCTATGACCTGGCCTTCACCCGTGAAGGCGGGCACAGCTTCGCTCGCATCGTGCATGCCTATGGCGATGCGACCGGGCGGGAACTGGCTCAGACGCTGATCAACACGGTTAAGGCGCGCGAGTCCATTCGAGTGCTCCAGAATGCGTTCGTGATTGATCTCATAACCGACGATGGGCACTGCCGCGGCGCGATGGCCTATATTAACGGCCAGGTGCAGTTGATCTGGGCCAAGCGGACGATCCTGGCCGCCGGCGGGGCGGGACAGCTTTATCGCGAGACGACCAACCCGAAGATTGCCACTGCGGATGGTCAGGCCATGGCTTGGCGGGCCGGGGCAACGCTTCAAGATATGGAGATGATGCAATTCCACCCGACCACGCTGTATGTGGCCGGGGCAAGCCGCACGCTGATTACGGAGGCGGTGCGTGGGGAGGGGGCTTATCTGGTGGACCGCAACGGCCAGCGGTTTATGCCGGATTATCACCCCTCGGCCGAACTGGCGCCCCGGGACATCGTGAGCCGATCCATTGTGCAGCAGATCCGCAAGACAACATATACACATGTGTATCTGGATGTGCGGCACCTGCCTACCCAGCAGTTCCGGGAACGCTTCCCGCAACTGGCGCACCTGATGGATCAGTTTAATATTGATGTATCGAAGGACCTGATTCCGGTGCATCCGGCCGCCCATTATATGGTTGGGGGCGTGGATGCGGATGAATTCGGGCAGACGAGCCTGGAGGGGCTCTATGCGGTGGGCGAGGCGGCGTGCTCGGGGTTGCACGGGGCAAACCGCCTGGGGAGCAATTCGCTCCTGGAAGGTCTGGCTTTCGGTACCCGTGCTGGCAGGCATGCCGGCGAGGCCGCTCAGTCCGATCGAATTACGTTTCCCCAGACGCTTGAGCACAAGATTCCTCCATCCACGCGAACCGAGCTGGATATTGTGGATGTCAAGAGCAGTCTGCGTAGCATCATGTGGCGCAATGTCGGCATCGAACGCAGCGAGGATCGGCTGAACGAGACGCGGGAGATCATCGCGTTCTGGGGGCGGTATGTGATGGACAAGATCTTCGATCCCGAGGCGTTAGGGCAGGCGGCCGTTGCGGGTTGGGAGGTTCAGAACATGCTTACGGCCTGTGCCTTAATTACCGCCGCAGCCTATACGCGCAGTGAATCCAGGGGGGTGCACCATCGGCTGGACTATCCTGCCCGAGATGATATCCATTGGCGCATTCATCTCTTATGGCGACGGCCCATCACGACGCCCATTCCCGAACCGATCGGATAAGGGGCACGTCGAAGCCGGGCGGCTGACGGTCGGGGTCGGATGACACCCTGAAATTGCTGCGTGCACGGCGGACTCGGTTTTGCTCCTGCTCCGATTGTGGCGTAAGATACAGTCATGTGTTCGCACTGAGCTTGGCTCGGAGGGTCAAGCGGGGGGGGCGTTGTGCAGGATAGCTTAGAGTTGGATGGGAGAAGTCATGTCTTATACGGCACGCTGGGGCAGGCCCTTGGTGGGTTGCCTGGTTCTTTGTCTTATGATTGCGCTTCCCGGCCGATCAATGGCGGGAACGGTCACTGCGCAGGATTTCCAGGCGATTGGTCCGCTCAGTTTGGTGAACGGTCATCTTAAGTATGATGGGGTGGGCGTACTGACGGTCACCTTGACCAATAACTCGCCCGAAGCGAATGGTGGGTATGTGACCGGCTTCGTCTTCAATATTGACGGCGATGCAACGGCGACGCTGGCGAGTGGCCCGGAGGGTTTTTACGACCTTGGGTACAATAAGGCGTCACCGTTCGGGTGGTTTGAGGCCGGGGCCGCCCTGGGCAAGAAGGGCAAGGGCGATTTCAATGGCGGTGGGGATCCCAAGCCGGGCATTGCTGTCGGTGAAACAGGCGTTTTTGTGTTCAACGTGACCGGCGATGATGCGGGCGGTCTGACGGCCATGAGCTTCCTGACGGAAGAGACTGGTTCCGGCGACAACGTGACCTTTTTCGCGACGCGGCTGCGCGGGTTTAATGACGGCAGTTCGAACCATGGAGAAGGCCAGTTGGTTCCGTTGCCGGCGTCGGTCTGGTGCGGTCTTGGGCTGATGGGCGCGTTGCTGGCGGTGCGGATCAAGCGTCGGCTGGCCGAATGAATATAAGTAGTGAATAAACAAGCACATCTCTAGCGGGCCGGTTCTGATGAACCGGCCCGCGGGCGTTATAGAGGCCGGATGGAGAGGGCGGGCCTTGCGGAGCGGTTGGAGGGTGTCGGGAGAGGTTGGTGGGCGGGGTGGTTCGGCGGCGGATTCGCGGGAATCTCGGGGAAATAGGGGTTTTGAGACGTTCTGGGAAGCGGGAGCGTGGATGTGAGGATGGATAGAGGGAGATGATGGAGGCGATGGAGGGATCGCGGTTGGTAGTTTGGGCAATATGGCCTTTGTCGGTGGGTAGCGATGGCGTATGGCAGGGGAGTTATGATAGGGTTATGACCGGGTGGGGGAAACAGCGATTTGGCTTGTAAATACAAGGGTTTACGGGCGAATGGTGTCAACAAATTGTGAATAGGGAGAGATTTCTTGCCAGCCGGCCGTTATTGCATTAAACTGTCTTAGTACGGCAGAGAGGGCGTACACATTTCTTTGCCGTTGTGTTGTTGGTCGGACAGGTCAGATCTGACAATTTGTGTCGGCAGGGTATCTGGATTCTGGCGAAGGGTCTGGATTTGGCATGAGTGGCTCCAGGGCGGGCCGCGAATGAAGTGGCCAGCCTGGCGTATCCGAGCGAAGGACACGGGAAATTTGAACTGTAAGCCAACTGGTTGAGCCGGCGCTGCATGGCGGGCCGGCGTTTCGCGGCCGCGGCGTATGCGGTGTTCCCATCGGCTCGACAGTGGCTGTAATAACTGCGGACACAATGCATGCAGTGTCTGCGGGCAAATCTGGTTTTGTACCTATGGTGGGAATGGAGCGTCAAACAAGGAGTGAGGAAGTCCGGCGGCCGGGCCGGGACACTATCGGCAAATCGGTTTTCTTCGCGCGTACACACACGTTGTCTGGGCATCGGGACGAAACAGTTCAAGCAATTGCTTTTTTCAGCGAGAGGGTTTTTACATGTTGACCACACGTCGAAGCGGCGCAAAGGCGAATCGCAATCGGATCAGCAGGCTCCTTCAGCGGGCCTGTGTTGGCGTTGTTGGGGCCAAGCAGGGAATGGAGAACCTGGAAGCCAGGCAGCTCCTCTCGCTGTTGCCCGGGTGGCAGAGCCTGGACATTGGCTACACCAGCCCCGTCGGGTCGACCGTTGAGAGCGGCACCGACGCCTACACAGTGATCGGCGGCGGCACCGACATCTGGGACACCGCGGACCACTTCCAGTTTGCGTTCAACGCGTTTGCCGAGGGCGATGCGTCGATCGAAGCGCGCACGGTGAGCATGTCGGCCAGCGACGGGTCGCTGGACGGCTGGGCGAAGGCCGGCGTGATGATGCGGTTCGGCACGGCGGCGGATGATCCGTACATCGCGATTCTGAACACGCAGAGCAACAGCGTCCGCTGGCAATACCGCCTGGCCAAGGGCGGCGGGTCGTCGTCGGGCGGCGTTGCGGGCATTGGGCGTGACAACCTGAATGTCAAGCTGACCCGCGAAGGCAACACCTTTACGGGCTACTACAAGGTTGAGGGCGGGCAGCAGGTTGGCACACCCCAGAATTCGTTCCAGATCAACTTCTACACCTACCAGGGTGCGGTTGCCCAATCCGGCAGTTACCGCGTGTATGTGGATGGAGCGACCGGCGAGCATCGCATGCAGTTGCTGTACAACGGCACCACGCCGGCATTGCTCCTGCAGCCCGACTGGACGACCTACGCCGACCACTGGAACCTGGATGATCCGGCGTTCACCTACGATACGAACAATCCGTATACGACCGGCATCCCGCTGCTGACGACCTTGATTCCCTCCTCGAAGACCAATACCCCCAGCCCGGAATACCCGTTCAGCGTCAATACGGTCAGCCCCGACCCGGGCAATCCCTGGAACCAGGCTCTGAACGCCAACACGATCGTGCCGACCCCCGCGCCGGTAGCGATCGGCGCGACAGGTCCGGTGGTGCAGGCCGGTGTGACGACGACCGTCGGGACGGACTGGATTGAGTTCTTCAGCGGCACCGCAGCCGCGCCCAACGGGATGTACATGGGCCTGGCGGTGACAGCGCACGAGGGGAACAACGTCCTGAACACGGTTCAGTTCGACAAGGTGATGGCGGTGGCAGCGCCGGCGGCGGCGCCGGGCGCGCCGATCAACTTCACGGGCGGCTTCGCCAACAACGATGGATTCTTCTACTGGGCGGACGACGCGAGCAACGAAGACAGCATGGAGCTGCAGCGATCGACCGACCAGGTGAACTGGACGACGGTGCAGACGCTGGCGGCCGACAGCAACTCGACGACCACGGGCGTGGCCGACATTCCGGATGGCAAGGCGTATTTCCGCGTGGTGGCCACCAATGAGCTGGGCAGCAGCGCCAGCGCGGCGATTGTGGCCGTCAAGGGCGCCCTGCCCAACGGCTTCACTCTGGCGACGGTGGGCAGCGCCACCGATCCGACGCGTCCCTCCATCGGCTACATCGACGGCAGCACGTATGCGATCAGCGCTGACGGCTCGGACATCTGGAACCAGGACGATCACTTCGGGTTCCTGTACAAGCAGCTTCAGGGCGACGGCTACGTCGAGGCCCGCGTGACCGAAATGGGCCCGATGACCAACGAATGGGCGAAAGCGGGCGTGATGCTGCGCGACAGCCTGGACATGGGCAGCGCCCACGGCATGACGGCGATCTCTTATCTGTATGGCAGCACGTTCCAGCGTCGGCCAGAGACGGGCGGCGCCTCGGCCGACACCACGACCGGCGATCGGACGATCCAGGCCGGTTCGATGATCAAGATCCAGCGCGTGGGCAACACCTTCTATTCGTACTACAAGCCCTTCGCGCCCCTGTTCAACATTCGTTATACGCCGGTGACGGACGATCCGAACCTGGCGGCCACGGTGGAGATCACCAACGGCGTGATGAAGATGTTCACCGGCCCGTCGGCGACGGAGCTGACGCAGGTGGGTTCCGTGAACCTGGCGGACTATGGGAACAGCGTATCGTACCTGGCGGGCGTGGTCGCCGCGTGGGGCTTCACGGCGACCGAGGTGCCGGGCGTGCCGACGCCGAACCTTGCCTCGGCCCGCAACATCGTGGTGGACGCGTACAACGCGGATCGCACGATGCGTTCGACTCAGCTCGTGCCCGACTGGATCGCGCTCAACGCGACCGGCACGATGCTGGATGTGACTAACTCGATGCTGGCCGGTCTGGCGGTCACCTCGCACGCGAACGGGGCGACGATCAACGCCAAGTTCGACAGCGTGAACGTGGTGGATCTGCCCGATACGCTCAACACGCCGAAGAACGTGGCGGCGAGCATCGCCATCAACAACCTGGATGCGGTGCTGAGCTGGTCGGATGACGCCAGCAATGAGACCGCGTTCATCGTGGAGCGCGCGTGGAACTCGACCTTCACGTCGAACGTGGTGAGCTTTGAGGTGGGCGCCGACCTGGACAGCCTGGAGCAGGCGGGCCTTGACGAGCGCCGATATTACTACCGCATCAAGGCGGTGCAGAAGAACGGCGGCGGCACGATCATTGCCGAGAGCGCGTGGAGCCCGACCGTCAACCTGCTGGTCGGCCCGCAGGATGGCCTGTTCGGCGAGTATTTCAACCGCGTGCAGGCTTCCATCGACGACAACAACCAGCCGGGTCTGCCGGGCACATGGACTCAGCTCCGCATCGACCCGATGCTGAACTACCAGACGCTGGAGCCGGGCACGATCGCCGGCAGCACCTATGCGGCCGACTTCCAGACCCGTTGGGAAGGCAGCGTGACGCCGACGGTGACGGATGTGTACACGTTCTACTCCGATTCGGATGATGGCGTGCGGGTTTGGGTGAACGGCCAGTTGATGACCCAGTCGTGGGTCGGCCAGGGCATGGGCACCGAAGAGGCCAGCGCGCCGATCTTCCTGGAAGCCGGCAAGAACTATCCAATCATCGTCGAGCACTATGACAGCGGCGGCGGTTCGGGCATGCGGCTGCGCTGGTCGTCGGCCTCGGTGACCAAGCAGGTGATTCCGGGCGGCATCCTGACGACGCGCAACGCGCCGGCGGATGTGGCGACGGGCCTGAGCGCCACGCCGACAGCGACCGGCGCCAAGCTGCGCTGGACCAATTCAGCGCTGAATGACACGGCGACGCGCGTTGAGATCATCAACGCCGACGATCCGCAGGCCACCTGGCAACAGGTGACGAAGCTGAACGTGATCGCGAACCCGGGCGGCCAGGCCGTCACGGCGACCGTCACGGCGGGCGGCTTGCAGCCCGAGACGAACTACAAGTTCCGGGTGCTGACGTACAACATCCTGGGCGCGGTGGTCAGTGAGGAACTGGCCTTCGCGACCACGGCCATCACTGCGGTGGAGATTGCCGAACCGGCGGCGATTCCGAGCAATGTGAACCTGACCCAGGAAGGCAACTTGGATTGGGCGATGTGGGGCATGGTTCCGGAGAACGCGATGCTGCCGACGTACCGGGATGGCACGCGGAGCATCCAGAACTTCACGGTCATCAACGGCGGCGTGCCGGTGAGCGTGGTGATCTCCGGCAGCACGTATAGCTGGAACAACGGCCAGCCGCTGATCGGCGATTACTCGAATCCGGGCGACCCGGTGGTCGGCACGAGCACCAATGTTGGCGGCGGCGGCGCTGAAGGCCCGGCGCAGGCGATCGATAACAACGTCAACACCAAGTACCTGAACTTCGACAAGGAGAATTCGGGTCTGACGGTGGAACTGAACGCCGCGCAGATCGTCAACGCCCTGCGGCTGTTCAGCGCCAATGACGCCGTCGAGCGCGACCCGTCCAGCGTGACGATCGAGGGCTCGAACGACGGCACGACGTTCACGCAGGTGGCGTATGGCGTGCTCATCCAGGCGTTCACAGCGCGTTATCAGCCGCGCGTGGTCACGTTTGACAACAGCACGGCCTACAAGTTCTACAAGATCACGTTCCCGACGGTTGCCGATTCGGCGACGGCGAACAGCATGCAGATCTCGGAAATCGAGTTCCTGCAGCAGTCACCGTACATTTCCGTGCCGGTGATGAATGACCAGACCCAGCCGTTTGACTACATCGTCGGCAGCTCGACGAACACGCCGGGCGCCGAGACGGTGGACAAGGCGATCGACAACAGCGTCAGCACGAAGTACTTGAACTTCGACGAGCTCAACACGGGCTTTACGGTGACGCTGGGGGCCGGGGCGCAGGTGGTGACGGCTCTGTCGCTGACCAGCGCTGATGATGCTCCGGAGCGCGACCCGGCGAGTTACGTGCTGGAAGGCTCGAACGACGGCGGGACGACGTTCGCTCCGATCGCGCAGGGCACCGTGCCGGTGTTCTCGGCCCGGCTGCAGCGCAAGGTGATCGAGTTCGCCAACTCGACGGCGTACTCGACCTATCGGCTGACGTTCCCGACGGTGGCGAACGCCGCCGCGGCGAACAGCATGCAGATCGCCGAGGTCGAGCTGTTGAAGGCCGACCCGGCGACGGTGGCCAACCGCGCGGTGTCGATCTCCGGCGCGGACAAGGGCTTCCAGATGCAGTTCAGTGCCGGCACCGATGCCCGCACCCTGAAGCTGTACGTGGGCGTGAACGGCGGCACCGCCGGCGCCACGGGCGAGCTGCGGGTGACGATGAGCGACGGCAGCGCGGCCGAAGCCGTGGAGACGCTGGTGGCGGGCGCCGGCCAGACGAACATGAAGGTGTTCGAGATTCCGGTGCAGGCCGGCAGCGCCAACCAGACGATGACGGTGCGGTGGGTTGTGCAGCCCACGAATCCGTCGGATACGCAGGCGGCGGTGATTCTGCAGGCGGCGACGCTGATCGAAACCAGCGCGCCGACGGCTCCCGTGAACGTGATAGCGGTGCCTTACGGCGCCAGCCCGGTGGTGGACCTGACCTGGTCGGATGAATCGACCAACGAAGACGGTTTCCGGGTGCAGTGGATGAAGAACGGGAACTGGGAGACGCTGGCGACGGTGGCTCCGGGGACGACCTCGTATCGTCACCGCAGCTACGACATCATGCTTGGCCAGACGTATGAATATCGCGTGGTGGCGTTCAACGCGGTGGGCGAATCGGCGACGACGACGTCGGTGACAATCGCCAACGCTCTGCCTGCCGGATGGAACGCGCGTGACATCGGCGATTTCACCAACCCGGTCGCGATCGGCACGGGTCTGGAAATCGACGGCAAGTGGCTGATCCAGGGCGGCGGCAGCGACATCTGGGATGCGGCCGACCACGGCAGCATGTCGTACGTGGCGATCACGGGCGATGTGACGATGACCACCCGCGCGGTGCAGGTGGGCGACACGGATGGCTGGGCCAAGGCCGGCATCATGATGCGCGTGGATCCGGCCGCTCCGGGCAGCCAGCACTTCTACATGGCGACGACGAACAGCAACGGCATTTCGTTCCAGCGTCGCGAGACCGCCAATGGCGGTTCGGCGAGCACGGATGTCGGCGGCGGCGTTCGCGAGAACGTGTGGCTGCGGCTGCAGCGCGTGGGCGACACGTTCACCGGTTTCTGGTCGATGGACGGCGTGAACTGGGTCCAGGCCAGCGCGCACACGATCGACTACCCCGACACGATCTATGTTGGATTGGCGGTTACCGCGCACAACAACGACGGGCGCATCAATACGTCGGTGTTCGACAACGTCAGCCTGACCAAGCCGGCCGATGGGTCGCAGCTTGTGCTGCCGTATGCTCCGAAGGCCCCGACGAAACTGGAAGGGTTCCAGGGCCCGCAGGGCGCGTTCCTGAGGTGGTCGCCGGCGTTCAATGCGACGAATTACATCATCAGCATGGAGAACACCGAGACGGCCGAGATCACGACGTTCGACGCCGGGAACAAGACCCAGTACACGGTGTCGGGTCTGACCAACGGCGTGGAATACAGGTTCACGGTGCATTCCAAGACCGTGATCGGCGCCACGACCTATGACGGCGGCGATTCGCTGGCCGTGCTGGTGACGCCGGCGAACGTGCCGCCGCTCGCGCCTTCGGGCGTGACGGTGACGGCGACCGCGCTGCCGCTGAACATCCGGTGGAACGTCAGCCCGTTTGCGACAAGCTACGAGGTTGAGCGGACCACGCAGGATCCGAACGTGGTGGCGAACCCGGTCTGGACGGACCTGACCGGCGCGGGCAGCATCGCGCAGCCGGCCAGCGGCGACACGGTGAGCTTCAGCGACACCACCGCCGTTGCGGGCACGACGTACTTCTATCGCATTTCCGCGAAGAACGACGCGGTGCCCACGCCGGCGTACGGCGAGGTGTTCGCGTATCACGTCGGCACCGGCCACGGCATCTACGGCACGTACTACAGCGCCCGCGATGACAACAACGACACCGACGTGTTCACCAACCCGAGCGGCGAGCAGATGTGGGGCGCGTACTCACAGTTCACCACCCGGCTCGATAAGAACCTGAACCTGCCCGATAACTTCGCGACGCCGCTGGAAGACAACTTCGCCGTGATCTGGAACGGCCAGATCGTGGCCCCGACGACCGGGACGTTCACGTTCTTCGGGATTTTCGATGACGCGGGGAGGATCGTCATCACCGGGCCGGATGACGTGGCCAAGACCGTGATCAACCAGCCGAGCTGGGCGAACCACAGCGAACAGTTCGGGTACATGGACATGGTCGCGGGCGAGCTGTACGACATCCAGGTGCAGCTCCGCGAAGACGGCGGCGGCGAAGACATCTTCTTGCGGTGGCAGTCGCCCGTCGGCGTCAAGGAATTCATTCCGATGACGCAGTTCTACGCTCCGGAGAGCACGGCCGTCGTGACGACGCAGCCGACGCTTTCGGCCAGCCAGGACCTGTTCCTGAGCAAGTATGCCGTGAATCTGATGTGGGATGAGCCGTGGGGCAGCCAGGCCCGCGGGTATGAAATCCAGCGCAGGATGTCGGGCGAGACGGCCTGGACGAAGATCGCCGATCTGCCGGATGGCACGACGACCTATCGCGATGTACTCGCCGATCCGAACCATGCGTATCAGTATCGGATCAGCGCGTACGTGTCGCGGCCGGATGACGGCTGGTCGACCATCCTGAACTTCACGCCGGCCGCAGCGCCCGCCCTGACCGGCACGGGCCTTGAGGCGACGTACTACGACAACATCGACTTCACCGGACCGACGGTGAAGAAGGTGGACCCGACGGTCGACTACAACTGGGGCAACGGACTGCCCACGAACGGCATCGGCGCCGATTCGTTCTCGGTGGTCTACACCGGCACGGTGATCCCGGCGTACACGGACAACTACACGTTCTTCGTGGCGTCGGACGATGGCAGCCGGCTGTATGTCAACGGCCAGCTCGTCATTGCCGACAACTGGGTGGACCAGGGCGAGACGGAGCGTGCATCGCAGGCGATTCCGCTCCAGAGCGGCGTGCCGGTCGTGGTTCGCATGGAGATGTACGAGAACGGCGGCGGCGCAGCCGCTCGCCTGCGGTGGGAAAGCGCCAATACGCCCAAGCAGATCATTCCGCAGATGTTCATGAATCCGGGCACCGTGGGTCAGCCCGCGGCCCCGACGAACATCACCGCCACGACGAATGGCGCGGATTCGGTCCGGCTTGAGTGGTGGAACCCGGCCGCCAACGACGCCGGCTTTGAGATTCAACAGCTCAAGAGCGGCACGTGGGAGACGGTGTACACGACCCCCGCCGCGCACCGTAGCGTGGGCTATGCCCGCGGTCTGGAATTCGGCCAGGCATACTCGTTCCGCATCCGCGCTCTGGCGATGGAAGGCGGCATGCCGAGCGGCTGGACGCAGATTGACGGCGTGACGCTGTCCGATTCGTACGCTGACGGGCTCGTTGGTTACTGGTCGTTCGACCTCGATACGAACAACCAGGCCGGCGACTACATGCACGGCCAGTTGACGGATCAGGCCGCCACGCCGAACAACAGCAACGTCTTCATCGATGCGGGGACGAACCGCGTCGGCGGCGGCGCTGCCTACTTCGACGATGACACCGGCCGGCCGTTCGTCCGGGTTGCCAACGACAACCGGATGAACTGGGTGAACCCCTACAACGACGGGATCACCGTGTCGGCCTGGATCAACGCCAAGGATTGGAGCGGCAACCACCGCATCCTGCAGAAGTCCAACGGCGACAGCCAGTACCGGCTGCTGTGCGAGAACGGCCGCCTGATCTTCGATCTGGGCACGGTCAACGGCGTTCGCCGGCAGGCCACCAGCCCGCTGCCGACCACCAATGCGTGGCACTATGTCGCCGGCACGTTCGATGGCAGCACCATCCGCATCTATGTGGATGGGCAGCTTATGGACGAGCAGACGGGCGACCCGGTTGGCCGGCTGAACTGGGGCGGCGATCCGCTGTACATCGGCGCCAAGGCCGGGACGGACACCGCGGCGAATCCCAACAACGATTACTTCAACGGCTGGATCGACGAAGTGCGTCTGCACAATCGCGCTCTGACCGAAGAAGGGATCAAGGCGATGATGGGCTATGGCGCCGGCACGATCGTTGATCCGGCGGCAGAGAAGCCCACTGGCGTGACGGCGACGTCCGCCGCCGACAACTATGTCCAGGTGCGCTGGACCGACAACAGCAACTGGGACATGGGCTTCCAGGTTGAGCGGTCGGCCGACGGCGGCGCCACCTGGGCGCTGGCGACCGAGATCGGTGGCACCTACTTCTTCGAGCAGCTCGCGGCGGAAGGCGGCTATCAGCACCGCGTCCGTGCGATCGGCGCGACGGGCGGCGTGTTCACCGACTGGAGCGATGTGGCGAACGTCACCGCGGTTGTCGACCCCGAGAACCTGACCGATCCGTGGATCGGCGCTGATGTTGGCGGTGTCGCGGCGACCGGGTCGACCGTGATCGGCACCGATGGCGTCATCACGGTTACCGGCTCCGGCGCTGACATCTGGGGCGCTGCGGATGAGTTCCAATATGCCTTCCAGCCGATCAGCGGCGACTTCATGGTTGTGACCCGCATTGCCGAGCCGTTCGCCGGCGCGAACGAGTGGCGTAAGGCCGGTCTGATGATCCGGCAGACGACGCTGAATGATTCGCCGAATGCTCTGTTGCTGTACAGCGGCAGGCACGGCGTGCAGTTCGGCGGCCGTCGCGACTACGGCAACACGACCGAGTTCACCACCATGCAGCGCGATCAGGTCACGCCTTACTGGCTGGCGTTGCGGAAGGATGGCGACTGGGTGAGCGCGTTCCGGTCGGTGGATGGCGTCAACTGGATTCAGCAGGGCAGCACGCAGTACCTGCCGAACCTGGGCGATGACGTCTACGTCGGCCTGGCTGTCACCAGCCACGCGGACGGGACGCTCAACACCGCGACGTTCGATAACTTCAACATCCTCCGGCCGACCGATGTGCCGATGACGCCTGCCCTGTCCACGACGCTCGTGGGCGACGGCACGGTGAAGCTGGATTGGGGCGATGTGGCGTATGCCACGGCCTATGAAGTGACCCGTACCGACACCTCGACGAGCGAGGTTGTGGTTCGGACCTTCACAACCACCAATCTGACGGACACCGGGCTGACCAACGGCGTGGAGTACACGTATGCCATCAAGGCCCTGGTGGGCACGGTGGAGAGCGGCGTGCTGAACGCCTCGGCGACCCCGCTGGCGACCCAGCAGAGCGCTGGCGCCCTGCCGATCGCCGACACGTACGTCCGTTACAACACGACGGAGAACGGCGCAACGACCGGCGAGCTGGTTGTGAAGGCCGACGGCAACTGGCGTGAAGGCAATACCCGCTGGACCTACATGAAGTGGGATCTGGCGAGCCTGATGGCTGGCCTGCCCGAAGGCGCGATCGTGACGGGCGGCCTGCTGAAGGCGACCGCCTGGATGCCTGACGCCGACAACGACACGAAGGATGATTCGGTGTTCGGTCTGCAGGCCTCCGGAATCAGTGATCTGGCCCTGTCGCAGGTGTGGAACGACAGCGACCTGTCGTTCACCTGGGCGCAGAGGCCGGGCACGACATTGCCGGTGGAGTCCACGTTCGCCGCGTATGATCCGCTGCGTATCCTGGACACCGAGACCATCATGGGCACGCAGAACCTGCACCAGAGCCTGACGTTTGATGTGTCGAAGTGGATCATGTCGCACCAGGCTGATTCGGAAGTCAGCTTCATGATCCAGACGACCAGCAAGACCGGCGGCGGCAGGCACTTCTACGCCTCCCGCGAGAACGCCAACGAGGCCGAGCGTCCGCAGCTCGTGCTGACGTACTACGTGCCTTCGGCGGATGAGCCGATCGTCATCGATCCGGTGGCGGGCGCGAATGTGTACGATGTCAGCGTGGTCGGCGGGAACGTGGTGGTGACGGAGGACGGCGTCGAAGTGGCGAACAAGCCGCTGGCGAACGTGACCGCTATCACCCTCGGCGACGCGGGCGACAGCCTCATCATCGCCGCCGGCGACCTGGCCGGCATCCCGGTGACGTTCGGCGGTGACTCGGTGAATGCCACCGGCACCGGCGACGTGCAGATCTCCGACACCGCCGTTCAGGTGGGTGCCACGGCGATCAGCACCGGCGCCAAGCTGATCCAGGTTGACGCCACGGGCACGGCGAGCGGCGCCCTGGCAAAGGACGGCGATAAGGTTGTCCGCCTGAGCAACGTCCAGATCGGCGCGTTGGACCTGAACAACAACAGCCTGATCGTGGATTGTGCGGATGCGTCGTCGGCCGACGCGATGCGCAAGCTTCTGGCGGGCGGCATCACGGGCGGCACGCTGACGAGCAGTGAGCTGGCGAAGCCCGAGCGTCGTCTGGCCGTGGTGACGGCCGGCGACCTGGCGCTGACGAACCCGGTGCGGACGCAGTTCGCCGGGCAGGCTGTGAACGACAACAGCGTGCTGGTGAAGTACACCTGGACGGCGGACTACACGTTCGACGGACAGGTGACGACTGCGGACTTTGCCGAGTTGAGCAAGGGCTACGTGGCCTACCAGTTGACAGGCGGCGAGAGCCGGTTCAATGCCGGCGACTCGAACCTCGACGGCAAGGTGACCACGGCGGACTTCGCCTTCCTGAGCAAGGCGTATGTCCAGAGCCAGGTTGAGAAGAGCCAGGGCGGCACCGGCATGGCCGCGACCGTCGCCCAGGATCAGGCAGAGACGCAGACGCGCGTCCGCAAGACGCACCGCCTGCCGGTCTCCCGCAAGGCTCGCCGCGGGCGCTAATCCGATGACCCAATCGTCAGGCAAGGCCTGACGAGTACAAACTCCAGCGGCCTCCCTCTTCCAAGAGAAGAGGGAGGCCGCCTGGCTTTGGGGGGCAAGTTGAAAGTCGTCGGCAGATGGGCGCCGATCGCGAGGCGATTTGTGCGCTGATCGCTTAGAATCCCACCCTATGGCCCAAACGATTCTCGTTACCGGCGCAGCCGGGTTCATTGGCTCGCACGCGGCCGACGCCCTCATACGCCGCGGGTACTGCGTGATCGGCGTCGACAACTTCTGCGATTACTACGCCCTCGCCTGGAAAGAGCAGAACCTGCGCAGCATCCATGACGGCAGGGGGATTGAGTGCATCGAGGCCGACATCACCGACGGGCCGGCGATCCGGGCCCTTGTGGATAGAATCCGCCCCGGTGTGATCCTGCACCTGGCCGGCATGGCGGGCGTTCGGCCGTCCATCGAGCGGCCCGTCTATTACACGCAAGTGAACGTCGAGGGCACGATGTGCCTGCTCCAGGCGGCAGTGGCGGCCGGGGTGAAGAAGTTCGTCTTTGCCTCATCATCCAGCGTTTATGGCAACCAGGGTCGGGTGCCCTTCAGCGAAGAAGACCCGGTCATGGAGCCCATCAGCCCCTACGCCGCCACCAAGCGTTCCTGCGAGCTGCTGTGCCACACCTACTGGCACCTGTACAGGCTGCCGTGCTTCTGCCTGCGGTTTTTCACGGTCTATGGCCCGCGGCAGCGGCCGGACCTGGCCATCCAGAAGTTCACGCGCCTGATCGACCGCGGCCGGCCGGTGCCGGTTTTTGGCGATGGCTCAACCAGCCGCGACTACACTTTCATCGACGACATCGTTTCGGGCATCCTGGCGGCCATCGACCGATGCGACCGGTTCCGTATCTACAACCTGGGCGGGTCCGACCCGATCCGGCTGGACCGCCTGATCGCGGAGATCGAATCGGCCGTGGGCAAGAAGGCCCTGATAGACCGCAAGCCCGCCCAGCCGGGCGATGTCGAGCGGACCTACGCCGACCTGACGAGATCGACGGCCGAACTGGGCTACAAGCCGACCACCCCGATTGCCGAAGGGCTGAAGAGGTTCGTTGCGTGGTATCGCGAATTGGGCCACCTTTACAGGCTTCCCGGGGAATCTCCTGATCCGATTTGATCGGATGCGGAACGCCCGCGACGAATGGGCCATGCGGGGGTCAGCGCCTGGAGGAGCGCGCGGTATATCCATATGGAGTTAAATCTGCCCAAGGAGACAGTTTTGATGCGAAATGCGCTCATAGTGGCCGGATTGGCGGTGCTGGTTGCCGGACGGAGTTTCGGCCAGGCGATCTGGCCGCAGTTCCGCGGGCCCAATGGGCAGGGCATTTCGCAGCTCACAGCGCCGCCGGCAGAGTTGGGACCATCCAGCCTTGTGTGGAAGACTGCGATTCCCCCGGGCCACTCGTCACCGGTGGTTATCGGCAAGCGTATCTTCCTGACGGGGTTTCAGTCGGGAGAACTGGTCACCTTTGCCGTGGATGCGGCCAATGGAAATGTCGTCTGGCAGCGGCCGGCGCCGGCCAAGTCGATCGACAAGGTTCACGCGTTCAACAGTCCCGCCTCGCCGACGCCGCTGGCGGATGAAAGCCGGGTGATCGTCCATTTTGGCTCATTCGGCCTGCTCTGTTATGACCACGTTGGCAAGGAACTCTGGGCCAGGCCGCTGCGCATGCCGAAGAGCACGTATGGGGCGGCCAGCTCCCCGATTCGCGTCGGCGAGACAGCGGTCCTCACGCTCGACAGCAACGACAGGGCATCGAAGTTGCTTGCGGTGAATGTTGGCGATGGAGTTACCGCGTGGGAGACCGCGCGGCCGCTGTCGGTTTCCGGCTGGGCGACCCCGACGATCTGGGAGCACGGCGGCAAGTCCGAGATCGTTGTTCTGGGGGCGCGACGGCTGATTTCCTATGACAGTCAGACTGGCGAGGAACTGTGGTGGATGGATGGATTCCCTCCTGAGACCATTGGCATCCCTGTGGTGGGCGATGGCATGGTGTTTGTCAGCGCGGCGGGACTGGCCGGCCCGCCCACGGAGCGATTCGAGTCCATGAAGTGGCAGGACATGGTCGAGCTTGACCGCAACAGTGACGGCAAGGTGCAGAAGGCCGAAGTACCCGATGGTTTCAGGCTGACGCTCAGGCCGGAGTTGCCGCCGGACAATCCCGGACGGTATTTGCCGATTGTGTTCCGGTCGATGTTCGACGGCGTTGATGGGAACCGCGACGGCGAATTGACGGAACAGGAGTTTGCGGGATTCGTGAAGCAGTTCGCCTCGCGGGCGGCCCCGTCGCTCAAGGCGATTCGCCCGGGCGGCGTCGGCGATGTGACCAAGACGCATTTGGCCTGGCAATTGCGAAGGGGAATTCCGGAAATACCGTCGCCGCTGTGTTACCGGAGTCGGCTCTACCTGGTGCGAGACGGCGGGTTCCTGGCCTGCGTGCGGGCGAAGACGGGCGAGTTGCTGTTCCAGGAGCGCATCAGCGGGGCCCAGGGTGCCTATTGCGCCTCGCCCGTGGCGGCGGGCGATCGCATCTTCCTGGCTTCTCACAACGGTGTCGTGACATGCATCGATGCGGCGGGAGAGGGTCTGAAGGTGCTGGCCCGCAACGACCTTGGTGAGCGAATCTGGGCGACACCCGCGTTGGGCGACCGGACGATCTATGTTCGGACCGAGAAGCACCTGTATGCTTTTTCCGATGACCGGTGACGGCCGCGGCCCCTGGCTTGTTAGAACACCAAGGCAGGCCAAGTGAGCGGTTTCATCGCGAGGGAAACGAAAAAGGCGATCCTTTCGGATCGCCCTACGCCATCAGTGCGGCTGAGAGGACTCGAACCTCCACGACCTTGCGGCCACAAGGACCTGAACCTTGCGCGTCTGCCAGTTCCGCCACAGCCGCGAACGAGCAGCATATATTACGTCCTGCGGCGATCCTGTCAAGTTGATGCAGATTGCGATCGGATTCATGGAATTGGGCCAAGTGCGGCCGGATACGGCACTTGGAGCTGGCCGGCCTGAACCCAGCCGCCCGTGGCGGATGGAGTGGCACGGTTCCTTCCGTGGGCTACTGACTGTTGGGCGGCGTGCCGCTATGATCTGCACCAGACATGGCCGGCAAGAACAAACGCGCCAACTTCGAGCCCCGCATCTCTAACCGCAAGGCGTTGCATGAGTATTCCGTGACGCACAAGCTGGAGTGCGGCATTTCGCTGGTGGGTTCTGAAGTGAAGAGCCTGCGCATGGGCAAGGCCAGCCTGCAGGAGGCGTACGCGGCCATTCACAACGGCGAGTTGATCCTGCACAAGGCCCACATCGAGCAGTATGACGAGGCCAGCTACCTGAATCACCTGCCCACGCGCGATCGCAAGCTGCTGGCGCACAAGCGGGAGATCCGCAAGCTGGCGGCCGAGACGGCCGTGAAGGGGGTCACGCTCATTCCGCTGGCGATGTACTTCAAGAACGGGCTGATCAAGGTCGAACTGGGGGTGGCCCGCGGCAAGCGCGAGCACGACAAGCGCGAGACGATCCGCCGCAAGGAGCAGGACCGCGAGATGCGGCGGATCATGTCGCGCCGGGCGTGATTGCGTGTGCCGCTGCCAACCCGCGCTGTCATCCCGCCTTCGCCGAGAGCCTTGGGGCGGGGTCGATCGATGGAAACACCACATCCTGGGTGCTCTGCCCTTTCTCCTGAAGATAGGCGACGAGCATCGCGATGTAACTGGACTTGATCAATGCCAGGTGCGACAGCCCCAGCTTCTCGCGGACCTTCATCACTGTTTCTTCGCTTGGCCCTTCGATCTCGATGAAATGCCCGAGGTAGGGCACCTCGTCCAGTTCGACCTTGCAGCCATCCAGCTTCCAGCTCTGCCGCTTCTTCTGGAAGGACAGATACCGCACGAATCCAAGCTGGTTGAGCAGCCTCGCTGCATCGTCCGCATCACCCACCTCCAGCTCGGTCTCCTGCCGCTGCTTGAGCTGGCCGTACTGGTTCGGGCCTTTGTGCGTCACCACGCAGGAAACCTTGCCCGTGTTCAGGTCTCGCGAGACGCGCACGCGCAGGCCTTGGTCGCGGGCGAGCAGGGCGCGGTCTTCGGTGTCAAAGAACGTATTGGTTTCCAGGTACGACCCAACGGGCGCAGCGCCGCACTCGGTCAGCCGCTTCAGCACCGCGTCGGTCGCCCCGAGCTTCATTTTTGCTTCGATCTCAACAGGCATCAGCATCCTCAACATGAACAACCGGCCAAGCAAGCCCGATGCCGCCGTCCGTTGGCGACAAACCGCCGGCCGGGGACAACGCTACTTCACAACAAAGCTGATCAATTTCTTCGGCACGTAAATCCGCTTGATGACGGTCTTTCCCTCGATCCACGGCCTGGCCTTCTCGGCTTTCTCGGCCGCCGCGAAAACCGCTGTTTCATCGGCATCGGCCGGCACCGTCACCTTGTCCCGCAGCTTGCCGTTGACCTGAACCGGCAGCTCGACGGTCGTTTCCGTCAGCTTTGCCGGGTCAAACGCGGGCCACGCGTGCCGCGCCAGCGATTCATCATGCCCGAGGCGTTGCCACAGTTCCTCGGCGATGTGCGGCGCGAACGGCGCCAGCATCAACACGAAGTTCCCGGCCAGCGCCCGCGGCACGGACTTCATGCCGGTGATCTCGTTATTCAGCTTGATCAGCTCGGCGATCGCCGTGTTAAAGCGCAGACCCTCGATGTCCTCGGCAACCTTCTTGATCGCCCGGTGCATCATCCGGTCCAGGGCCTCGGGAATCGGCGCATCGCCGATGGAGGGTCTTTCGTTCGGTCGCTCCTCATCGCCCACCAGGTTCCGCCAGACCGAGTTGAGGAACCGGCTCATGCCGACGATGTCGCGGGTATTCCAGGGCTTCTGCGCCTCCAGCGGTCCCATATACATCTCGTACAAACGGAAGCAGTCAGCGCCATAGTCGTTGACGATCTGGTCCGGGTTGACGACGTTGCCGCGGCTCTTGCTCATCTTGAACGCCCGCGCATCGACCACGATGGCCGGGTCGCTCTTGAGCACGAACCGCTCGCCCTTCTTCTCAACCTGCTCGACATCGATGCGCTTGCCGATCAGCTTCTCGCCCGTCGTCTTGTGCATCGCCGTCAGCCGCAGGCCCTCGGGCAGGGCTTCTTCCTTCACATCCTCGACCTCGGAGGCGCTGACATAAGCGCCATCCGGCCGGGCGAAGGCGTGGAATTCCATCTCGCCCAGGATCAATCCCTGGTTGACCAGCCGCTGGAACGGCTCGGGCGTGCTCACGTGCCCCAGGTCGAACAGCACCTTGTGCCAGAACCGGGCATAGAGCAGGTGCAGCACCGCGTGCTCGACGCCGCCCACGTACAGGTCCACCGGCATCCAATAGCGCTCCTTGGCCGGATCGACAAAGCTCCTCTCGTTCCGCGGGTCGAGGTAGCGCAGGTAATACCAGCAGGAACCCGCCCACTGCGGCATCGTGTTGGTCTCGCGGGTGTAGACCTTGCCATCCCGCTCCACCCGCAGCCACTCCCTCGCCTTCGACAGCGGCGGCTCGGGGGTGCCGGTGGGCTTGAAATCCTCCATCTCGGGCAGGGTGATCGGCAGTTCCGACTCATCCACCGAATGCGGCCGGCCGGCCTCATCCAGCAGGATCGGGAACGGCTCGCCCCAGTAGCGCTGGCGGCTGAACAGCCAGTCGCGCAGCTTGTACTTGACCGAGCCCAGGCCCGATCCCTCGCGCTCCAGCACGCGGGTGATGCGCTCCTTGGCCTCGGGCGTCATCAGGCCGTTGATCACCTGCGAGTTGATCGACATGCCATCGCCGGTGAACGCCTCGCCGAAGTTCACGGGGTTGTTCTGGTATGTCTGCCGCAGCAGATTGATGTCGTTGTCGCTGCGGTTGGGGCGATGATCCATCAGCCACTGGTCATCCGGCATCACCACCGCTCGGATCGGCAGCTTGAACTTCTTCGCGAACTCAAAATCCCGCTGGTCGTGCGCTGGCACCGCCATGATCGCGCCCGTGCCGTAGCCCATGAGCACGTAATCGGCGATGTAGATCGGCACCTTCTCATCGTTCATCGGGTTGATGGCGTAGGCGCCGGTGAACACGCCGGTCTTGTCCCTGGCCTCGGCCATGCGCTCGCGCTCGCTGCGGGCGGCCACGGCGGCCTTGTAGTCCTGCACGGCCTGGCGCTGCGCGGGCGTGGTGATGGCATCCACCAGTGAATGCTCCGGCGCCAGAACGACATATGTCGCCCCATAGAGCGTGTCCGGCCGGGTGGTGAAGACGGTGATCGACTCGATCTCGTCGGCGTCGGCGGCGTCGGGGCCATCATCGCCGGCGGTGTCATTGGCCCCCCGTTTGGCGGCGGGGGGCAGGCATGCCGGGTCGATGTCGAAATCCACCTCCGCCCCGGTGCTGCGGCCGATCCAGTTGCGCTGCATTTCCTTCAGGCTTTCCGGCCAGTCCAGCAGGGCCAGGTCGTCCAGCAGCCGGTCGGCGTAGGCGGTGATGCGCAGCATCCACTGCCGCATCGGCCGCCGCTCCACCGGGAAGCCGCCCACCTCGCTCTTGCCGTCGATCACTTCCTCGTTGGCCAGCACCGTGCCCAGCGCCGGGCACCAGTTCACCGGCACCTCGGCCATGTAGGCCAGGCGCTGGTTGTCCAGCAGGTCGAACTGCTCTTCGGCCGACAGCTCGGACCAGGTGCGCTCGATGCGCACCTCGCCGGCGACCTGCTCCAGGCCTTCCTGCACGGGATTCAGGTGAACGCTGCCATCCGGGGCGACGACGTAGTTGGCGTTCACCAGCTCCTGCATCAGGTGCTCGATGGGCTTGGCCTTCCGCTCGACGGGGTCGAAAAAGCTGTTGAACAGTTGCAGGAAGATCCACTGCGTCCAGCGGTAATAGCCCGGGTCGGTGGTGTCCACCTCGCGGTCCCAGTCATAGCTGAGCCCGAGCATCCGGATCTGCCGCCTGAAGGTCTCGATGTTGCGCTCGGTCGTCAGGCGCGGGTGGGTGTTGGTCTTCACCGCGTACTGCTCGGCCGGCAGGCCGAAGGCATCCCAGCCCATCGGGTGCAGCACGTTGCGGCCCTTCATGCGCAGGTAACGGCTGACGATGTCCGTCGCGGTGTATCCCTCGGGATGCCCCACATGAAGCCCCGCGCCGCTGGGATAGGGAAACATGTCCAGCACATACGTCTTGGGCATGCCGCCGGCCTCGGCCGGGTCAAAAGCGCGAAACGTGCGGTTCTGCAGCCAGTATTGCTGCCATTTCTTCTCGATCGTCGTGAAGTTGTAGGGCATAGCGAGACGATTGTAGCCGCAACCGACCGGCATGTAACGGCCACAACTTGGAGGACTTCGGACGGTGAGCTATTCCAGGATGCAGTTCCGGACAGTCCGGCCGGCGCACTCAAACGCCTGTTCATGAAGCTGGCCACCGGCCTGCGACAGTTGTCGTCGCACGTACTTCTCGGCCGCCATAAGCATGTCATACCGCCCGACATGGCGCTCGCCGATCACACCCGCGAGCGTGTCCACATCGCGATGCAGCCGGTCGGCGCTGCGCTGCTCATCGGATGACAGCCGGATCTGGGCCAGATGGGGGCGAAGCATGAGGCAGAAGGTAACCGGAGGGACGAGCTGCGGGTAGGTCCCATGACGCCACACTCAAGATCGCCTGGCTATCGCCAGCCCGATCACCATCACGCAACCGATCGCCACTCCGGCAATAAACCCCTGCGTGAGTCCAAGACCGAACCCGACTTTGGCGAGATCGAGGTCCGCCGGGATCGACCGGAATACCGTGCGGTAATACTCCGGCGCAAGTCGGCCCAGCAGCCCGCCGATGCATCCCCTGCCCAGTCCGCACACGACAATCGAGATGACGATAATCCAGACCGCTTTGGACAGTGTCATGCCGGCAATTCCAATCGCCCGCCCATAGGCGCGACACCCTTTCGCCCGCTCAGACGCAACGGGCAAGTCGCTGCGCTGGGGCATTATGGGACAGGGATGGTACGCGATTCGGCTTGCAGGGGCGGCTTCATCACCGGCCTGCGCTGGCCTTGTCCAGCCACCGGCGGGGCAAATCCCCAAGATTTTCTCCAACTTCAACCCGAGGTGCTCCGATAAATCAGGATGAGGCCCTTACGAGTCCGGCCGATCTACGGAGGCATTCACACATGCTGTTCGTCGCCGATGTTGAGCGTATGACCGAGTCCGAGACATCTATGCCCGAGCGCCGCCGCGGCCTGCGCATCCGCCAGAACCGCCCGGTCAAGGTCTTCGAGCCCACCGTCGCCCGCTATTTCGGCGGCCAGACCGAAGACATCAGCAACAGCGGCCTGCGCCTCGAACTGCCCGCATCCACCCCCGTCCGACCCGGCAAGATCCTCAATATCCACGTCGGCGCGCCCGACTCGATCAACACCCTCGCCAACCGCATGCAGATGATGCCCGCGCGCGTCATCTGGGTCGACCGCGAGCACGGCATGTCGCGCGGCCGGCTCCTGGCCGGCATCGAACTGCTCGCCCGCGCTGCAGCCCAGGTCGATGCGGCATGAATTTCGGAAGGCTGAAGGAAGAAGCTGAAACTGTCCTTCGCCGCTGATTCCCCGCCCAGCCTGATCACGCCCGCTATTTCTTCCGCAGCTTGAGGGATTCGGGGTCGAACCAGCCTTCGCCGGCCTTGACCCTCACCTCGCACACCAGCACCACCTGGCGCGATGCTTCGCCGATCTCCAGCGCGTATTCGCACGGCTTCCACCCGCTGTCGCCGTTCAATCCGCCGGTGCGCGTGCCGCCGCTGATGCGCAGCCCCACGCCGCCGATGTTCGCATCGGCAGGCTCAACCCCAACAGCGCGGCACTGGCCCTCGAAGACGTACTTGCCCTTGGGCAGCAGCACCGTCGTGCGCAGTGACGCCACGCATCCACCCTGGCCGCTGCGAATCCGCAGCTTCGGCTTGCCATTCTCCTCCACGCGGTCCATCGTCGCCTGCCCGGCCTGCTGCTGGAACGTCCAGTTGTCTGTCGCCGCGACGCCCGATGCATCGAACTTGAGCGGCCGCGGCATCGCCGCGAGTTGCTGGTCCACCGACTTGATCCGCTCGGCGATCCGCCTCTTCATCCCCTCGACGTGCGCCTTGTGCTGCTGCGCCAGGCCCGGATTGAACTCGGCCAGCGGCGGGATGGTCCGCTCCGCCACCTCATCCAGCCATTTGGTCATCGTTTCCAGCACCAGCACCTTGTGCCGCAGCTCGGCCACCCGCTCCAGGTAGCTCGATCGATCCTCCGGCAGCGCGAGCAGCGCCTGCGCCAGCATGCCGTTGCCCACCACCAGCGGAAAGCCGTTCTGCCCGAAAAGCTGGTCCATGCCGTGCGCAAGGAAGATGAACTTGCCGCTCCGGGGGTCCTGGTAGATGCGGTAGTTGTTGCGGTTCCCGCAATATCCATCCCAGTGCGCTGTCAGCACTTCCATCGCCATCAGCGTGTAGAATCGCTCCACATCCAGCACCTCCTCAAGCTGCTTCCGCCGGAGGGCCGGGTCGCGCTCCCGCATGGCCACCGCGAGTTTCTTCAACTCCGCCCGCGCCTGGGCTTGCGCTTCGGCGTCGGCCTTGTCGGCCTCCGGCGAGCCGGGCGCTGGCCGGCTCGCGGCGGTGGTCCTGCGAACCAGGTTCACATCCAGCGGCTGGTCAATCTCCTGGAGGTTGCCCTCAAAGAGCATCCCGCTGCCATCGCCGAACGACCGCTTCAGGAATGGCCGATCCAGCCCTTCCAGAAGCACGTACAGCCCCAGGTCCTTCCCGTTCAGCCAGATGCGGGCGTGCCCGGCGCGAGGCGTGGGCAATCCGGCCTCGCGAAACAACCGGCGCCCGATGTATTCGCTCAGATAAGTGGGATCCTGCACCGAATTGTTCAGGCTCAGCTTCGACAGGCCATGGAATTTCTTCGTGCCGTCAAATCGGCCGAAGTCGATGGTCAATCCCGGCCGGTCATCCACCCCCCGAAAGCTGCCCGCCCGTCCCTTCAGGTGCAAACCCACATCGGCGTAGACCTTGTCCGGCTGGCCGGGCTCGATTTCACGGATCGTCGCCCGCACATACTTGCGCGGTTCCCGCCGCAGGGCATCCATCTCCTTCTGGGCAATCTCGACTTTCAGGCGGGGCACCGGGCCGCGGGCAAAAAACGCATCGACAGGGTGCGGCCTCGCTTGGCCCGGTTCAACCTGGCCGGCCTGTGTGGCAGAAACACTCAGCAGTACTGCCAAAGCAGGCACAAAATACCGCATTTCTCCCTTGCAAATCCGCATCTCCAGTCTCCAGTCTCCTTCCAAATGCCTACCGCGCAGCCGACCGCCTGTTGAGGCGGCCTGCACCCGCTTCCCGCTGACGCATTTCTTTGCGTTTCGGGGGGCGGCCAGATACCATTTGTAGCATGCGCTGCCCATTCTGTGATGCCGACAAGGAGAGCCTGAAGGTCATCGACTCCCGTACCTGCGAGGGTGGCCGGGCCATCCGTCGCCGGCGGCGTTGCCTTAAGTGCAAGAAACGTTTCACGACCTACGAACGCGTTGAGCAGAACGTGCGGTTGACTGTCATCAAGAAGGACGGATCTCGCGTCCCGTTTGATCGCAACAAGCTGCTAACCGGGCTGGAAAGGGCCTGCTACAAGCGACCCGTTCAGGCCGACGATCTCCAGCGCCTGGTTGACGATATCGAAGAAGACGTTCACAAGGCTTTTGACAAGGAAGTCCCCAGTTCGGCCATTGGCGAGCTTGCCATCGAACGGCTTCGCCAGCTTGATCAGGTTGCGTACGTGCGTTTCGCCAGCGTCTACCGCCGATTCAAGACCTTGGAGGAACTGGTGCGCGAGGCGAGGGCGGTCATCGACGCTCAGCACTATGATGTGCCCGGCCAAGGGCGGCTCTTCCTTGAACCAACTGATCCGCCGGCCAGGAAGCGAAGGGCCGCCAGAACCGCTTGCGCTGTCGGCGATAGCGATGATGAGCCGGACGACACCAAGACTTCAAGGGTGCAGGATCAACCAGCGGTATCCGAGGCGTAATTCAACACCATATGTAGGGCAGCGGCGTAGTCGCTTTTCGTGGCGACAAGGACCGGGTATGATGCCCGCTCGCGTTGGCAGGGATGGCGGATGGCGGCTCATGCCGCGGCGATAGTTCGTCCGATAACACCAAGAGGCACACCCATGATCTCTCTGCAGCGACATCCCCCAGAGCACCTCTGCCCATGGCGCTGGCTCATTTGCGCTGCCTGCGGCCTGTTGCTGGCCGGCCCGCTTGCTTTGACCGGCTGCGCCCCAGACAAGCCCAACGTCACGCCTCCGCCCGCCCGGTATACCGAGATACCTGCCCGCGAGAATGTCCCCGATTTCATGCGCGGCACCATCTGGGAGATCGCCGACGTCGAGAACAAGGTCTACTACCCGGTCTCCAGCTATGGGCTGGTGGTGGGACTGCGCGGAACCGGCAACAACAGCGGCACCCCGATGTCGGTGCGGGGCCACATGCTGGATGAGATGGTGCGCCACGGATTCGGCTCGCATGTGGCGGGTACGCGCAAGCTCCAGCCGGAGGCCATCCTCCGCGATCCGAACACGGCCATTGTCGAGGTCTATGCCTTTCTGCCCCCCGGGGCGCGATCCGGGCAGCGGCTGGATGTCTTCGTCAACGCCGTCAATGGCAGCCAGACGCAGAGTCTCGCCCACGGTACCCTCTACCAGACCGACCTGTATGTTGGCGGTGTCGATCCGATCAACCCCAAGGGCCGCGTGAACACGTATGCCAGGGCTCAGGGACCGATCTTCGTGAATCCGGTGCATGTGAAGGCCGACTCCAGCACCAGGCCTTCCGTCTACAACCAGCGCGCCGGTGTGGTGATGAACGGCGGGTTGGTTGCGATGGACAGGCCCATCTGGCTTCGCGTCCGCACGCCTTCGCTTCGGACCACGCGCGTGGTGGAACTGAGAATCGACCAGAGATTCCAGGATGAGGGTGTGGCCAAGACCCAGGATGAAGGCATTGTGCACGTGTATGTTCCACGCGGTTTCCGGGGCGACTGGGAGCACTTTGTCGGCGTCGCCACGCATACTTACATCAACGGCGCGCCTGGCTTTCTGGCCGACAAGGCCAAGCAACTGGCGGCCGAGGCCCAGAAACCCGGCGCCGCCCTGCTGGACATCTCCTATTGCTGGGAGGGCATCGGCGAACTGGCGTTGCCTTTCGTTCAGCCGTTGTACCTGAACAAGAGCCCGGAAGTGGCCTTTGCCGCGGCCCGCGCCGGCGCGTATGTGGGCGATCTAACGGCCGAGGAGGCGCTCCTGGCGATGGCGCGCGATGACCGGAACCCGTTCCAGGTCAGCGCCGTCAAGGCTCTTGGTTCGCTCGACAGTTCTCCGCGCATCGATCGGATGCTGGCGGGCCTGCTGGATTCATCCAGCGCCCTGGTGCGCATCGAGGCGTATCGCGTGCTGGCCGAGCACGAGTCGCCGCTGGTGGTTTCCCGATTGGTTCATGGCGAGTTCGTGCTTGATCAGGTAATTTGCAAGGGCCCGCCGCTGATTTACGCGAGCCGATCGGGCGTTCCCCGCATTGCGATCTTCGGGCAGAATCTCTCGGTGCGGACACCGATCATGTTCAGCGCGATGAACGGCAAGTTCACGATCAGCTCGACCCCTGGCACGGATGGCGTTGTCCTGTTTGACCGGACGATGCCGCGTTTTCCGGCGGGCGTGCAGGCGCGGAGCCGGCCCGACATCAGCGAGATCCTGCGGCGACTCTCGGGCGCCGGGGAAGATGGGTTCCAGTTCGGATATGCCGATCTGGTCGGACTGCTTCAGTCTCTCAGCGACGGGAAGCACGTTCCCGCCAGCTTCGTCTTGCAGGACCTGCCAGGCATGCGCGACGATATCGACGAAGCGCCGCCGCTGCCGGAGCCTCCGGCCAATACGCTGGCGCCCGAAGCAGCCGACCCGATGATGCCCCGGGCGATCTCGGGCAGGTAGGCGGCTGGAATGCGAACGGCCGGTCGCTCTATTGCGTTGACCGGGCCGTTGGCGACAATCGAATGCAGACGGCCGGCTGGTCGAACTGGCGTTTCAGCTCAGTCGCCAGGCCACAGCAGGTTTGCCGCAGGGTCAAGGAGGACCTGAGTCTATGCGTTTAAAAAAGCTCATCCTGCAGGGTTTCAAGAGCTTCGCTGATCGCACCGAGTTCGTGTTCGATGTTCCCATCGTGGGGATTGTCGGCCCCAATGGCTGCGGCAAGTCCAACGTTGTCGATGCGTTCAAGTGGGTGCTGGGCGAACAGTCCGCCAAAAGCCTCCGTGGCGAGGCGATGATGGACGTCATTTTCAACGGTTCGTCGGCCCGCAAGGCCTCGGGGATGGCCGAAGTCGTCCTTGTCTTCGACAACCCCAAACGCCCTGACGGCACGCGCATCCTCAACATCGATGTTGACGAAGTCAGCGTCGGCCGCCGGCTCTTCCGCGACAGCACCAGCGAATACCAGGTCAACAACCAGGCCGCCCGCCTCAAGGATATCCGCGAGTTGTTCCTCGACACGGGCGTGGGGGTCGATGCCTACAGCGTAATCGAGCAGGGCCGCGTGGCTGCGCTTCTGGAGTCCAATCCCCAGGAACGCCGCCTGATCTTTGAAGAGGCCGCCGGCATCAGCAAGTTCAAGCAGAAGAAGAAGGAGGCCCAGCGCAAGCTTGAACGCGTCGATCAGAACCTCCTGCGCGTCACGGACATCGTCGAGGAGGTCGATAAGCGCCTTCGCAGCGTGCGGATTCAGGCCGGCAGGGCCCGCACGTTCCAGGAACACAGCGCGCGTCTGCGGGAGCTCCGCCTGACCTATGCGCTGCAGGAATACCACTCGTTTCAGACGCAACTCGAAGAGCATGTCGCCGGAGAGGCCGCCGCCCGCACCGAGCTTGAAGGCATTGAGACGGAACTGTCCGAGAAGCAACTTGGCCTGAACGCCATGCGGCACGAGCATGAAGGGGTCTCGCAGCAGAAGCAGCGTGCCGAGTATGAGCTGGTTCAGGCCAGGGCCGCCATGGAGTCGGCCCGGCAGCGCCAGGATTACGCGACGCAGCAGCTTGCGCAGATCGCCGAGCAGCTCAGGCAGTTCGAGCAGGACCAGGCCTCCCTGGCCGAGAAGTCCGCCCAGGTGGCCCGGTCGCTGGCCGACGAGGAGCAGTCCCTCGCATCGCTGGCTGAGCAGGTCTCGGCGCACCGGAAGGAAATCGAGCAGCGGCAGCAGGCGTTCCATGACACGCAACTCCAGCTCAACCAGATCAACCGCGAGATCGAGCAGCACAAGTCGGCCATTCTCGACCTGATGCGTCGATCCGCCGCCGTCAACAACCGCCTGGGCGCGATCGAGATCGAACGCAAGAACATCGCAGCGCAGCAACAGCGGCTCGGGCAGCGCCGTCAGGTCGTCCTGTCGGAGATCGAAATCCTGGAGGCCGGCCGCAGGGAACTGGATGAGAACCTCGCCGCCGCCCAGGGGCAGATCACCGCGATGCAGCGACAGCTTGAACAGAGCACTCGCGAAGCGGCCGCCCTCGGCCGACAGATATCGCAGATCGCCGAGCAGCTCGGCGCTGCCCGCGAGCATCGTTCGGGGCTGGTCTCGCGCCAGAGGCTCCTTCAGGACCTGGAAGCCAAGCGGGAAGGGCTGACCGAGGGCGTGAAGTCGGTTCTTCGCCAGAAATCGGAGCGGTTTGGCTTTATCCGGGGTCTTGTGGCGGATGTCCTCCGCGTCGATGTCGAGCATGCCCATGTCATCGAGGCCGCTCTCGATGGTCGCGACCAGATGCTCATCGCCGACCATGCCGCCGCGGTCGAAGCCGCCAGTGACGAACTGTCCGACCTTGAGGGCCGCATCAACATCCTCTGCGCCGACAGCCTCGTCGAGAAACCGTTTGCCCGTGACCTCGCGCAGCCCCGCATCAGCCGCGTGCCGCTGGACGGCATTGCATGCATGGACCTGGACGAACCGCCGGCGCGATCGGAGACGTGGGGCGGCGGCTGCGCCGAAATCCTCGAAGGCCCGGCTCTCCCGCAGGTTCACGTGCAGGCCGAAACGCCTGCGCTGGAAGAGCTGGAGACCGCCGTCTGCGCTCTGGAAGAACCCGCGGACAAGCCCGTGCCGCGGCTGCCCGACAGCTTTCTGTTGATCGAGCTTCCTCAGCCCCAGCCGCTGACCGAGCGACAACTCTGCCTTGCCGAGCGGATCGATCGCGATGAACGGGACTGGTATGATTGGAACCAGCACCCGCATCGCGTGCGCATTGCCGCCGATCTGGTTCGCACCGATCCTTGCGACGCCGCCATTGCCCGGCATTTGTTGGGTCGGACGATCGTGGTGGAGACGCTGGCCGATGCGATGCAGCTTCATCGCGCGGCCCCGCGAGGTTTCCGCTATGTCACGGCGGAAGGCGAGGTCGTCGAAAACGACGGCGTGATTCGCACCGGCCCGCTTACGGCGGCGATGGGGCTGATCTCCAGGCGATCGGAGCTCGAGGCCCTCGCCCTGCAGATCGCCGAAGTCGATCGCCGCATTGAGGATCTCTCCGGCCAGCTCAGCGATGGCAATGCCCAGGCCAAGGCCCTCCAGCAGAAGCAGAAGGAATTTCAGAACGCCGTCTATCAGGAGAACACGAAGAAGGTCCAGCTCAGCAGCCGCATCGCCCAGAACACCGACAAACAGAGTGCGCTGCGTCGCGAACTTCCGGTGCTGGACCGCGAACTCCAGAATTTCCTTGACCAGGCGGGCCGCCTGAGGACCGAGGAGGCCACGCTGGTTGAAAAACGGCAGGCGATGGAGGTTGACCAGGCCTCTCGCCAGCAGCAGGTCGAGGCGCTTTCGACGAAGCAGGCCGAAGGAGCCGAGTTGCTCAAACAGACGGGCGAGGCCCTCACCACCCTGCGCGTGCGGCTTGGCGCTGTTCAGGAGAAACACATCGCCAGCCAGCAGGCCGTCCAGCGGTTCCGGGCCAGTCAGAACGAGCTTGCCCAGCAGGTTGAACGCATTGCCCGAACTGCCGAGCAGGTCGTCCAGCGCCGAGCGTCGGTCGAGAAGGAGATGCAGGCCGCCCGCGAGGCCGAAACGCAGCTCCAGCAGAAGCAGGAGGCGCTGACGCGCGGCATCAACGAACTGGTTGCCGAGGTTGAGAAGCTCAGCGCATCCGTCGAGCGGCTCGCCGCCGAGGTCTCGGCTGCCCAGGCCGAGCAGTCGCGCATCGCCCAGATCATCCACCAGATCGAGGTGAAGATTGGCGAAGTGCGTGTGCGGCTCGAGGGCCTCGTCCAACGCACGCTGGATGAGCTTCAGCTTGACCTGCCCGCGCGCTGGGCCGAATTGCAGCAGCAGGGGGGCTATCAGCCGGCCGAGATGGACTGGCCTGCCGTTGCCGAGGAGATCAGGCAGCTTAAGGACAAGATACAGCGTCTCGGCAACGTCAATCTGGACGCCATCGCCGAACAGGACGATCTGGAGCATCGCCAGACATTCCTCACGGCGCAGGTCACCGATCTGACCGAATCAAAGCGGCAGCTTGAACAGCTCATCGAGGAGATCAACACCGAAAGCGCTGCCCGATTCGAAGAGACTTTCAACGCCGTGCGCGAGCACTTCCAGGGCATGTTCCGCAAGCTGTTCGGCGGCGGCAAGGCCGACATCTATCTCGAAACCGAGCTTGAAGAGGCGGTTGCCGCCGCCGCACCCGAGGGCGCGACGGCCGAGAGCGGCGAGTTGCCGTCCCCCAGAAAGAAGATCGATATTCTCGATGCCGGCATCGAGATCATCGCCCGCCCGCCGGGCAAGCAGCCGGTCTCGATCAGTCAGCTTTCCGGCGGCGAGAAGACCATGACCTGCGTTGCCATGCTCATGAGCATCTTCAAGAGCAAGCCGAGCCCCTTCTGCCTGCTGGATGAGGTGGACGCCGCTCTGGACGAAGCCAACAACCAACGCTTCAACCTCATCATCCAGGAATTCCTGGATCAGTCGCAGTTCATCGTCATTACCCACTCCAAGCGGACGATGCAGATCGCCGACCTGCTCTACGGGGTGACGATGCAGGAGCAAGGTGTGTCCAAGAAGGTCGCGGTCAAGT
>CAZMXI010000022.1:0-36720 GCA_964570205.1 uncultured Tepidisphaeraceae bacterium
GTCATCGCCGTTGGAGGCGGAGCCCGTGATGGAATAGAAGAGGGTGAGTGGTCCTAAGTCGATGGAGCGGGAGAAGACGAAGGAGGCGGTGTCGGCGTTGGATTCGTAGGCGAAGGGGTCGGGGCTGGTGAGGGTGACCTGTGTCTTCTGTTGAAGGGTAGCCGTGGCCTGGACGGTGTTGGAGGCTTTGCCGAGGTTGTCCAAGGCCTGGGCATAGAAGGTGTGAATGCCGGCGGTCAGGCCGGTAGTATCGAAGATCAGCTCCCAAGGGGCGACGGTTGCGTTGCCGAGCAGGGCATCTCCGCCTGAGCCGGTCTGAAGGCCTGTCTGGCCGTTGGATTCGCGATACAACAGAACCTGGGCGATGGAACCGTCGTTGTCAGCGGGGTTTACGGCAGTCAGGAGCAGGTCATCGCCAATCCAGAGGTTCTGGGGATCGGCGGTGAGGCTGTCTAAGGTGGGGATTTGGTTAGGCGGACCGGCCGGCTCGACTGTCAGGGCGACGATAGCGACATTGGGATCATTTCCGCCCATGTCCTGGAGCCCAAGGGTGAGCTGGCCATCGGTGATGGTGACCTGGTGGATGATGGTCTGGAACTGTCCCGGGGCGGTGGAGACGGTGTCTACCAGGGCATCTTCGACGTAGACGGCCATCTGATCGTGCTGGAAGGAGGCATCGCCGAGGGTGACGCTGACCTGGTAGGCGCCATTGACGACGTCGGCGGTGAAGGTGGCCAGGGGCGAGAAGACAAAGTCGCGGTGGAGGTCGTCGGAGGTCTTTCGGTCACGGCTCTGGAGATTGCCGCTGGTCCAGCCGTAGCCCAGGGCGGCGGAATAGGGGGAATTGTGGCTGATGGGCGTATAGCCGGCCTGGACGGGGGAACTGACGGTCCCGAAATCAAAGGTCCAGTTGGACAGGGGCACCTGCGGATCGTTGAGGGTGACGTCGGCCTGGACGACACTTGATATTGCGCTCAGATCGTCCAGGGCCTGGGCATAGAAGGTATGGACGCCCGCTGTCAGGCCGGCGGTGTTGAAGGCGAGTTGCCATGGGGCCACGGTTGAGTCACCCAGGAGCGAATCGCCGTCAAGGCCAGTCTGGAGGCCGGGCAGAGTGTTGGATTCACGATAGAACAGGACCTGGGCGACCGAACCGTCGGTGTCAGCAGGGTTCACGGCCGTCAGGAGCAGGTCCTGGCCGAGGGTGGCGGTGGCGGGGTCGATGGCGAGCGAGTCGAGGGTGGGTGGTTGGTTAGCGGGTTCGGTGACAGTCACCTCAGCTTGCACAACATTCGAGGTTGCGCTGAGATCGTCTGCGGCCTGAGCGTAGAAGACGTGAATGCCGGCTGTCAGGCCGGTGGTGCTGAAGGTCAGCTCCCACGGGGCGGCTGTCACGTCACCGAGAAGCACATCCCCATCAAGGCCGGTTTGCAGGCCTGCTTGGTTGTTGGATTCATGGTAGAAGAGGGCTTGCGCGACCGAACCGTCGGTGTCGACTGGGTTTACTGCCGTGAGCAGCAGGTTCTGCCCGATGGTCAGGGTTGCTGGATCGGCGGTCAGCGAGTCGAGGGTGGGTGGCTGATTAGGCGGTTCGCTCAAGGTGGCATCGGCCTGGACGATGTTGGAGGGGTCTCCGAGGTCATCGATGGCCTGGGCATAGAAGGTGTGGGTTCCCGCGGAGAGGCCGGAGGTGCTGAAGGTGAGTTGCCAGGGGTCGGCGGTGGCATCGCCGATCGGTGAGTCGCCATCAGGGCCGGTCTGTAGGCCGGGGAGGGTGTTGGACTCGCGGTAGAAGAGGACTTGGGCGACCGAACCGTCGGCGTCGAGTGGGTTTACTGCGGTGAGCGATAGGTCGTCGCCTACCCAGAGGTCTTGGGGTGTTACGGTCAGGGAATCCAACGTGGGGGATTCGTTAGGGGGACCGGCCGGGTGTATTTCCAGCGCTGTGATGACGACATTGGGATCTCCTCCGCCGAGGTCATCGAGCAGGAGGGTGAGTTGACCATCGGTGACGGTGACTTGGTGGATGAGGTTTTGGAACTGTCCTGCGGCGTTGGAGAGGGTGTCCACCAGGACATCTTCAAGATAGACGGCCATCTGGTCGTGGGGGAGGGAGGCATCGCCGAGGGTGATGGAGATTTGGTAGGCGCCGTTGACGACATCGGCGGCGAAGGTGGCCAGTGGCGAGAAGACGAAGTCTCGGAGGAGGTCGTCGGGTGTTCCGCGGTCGCGGCTGTTGAGGGTTCCGCTGGTCCAGCCAAAGCCGAGGGAGGAGTTGTAGAGGGAATTGTGAGAGACTTGGGTGTAGCCGGTCTGGACGGGAGAGCTGGTGGTGCCAAAGTCGAAGCTCCAGTTGGAGAGGGGTATAGCGGGGGGTTCATCGGCGAGGGTGACGGTGGCGGAGCTGGGGGAGCCGATGTCGTAGGCGGGGTCTGGCAGGATGGTGAGGATGAGGGATTCGGGGTCTTCGGGGATGAGGTCGTTGATGGCGAGGATGTCGAGGTTGACGGAGAGGAGGGCATCCGGGAAGTCGATGGAACCGGAGAGGGTGGGATAGTCATCGCCGTTGGAGGCGGAGCCCGTGATGGAATAGAAGAGGGTGAGTGGTCCTGAGTCGATGGAGCGGGAGAAGACGAAGGAGGCGGTGTCGGCGTTGGCTTCGTAGGCGAAGGGGTCGGGGCTGGTGAGAGTCACAAGGGGCGTGTTGCTGGGTGGGCCGGCCTGGAATGTGTCGGACCAGACGTTGGATAGGATGCCGGTTTCCTGGACGATCGTACGGAATTCGATCGTGTGAACGCCCGGATCGACAGGGACTTGCTGCGCGACGCTGACGACATGGTCGCCGTAAGTGTTGCCATCAACCCAGGTGCCGCCGTCAAGGCGGTATTGGAGCAGATCGACGGTGTTGATGGTGAGGTTGTGCCTGGGGCCGATGGGGTTCAGGTTGGGCAGGGTCTGGACGGAGCTTGTGCCGCTGAATTCATACTGGCCGGTGTCGTGGTTGTACTGGCCGGAGCCGCTCAGGGTCAGTGGGACGTCCAGCACATCGAATATCCCATCGCCGTCGCTGTCTTTCCAGCCGACGATTTCGAGTGAAGAGGGAGAGGTGGTGTTCTGGGCATATGCCTGGGTCCATGAGGCGTCGTCGGACATGATGCTGATGACGCGGGATGAGGGGTCGGGATTGCCGTCGTAGCCGTTGAGGTTCTGGGTGTTGTAGTAACCGGCGCGGGAGAAGTAACTTGAGCCGCCGGAGTATTCATCGAGCCCGTAGAAGATGTGGGTCATGCCGTGAGCCAGGATCTGCCCGAGATTGCTGACGCCCCAGCCATCGTTGTCCGTGGTCATGACCGTGAACGGGCCGCCATGGTGGGTATAGGAGAAGTAGAGGTCGGACATGCGTCCATTGTCATCATTGTTGGAGTTGACAATGAAGATGGTGAACGCCCAGTCGGCGCTGTTGGCGACGCGTTGGTCGTGGTTCCAGAGGCGCGTGTCTGTGAAGTGGTCGGCCGCGGTGTTGTGTCCGACAGCCGTGAGGAAATCGTTGATCCAGAGAACATCATCGGTGTGCGGCCGATTGATCGGCTCATAGCCGGTTTGGATGGGGTTGTCGGCATAGGTGAAATCGGCGTGGAACTGAAGGTGATGCAGGGGGGCGACGGGCATGGCGCTCTGGAAGAGATCCTGCCACCACGTGAACGCTTCCTGCACTTCGGCCTTAACCTGGTCGATCAGAGGCTGGGTCCAATCTTCGGTGCTGGGATCCACAGCGCCATTGGATTCCAGCAGCACGACGGTTGCCCAGACATCGCCGAGCATGAATTCGGAGTTGTCTTGGTACGTTGCGCCGAAGGGCCCCTGGCTGGCGTCGAGCATACGGCGCCCCTCGAGCGCCTCGATGGCCGCCGCCGCCACGGCATGGCGGGCGTCGCGGCTGCGAGCACCCAGCGGGGCGGCGCACCACTTGCGCAATCGATGGTGTGAACCGACATTCTGCCACAGTGATTTCTTCATTAGGGCGAACATAATCATGTCCTTCGGATGAGGTGGCGACTGGTGTCGCTCCTTAGCCAGACATGTTGTCGAAGAACATGCTGATAAGGGGGAGGGCTCTGCCATCGAGCAGCTTGGGTCATCGGGCGCGGCCCCATCGGCTTCGCAGCCAGACGGGCCGTATTGATGTCAGCGGTGCTTGGCTCTCCCGGCCTCCTGTATCAGCCACATGGCATCACGTATGCGCGTGTGCCAGCATTAGTCCCGCACATGTCTTGAATCGCTGCGTCGCGTCATCGCCCGATGCGGATCAGTGCATCGACACCCACTGGCTTCCGCAGACCTCGAGCAAGCATGCTAGCGCAGCGGCGACGAGCGTGTCAATCGGTCGTCGACTTAGGCTAGGCGTCGGAGTGATCCCGGCGCGATGAAGCGGCCATGGTGGGCTCATCCATCCTCCCGATGGCGTGCGCGTGGAGATTCCGCAGGTTAAGCGAAGCAGTTGTATCAGGGAGTAGCGTGGCGACCGGAGTTCAACCGTATGCCGCGGGAGGGCGAATCATTAGGCCAGAATCAGGTTCTAGCCCAATGCCAGGGCGAGCAATGGGCCCCCTGGGGAAAGAGGAGTATCCCTGATTGTTGCATGGAGGCGGTCTGTGCGAGACTCTCGCTGGTTTGATCGTGGGTGATCCAAATCTGACGCGGTGCCTTCCGGTGGCCGGTGACGGTTGCCGAGTCGAAGGTTCGGCATGACGCAAGATCGCCCATTGAAGCATAGCTGACCGCAAACGAAGCCCAGGCGCAGTTCCTCGCTTGGCACCAAAGCGGTGGCAGACAAACGCCGGTAATGCTCGACTGCGGCAGAGGGAGCGCAGTCGAAAGGGGCGGAGCCTTGGCTTCTCGGAAGACTCCCGCTTCCGCGTCCTCGCAGTGGTGAAGGGGCCGGATGATCATTGATCGGGATCGGGTGACCCATGAAACAATTCAGCCCCCGTGTCAGTCTTGGCATGCCCGTGCGAAACGGAGAGAAGTACATTGCTGAGGCGATCGACTCGATTCTCGCCCAGACATTCGGAGATTATGAGCTGATCATCAGCGACAATGCTTCCGATGACGGCACCGAGGCCATCTGCACGATGTATGCGGCGAAGGACCGGCGAATCCGGTACCACCGCAATGCTCAGAACATCGGGGGCGCGGGGAATTTCAACCGCGTATTTGAACTTGCGTCGGCCGAATACTTCCGGTGGGCGGCGCATGACGACGTGATGCGGCCGGAGTACCTGAGGCGGTGCATCGAGCGCCTGGACGCAAACCCGGATGCGGTGCTTTGCCAGACGCGGGTCTGTCAGCTCAATGAACGAGGTGAGCGAGTGTCCGATTTTCCATCGGAGGCGCCGCTGGCATCGCCGTCGGCGAAGGAGCGATTCCGGTTCCTGCTGTGGTGCACGAACATCACCACGATCTTCGGCGTGATGCGTTCGGATGCCATGCGGAGGACGCGGATGTTCCGGAAGTTCGCCGGCGGCGACCGGAGCTTCCTCGCGGAAATGTTGCTGCTGGGTCGGGCATCGTACATCGATGAATGCCTGTGTGCGGTGCGTGTCCACGCACAGTCCTATTCGGGTTCACTCCGTTCGAACCGACTCAGGCGACAGTGGTATGACCCGCTCAGCCGCACGCCTGTATTCATGCAGGGGGCGGTCAAGTTTCCGGACTATGCGGCGACCGTATTGCGCTCGCCGATCCCGGCGGCGGAGCGAGCGGCCTGCCTGGCGGCGTTGTGCGGGTGGACGGCCGGGCGGGCGGCGCAGGAAACAGGCAGAAGGGCTCGACGGCTGATGCACGCTGTTCACCGGACGGAGACGACCCCGGTGGCGATCCACGCGGCGAACGGCGGGCGGGTGTAACGCCGGCGAGGGTTATCTCAGGCCGGGTTCATTGTCAGGAGGCGGTTTATGGTTCCAGTGGAAGCGTTGGGGATGGTGTCGGCGCCGGCAAGGGCGGAACAGAGGCCTGTATCGCCACGCTGCCGATTCTGCGGAGCGGGGCTGTCCCATACGTTTGTGGATCTGGGGATGTCGCCATTGTGCCAGCGGCACGTCCGACCGGATCAGATCGACAGTATGGAACCGTTCTATCCGCTGCATGTTTATGTCTGCGGCGAATGCCTTCTTGTGCAGTTGCGAGAGTATGTGAGCCCAAGCGAAATCTTCAGCGACTATGCCTATTTCTCCTCGTATGCCGACACCTGGCTGCGCCATGTTGAGGCGTACACCAATCTGATGTGCGAGCGATTCGGCATCGGTCCGCACAGCCAGGTGGTGGAGGTTGCCAGCAATGACGGCTATCTGCTCCAATATTTCGTGAAGAAGAACGTCCCCGTGCTGGGGGTTGAGCCGGCGGCGAACGTGGCGGAGGCCGCGATTGCCAAGGGCATCCCAACTGTGGTGAGGTTCTTCGGCCGGCAGACAGCTTGGGATATCCTCGGGGAAAATGGAGCCGCGGATCTGCTTCTGGGGAACAACGTGCTGGCGCACGTGCCGGACATCAACGATTTCGTTGCGGGAATGAAGATGCTGCTCTCGGAGAACGGCATCATCACCATGGAGTTCCCACACCTGATGCAATTGATGGCGCAGAACCAGTTCGACACGATATACCACGAGCACTTCTCGTACCTTTCGCTTGGAGCGGTGACGCGCATATTTGCCCATCATGGTCTGACCCTGATCGACGTGGAGGAACTGCCCACCCACGGCGGGTCTCTGCGGATCTACGCGAGACATACCGAGAATCCGAGCCGGCCGGTCGGGCCGCGGGTGGAACTGCTGCTGGCGAAAGAGGCGGCGGCGGGGCTGGGCCGGCTGGAAACCTACTCCGCATTCGGCGAGCAGGTGAAGCGGACGAAGCGGAGGCTGCTGGAGTTTCTTGTCCGAGCTCGCGACGAAGGCCGGAGCATCGCAGGCTATGGCGCCCCGGGAAAGGGCAATACGCTGTTGAACTACTGCGGCATCCGGACGGATTTTCTTGACTACACGGTGGATCGCAGCCCGCACAAGCAGGGCAATTTTCTTCCTGGCACGCGGATTCCAATCCATTCTCCGGAGCAGATACAACGGACCAGGCCGGATTACCTGCTGATCCTGCCGTGGAATCTGAAGGATGAGATCATGCAGCAGACGGCGTACATACGCGAGTGGGGCGGCCGCTGGGTCGTTCCGATTCCGGAGGTGCGGGTCTATTCCTGAATCGCCATATGAAGGTCGTGCGAAGCGGATCCGGAGGGTGAAGCGCCCCCAAAGGGTGTGCGTGCGTCGCTGTGGGGCGAGGCACGGCGATTGATGTCACATCCCGTGCAGAACGGGATAGCAAACGAAAGGGTTCATCATGCGCATTCTGGTCACGGGACATCGGGGTTACATTGGCGCGGTCATGGTTCCGATGCTGCTGGGCGAAGGCTATGAGGTGACCGGTCTGGACAGCGACCTCTACCGCCGCTGCACGTTCGGTGAGGATCTGGTTTCCGTTCCGACCATCACTAAGGACGTGCGCGACGCCGAGATCGATGATCTACGCGGTTTCGACGCGGTCTTTCACCTGGCAGCGCTGTCCAACGATCCGCTGGGGAACCTGAACCCGGAACTGACGTACGCCATCAACTACAAGGCTTCGGTCCGCCTTGCGGAACTTGCCAAGGAGGCCGGAGTGCGGCGTTTCGTCTTCTCGTCGTCGTGCAGCAACTACGGCGCCGGGGGCGACGACATTCTGGATGAACAGTCGCCGCTTCGGCCTGTGACGCCTTATGGCGAGTCGAAAGTGAAGGTGGAGCAGGAGGTGTCGGGACTGGCGGATGATCGTTTTGTGCCGACATTCCTGCGCAACGCGACGGCGTACGGGATGTCGCCTCGCATCCGCTTCGATCTGGTGCTGAATAACCTGGTGGCGCTGGCGCACACGACCGGGGAAGTTCTGATCCGCAGCGATGGTTCGCCGTGGCGGCCGGTGGTCCACGTGGAGGATATCGTGCGGGCGTTCATCGCTGTGCTCCGGACGCCAGAGGATATTGTGTGCAATCAGGCGTTCAACATCGGCCAGACCGCGGAGAATCACCGCGTGCGGGACCTTGCGGATATCGTCGCCCGGACCGTCCCGGGAAGCCGGATTGCTTATGCCGAGGGCGCTTCGCCCGACAAGCGGAACTATCGGGTAAGCTGCGATAAGGCCGCGCGCACTCTGCGGGGCTTTGTACCGTCGTGGAATGCTCGGACGGGCGCTCAGCAGCTCTACGAAGCGTATAGGAAAGTCGGCGTGACCCTTGACGAATTCGAGGGGCCGAAATATCAGCGTATAGCGCACATCCGTAAACTGATTGCCGATGGCGTGCTGGATAGCGAGTTGCGGTACAGGGCGAGGGAGCCGGTGGCGCTGCGGGCATGACCCGTCGGTTGTGCGCGGGCAGGTCCGTGCAGCGCTGGGCACAGGAGAGCCATGACAGCATCCGTTGAATCGATCGCAGGCACGCCGGCAATCCACCGCGGTGCGCCTTTGCCGTGTGATATCGTGATCGTCGGGGGCGGCGCTGTGGGCATGGCGACAGCGATGGCGCTGCTGGACGGGCGCCGGGTTTCTCTGCTGGTGCTGGAAGCCGAGGATCGGCTGGCCGCCCACCAGACCGGGCACAACAGCGGGGTGATTCACTCGGGGCTGTATTACCGGCCGGGATCGCTGAAAGCGAGGATGTGCGTCGAGGGACGCGAGGCGATGTACCGTTTCTGTGCGGAGCATGGCGTGCGTCATGAGCGATGCGGGAAGATTGTCGTTGCGACCGGCGAAGTCGACCTGCCGGCGCTGGCGGAACTTGAGCATCGCGGCCTGGCCAATGGGCTCGAGGGTCTTCGCAGGCTCAGCGGCGAGGAACTGCGAGAACACGAGCCCGCCGTAGCGGGCATCGCCGGGCTGTTTGTGCCCCAGACGGGAATCGTGGACTACAGCGAAGTCACTGAGGCCTATGCCGGAGTGGTTAGGCGGCGGGGCGGCCAAGTGCTGACGAACGCGCGTGTGCTGCACGTGCACCAGAAGTCCGACCGGACCATTCTGCAGACCACGCTCGGGGAGTTCGAGTGCAAGGGGCTCATCAACTGCGGCGGCCTGCAGTCAGACCGGATTGCCCGGATGTGCGGGCTCGAGCCCGACGTGAGCATCGTGCCTTTCCGCGGCGAGTATTACAGGCTGAAGCCCGCGCGGTGGGGCCTGGTTCGGAACCTGATCTATCCGGTGCCGGACCCGCGTTTCCCCTTCCTGGGGGTGCATTTCACCCGCATGATCGGCGGAGGAGTGGAAGCCGGACCGAACGCGGTGCTTGCCCTGGCCCGCCACGGTTATGGATGGGCGCGGATCTCGCCACGGGACATCCTGAGCGCGATCACCTATCCCGGATTCTGGCGGATGACGGGCCGATACTGGAAGACCGGCATGGGCGAGATGTGGCGCTCGCTGAGCAAGCGGGCGTTCCTGAGGGCGTTGCGCCGGCTGATTCCGCAACTGGATCTGGCCGACCTGGAACGCGGTGGCGCCGGGGTCCGTGCCCAGGCATTGGGTCGCGATGGCCGGATGGTGGATGATTTCCGGATTCTGACGGCCGAGCGGATGATCCACGTGCTCAATGCGCCTTCGCCGGCGGCGACGGCCTCGATCAGCATCGGCCGGCACATTGCGCAACTGGCGGGCAGAGTTCTGGGTCTGCCAGCGGCGGCGAGCTGCGTGATCGCATAAGGGGCCTTTCCGACCCGTCTTGACGACACCTGAATAACGAACTCTCAAAGGAGAACCGCGATGAAAGTCGTGCTTTTCTGCGGTGGTATGGGCACGCGCTTGCGCGAGTATTCGGAGACCATTCCCAAGCCGATGGTGCCCATCGGAAACCGGCCGATTCTCTGGCACATTCTCAAGTACTACGCCCATTACGGGCACAAGGATTTCATCCTGTGCCTGGGCTACAAGGCCGATGTCATCAAGGACTATTTCCTGAATTACAGCGAGTGCATCTCGAACGATTTCGTACTGAGCGACGGCGGGAAACGCGTTAAGCTCCTCAGCAGCGACATGCAGGACTGGCGCATCACATTTGTGGACACTGGGCTGCATTCCAGCGTGGCGCAACGGCTCAGGGCGGTGCGGGAGCACCTTGACGGCGAGGAGGTATTCCTGGCCAACTACACCGATTGCCTGACGGATGTGCCCCTGCCGACGCTGATCGACAATTTCCAGGCGCAGGACAAGTCGGCCAGCTTCCTCTGCGTGCAACTCAGCCACAGCTTCCACGTCGTGCGGATGGACGGTGATTCGCGCGTGACCGGTCTGGTCCCAGCCAACGACGCCAACATCTGGATCAACGGAGGCTACTTCGTCTTTCGCCGGGACATTTTCGACTACATCGGCGAAGGGGACGAGCTCGTTGTGGAACCGTTCGAGCGGCTGATCCGAAAGGACCGCCTCTGCGCTTATCCGTGCCGGGGCTTCTGGGCATGCATGGACACGTTCAAGGAGCGGCAGACGCTGGAGGAACTGTGGTCGCGCGGCAAGGCGCCGTGGGAGGTATGGAAGCGGCGGAAGTCGGCCGTGGCGGAGTCCTCGGCGGTTGCGGTCGGGTAGCAATCAGGCACAGGGCGGACGAGACGAAAACTGATGATTCGACTGGGACCGATCGAAGGCGTGCGAAGAGTCCTGCTGCTGGGCGCGCACTGCGACGATATCGAAATCGGCTGCATCGCGACGGCGAAACGGCTTCTCGAAGAACACCCGGACGCCGAGGTCTGCTGGGTCGTGTTTGGCGGCGCTGACCAGCGGCGGGCGCAGGAGGCTCGGCAAAGCGCGCAGATCCTGCTGCGCGGATGCCGCAGCGAGATCGCCCTTTACGAATTCCGTGATGCATTCTTTCCATTCCAGGGGGCGGAGTTGAAGGACTGCTTTGAGCGGATCAAGCGGCGGTTCTCGCCGGACATGATCTTCACGCACTATCGCGAGGACGCCCATCAGGACCATCGGCTTGTGTGTGAACTGACATGGAACACGTTCCGCAACCACTTCATCCTTGAGTACGAGATACCCAAGTACGACGGCGACCTGGGCCGGCCGAATGTCTATGCTCCGGTCAGCGAGGCGGCTTGCCGCGGCAAGGTGGCCCATCTCACGGAGAACTTTCCGAGCCAAGTCGAAAAGCACTGGTTCAAGGCCGAGACCTTTCAGGGCCTGATGCGCATCCGGGGGCTGGAGTGCGCTTCCCCCAGTGGCTACGCCGAGGCATTTCATGTCCGCAAGGTGGTGCTCTAGGATGGATGGAGGGTCCCCAAAAAGGCCTCGCGTGCTGCTTCTGGCCGAAGCGGCCAACCCGGAATGGTTCAGCGTTCCCCTGGTGGGCTGGTCGCACAGCCAGGCCATTGCCCGGCGAGTGGATGCGCATCTCGTTACACAGGTGCGCAATCGCGATGCCATCCTGCGTGCGGGGCTGGTCGAGCGCGAGCAGTTTACGGCGATCGATTCCGAGGCCGTCGCATCGCGGCTCTGCCGCCTGGGTGCAATGCTCGGCGGGGCAGCGGGCAGAGGCTGGACCACGATCATGGCGCTTCAGGCAGGCGCGTACTACTACCACGAGCACCTGGTCTGGAGGCGGTTCGGCGAGGAAATCCGTCGCGGCAGATGGGATCTGGTGCATCGGCTGACGCCGCTGAGCCCTGTTATCCCAAGCACGCTCGCGGCCAGGTGCTGCCAGGCGGGCGTCCCCTTCGTGCTTGGACCGTTGAATGGCGGCGTGCCCTGGCCGCGGCAGTTCAGCTCGGCCCGTCGGAAGGAAGGCGAATGGCTGTCTTACGTGCGCGACGCACACCGCCTTCTGCCGGCCTATCGCTCGACGCTCCGCGATGCCACCGCCATTCTGGTGGCTTCACGCACGACCTGGAGCCAGATCCCCGGTCGATACCATGCCAAGTGCGTCTACGTGCCCGAAAACGCCATCGATCCGATGCGATTCCCCGCCGCTCGCAACCGCGAGGCATCGAGGCCAATTCAGGTCGTATTTGTCGGACGCCTGGTGCCCTGCAAGGGGCTGGACATGCTGCTGGATGCCGCGGCGCCCTTGGTTCGCAGAGGCGATGTCAACGTGAACATCGTCGGCGATGGACCCCTGATGGGCGAATTAAAGGCTCAGGCGTCGCACGAGCGAATGGGCCGGGGCCTGCGTTTCTCCGGTTGGGTGGACCAGTCGAAGCTGCCGGGGATTCTCGCTGAATCGGACGTGTTTGCGTTTCCGAGCATCCGGGACTTCGGTGGCGGCGGCGTACTGGAGGCGATGGCGATGGGCGTCGTGCCGTTGGTGGTGGATTACGGCGGACCCGCGGAATTGGTCAGTCCCGGCGCGGGGTATGCCATTCCGATTGGTCCCCGCGAACAGATCGTCGAGAGGATGCGGTCCGTACTCTCCGACCTGGCCGCTCATCCGGAGAAGATCGCACACAAGGCAGGGCCGGCCATGAAAAGGGCACACGAGCAGTTCAGTTGGAGTCGCAAGGCAGCGCAGGTCGTCGAAGTCTACGACTGGATCCTTGGACGCAGAGCGGAGAAGCCGGTCTATCCGATGCCGCCATTCGAATGGCCGGCCGGGTCCGTCCATGCGACAGAGCAGGAACTCGAGGCGGTGAGGGCCTGAGTGAGCATGGGAATCGAAACGCGAAATCATCCAACGCGGGGCGCTGGCGACGAGGCCGGCGCGGGAAATGGCAAGAAGCACCGCGATCCTGCATGCGTGTCTCTTGCCGTGCCGCAGGGCCCGGTCGCGCCCATGTGTCGCCCTGCGCGAGCGGAAGACGGGGGCTCAACGGCGATGCACGGCAACGGCGCCGATGCGCTCGCAGACTCTAAAGGCCCACACATGATTCGACTGGACTCAGCATTCGAGGTCGATCCGCGGATCGCGATCGGGCCGCTTCGCATCGACGCGGTGGATGAATCGCAGTGCATCATCCGAATCATGGACAGCCTTGCCGCGGGGCAGGGTGGCTGGCTGATCACGGCAAACCTCGATCACCTGCGGCGGCTGGTCCGCGATCCTCAGCTTGCTTGCCTGTACCGGCAGGCCGACCTGATCGTGGCGGATGGGATGCCCCTGGTTTGGGCCAGCCGGCTTCAGGGCACGCCGTTGCCGCAGCGGGTGGCGGGCTCGACGCTGGTGTCGAAATTGGCCGCCATCGCCATGTTCCGTGGCTTCTCGATCTACCTGCTGGGGGGCGCGCCGGGCACGGCGGACGATGCGGCTGTGGCCCTCAGAACACGTTACCCGGGCCTCAGGATTGCCGGCACGGATTGCCCGCCGATGGGATTTGACCGGAATGAGGGACAGGTGCGGCAGGTTTTGCGGAGGCTGCGCGAAGCCGATCCGGACATCATCTACGTGGGGCTGGGTTCGCCCAAACAGGAACGGCTGATCGCACGCGTGCGGGACCAGTTGCCGACGGCCTGGTGGATGGGAGTGGGCATCAGTTTCAGCTTTCTGGCGGGCCGGATTCGGCGCGCCCCGCCCTGGATGCAGAACCACGGGCTGGAATGGCTTCATCGGCTGGCGCAGGAGCCGGCCCGCTTGTCACGGCGCTACCTCATGGATGACTTGCCGTTCGCAGTGGGTTTGCTGATCGAGGCGGCGACCCGCCGTGTTGGTGCATGGCGCCTCTCTCACAGGCTCAGCGCAGCCAGAAGATGAGACATGAACTACGATATTCAGGCCACATCCGCGTCGCGGTCCCATGAGTCCACGGCTCTGGCGCCCGCCGTTCAAGCGATGCCTGAGCCATCCAATGTCACGTTGTTTCACAGGGTCCATCGGCTGCTCAAGGGCCGGTACTACCGATGGTGTGTGCTGCTGACTCTCCTGGGCGCGGGGCTCGGCGGTTTCTCGGCATACCGTTGGACGCGGATTGTCTACAGCAGCCAGGGCACCGTCCGCATCAAGCCGGTGGTGGCGCCGGTCCTGATGAACATCCCCGAGAATGGCGTCATGCCGATGTTTGAGTCATTCGTGCAGGCCCAGGCTGCCGTGATGGGCAGCATTCGCGTCGTCGAACTGGCGATGGAGACGCCGGAATGGCGGCGGTTGAACCGGCCGTTCTCCGATGCGGCGATCACCGAGTTCAATCAGAACCTGGAGGTGATCACCTCGCCTCGCGGCGAACTGATCAAAGTCCTTTTCAAGGACCCCGACCCGGAGGTTGCGGTCGCCGGCGTGCGGGCGATTATCGCGGCGTACCAGAGCGTATTCTATGAGCGCGAGGTCCGGGAAGAGGAGACGAAGAAACAGACACTGGAAGAACGGGCCAGCGAATTGTGGAATGAGCTGCGTGCCAAGCGGGCGGCCATCCAGTTGGCGGCGCAGGACTATGGGACGGACGATCTGCGAGGCATTCATCGCGCGAAGATGGAGAATCTCGGTCGGCTGGAACAGGCGCTGGACGAAACAGAGATGGCCCTGGCGGCGGCGACAACGCGGCCGGTTGGCGATGCCGACAGCGTGGGGCCGTCTGAGACGGAAATAGCCCTGCGTGACCCGCACATGCGGCGGTTATTGATGGACCGGCAGGCGCTGCGCAATGAACTGGAGCATGGCCTGTATGGCATGGGCGATAACCACCCGCGCCGGATCGCCATGCGCGGCCTGCTGGAGGCCAAGCAGCGGGAGATCGAAGAGCATGCCATCGCCTATCGCAGCGCCCTGGCTGTTGGGGGCCTGCCATCGGCCGGCGCCGGCGACATTCCGGTCGAGGAACTGCGGCTGCGTCGCAGCCGGTACCAGCAGCTCATTGCCGAGGCGCGGGCGGAAACGACGCGGATCGGGCGCAACATGCTGCTGCTCGAGAACCAGGGCAAGGAGGAGCAGGACATCATTGAACGGCTGAATCAACTCAAGAACCGAATCGAACTGCTGAAGATCGAGTCGCCGGTTCAAGGCCGTGTGCAGGTCGTCAGTGCCGGGGAACGGCCGCAGGTGCACAAGGACAACCGCCTGGAGTTCGGTCTGCTGGCGGGGATGCTGGGCGGGGGTCTGGGCTTCGGTCTGGTGCTCCTGATCGCCGCGCTCGATCGACGGCTCGGCAGTCCTGATGATGCAGTCGGCGAGACGGGCCGGCTGAACATTCTTGGGGCGCTTCCCGGCCTCTCGACGGACTCAACCGACCCGGAGCAGGCCGAGATTGCTGCCCTCTGCGTCCACAAGCTCCGGGCACGCCTCCAGATCATCTCCGCCGAGCGCAATCACCGTGCGTTTGCCATCACCAGCCCAAGCGCCGGGACGGGCAAGACGAGCCTGACGCTTGGACTTGGCGCATCGTACGCCGCCGCCGGATCAACCACGCTGCTGGTGGACTGTGACATAGCCGGCGCCGGGCTCACATCGCGGTTGGGGCGGGTCATCCATCCGAAGCTGGGTCAGGTGCTGTTGCGAGAGCGGGCGATCACCGAGCAACAACTGGAGACGGCCCTGACAACGGCCCGCAAACAGCAACGACTGATCGGCGATATGCTGGTCGAATACGGCTACATCAGCGAGTCAACTCTGGCTCGCGCGCTGGTGACGCAGACGCGCTCGCGGCTTGGATTGTTGGATGCGGTGAATGGACATCCTTTGCACGAGTGCGTCACCGGCACCGGCATCACCGGATTGTCTATTCTGCCCATGGGATCCGCGACATCCCAGGACAGCGGCCGGCTGGCGTTGACGGGGTTGCGCAAGTTGATTGAAACGGCCAAGTTGCGGTACGACGCCGTGGTGATTGACACCGGTCCGGTTCCAGGAAGCCTCGAGGCCTCAATTGTCGCCGCGGCGGCCGACGCCGTGGTGGTGCTGGTCTCTCGGGGCGAACGGCGGCCGATCGCCCTGCGGTGTGTCCAGCATCTGCGAGACATCGGCGCAACCATTGCAGGCCTGGTCTTCAATCGCGCACACGTCCGCGACATCCACGCCTATGGCACCACGACGCGGGCCACGAGCCGTTCCTCATCGGAGCAGGGGCGTGCGGTTTCCAGGCCGGCACAGTTCATTGGAGCGGCCGACGCCGAGGGATTGGGCCCCATCGCGACGGCGGTCACCAGCACCGCGGCCGACGAGGGCAGCCGGAACGGCGCTGCCGTCTCCTGAAGGACACATCCGCTCCCAGGTGGCAATCTCCTGGATTCTGACTGACCGAGTCGATGACACAGATGCAGGAAGCTCGATCCGTCGCTGACATGCGGTTGCTGAGCGGCCTTGCTGCGGGGCCGGTTGCGCCGTCGCGCCAGCCAACGTCGCCTGTGCGGCCGCTGAGACAACTGGTGGTGCGGGGCGCGTTCTGGACCATCGGCGGCTATGGCGCCACCCAGGTCCTGCGCCTGGCAAGCAACCTGGTTCTGGCGCGGCTGCTGTTTCCTGAGGCTTTCGGGCTGCTGGCGCTGGCCGGCATGTTCATCCAGGGCCTGCAGATGTTCTCCGACCTGGGTCTGCGACCCAGCATCATCCAGAGCAAGCGAGGCGACGATCCGGACTTCCTGAACACGGCGTGGACGCTTCAGATCATCCGAGGTGCAGGCCTATGGGTGTGTTCGTGCCTGATTGCCTGGCCGGCGGCGATGGTCTACGGCGAGCCGCAATTGGTCCACCTGGTGCCGGCCTGCGGGCTGGTGGCGTTGGTGATGGCCTTTGATTCCACCGCGATGCTCACGCGAAGCCGGCATTTGGCGCTGGGGCGCTTGATGTTCCTGGAACTCGGCTCGCAGGTGGTCGGGTTCGGAGCATCGGTGGCGTTCGCCGTGGCGTATCGGTCGGTCTGGGCATTTGTGGTGGGCGGAATTGTGGGAACGATGTTCCGCACGGCATTGAGCCATATCGTGCTCGGCGGCATCCGGAACCGGCTGCAATGGGATCGCGAGGCCAGCAGGGAACTCCTGCATTTTGGCAAGTGGATCCTGTTGAGCACCATGATGATGTTCATGACCCAGCAGGGCGATCGCATGCTGCTGGGCCGTTATCTCTCCCTCGGCATGCTGGGGGTATACAGCCTGGCTTTCGCCCTGGCCGATGCGCTGACGCAGGTCGTCTCGACCCTGTCGCATCGGGTGGTCTATCCAGCCCTGAGCAAAGTGGCGCGGGATGATCGTAACGGCCTCGAACACGTCTATCGCCAGGTGCGTCGGCGGCTTGACGTATTGGTGCTTCCGCTCGCGGGCATCCTGATGGTCGCTGGCGACCACGTCATCGCCCTGCTTTACGACGCGCGGTATGCCGAGGCGGGGTGGATACTCCGGGTGTTGGCCCTTCGAGTGGCGCTGAACTGCACGCTGCCGGGGGCCTCTGTGTGCCTGATGGCCATCGGGCGGCTCCAGTATGGCACGATCGCGATTGTGGCCAAGGGATTATGGCTGGCTGCCGGCATCCCTTTGGGATTTTACCTGTACGGATTGGCCGGAGCCGTCTGGGCGGTGGCCCTTTCGGACGCCGCGATGGTGCCGCCATTGTGGTGGGGGATGAAGCGGCACGGCCTGTTCTCGGCAGCGCAGGAGGCCATGGCCGTGGCGTGGTTGGCGATCGGCGTCGGCGTCGGTGCGGTCGTGGTGTTGCTTGTTCCGTGATGCCGACTGGTGCCTGATAGGGAGCGACTTGTGATGACCCTGGCGAAACGATGTGTGACGGTGGCGGGCTCGCGCTGTTTGGACACCGTCGCCCGAACCAGCGTCCTGGATTGGTGCCGGGAGCCGGTGGTGTTTCGCGTCATCCCGTACCTGTTGGACCCCAGAGTCATCGCCGATGTGCCGGTGCTTCGGCCGCTCCGGGGCCTCCGGGTTCGCGTGCTGTGCAATCCATACAACCCTTTTCACCGTCCGGCGTACTGGTTCGGCCGGCTGCACGAGCGGGAACTGGAATTGCTGCTTCGCCGAGTCCTTCGGCCGGGGGACACCTTCCTCGATATCGGGTCCAATTTCGGGCACTTTGCGTTTCTGGCCGCGGCGCTGGTCCGCCCGGAGGGCCAGGTCCACGCCGTCGAGCCGCATCCGAAGCTGGCGGCGTTGATCGATGCCGGCTCGCGATCGCAATCCATCGCGCCGGTGCACGTTCACGCGGTCGCCCTCGGAGATCGTGAGGGGGCTGTCGCCCTCCGTGTCAATCCGAAACACATCGGCGCCAGCACGGTGCGTTCGCCGAGGAGTGATGACAGCGCGGTAGAGGGTTTCGCCGAGGAATACACCGTGCCGGTGCGCCTGGCGGACAACCTCTTCTCCGGCCTGCGCGAGGGCAGGGGCAGTATCATCGCGAAGATCGACGTGGAGGGCCATGAGCCCGCGGTCATTCGCGGCATGGGGCGGCTGCTCCTCAGCCTGGTGGATGCGGCGGTGGTCGAAGTGACGCCACAATGGATCGGCGGCCCGGATGGAGTGGTGGCGCTGTTCAATCGCATGTCGGGGCTGGGCTTCGCGGCCTTCCGGTTGGAATCGCCCTGGATTCGCGAGGTGCGCATGCGGCCCTGCAATCCGGCCGGAGTGCAGGATCAATGCAACGTCCTTTTCGCCAAACCGGCCTTCCTGCATGCGCACGGGCTGGACCCCAAATTGTGAGCGGAGATGATCGCGAATCCAGACGCAATGCTGACGACGCATCAGTTGCACTCCCCGTTGGGTGAAGGCCGCAAGTCCACACCCCGGCGCGGCGTGGATCTTCTGCTGCTGACGTGGAACCGTCGCGAGTATGTGGAGAAGACGGTGCCCAACCTGTTCGCCGACCCGGCCGACTTCCGGGTCTATTGGTGGGACAATGGCTCGACCGATGGCACGGCCGACCTGGCGGCGTCATGGAGCGACCCCCGGATCGTGGCGAGGCGACTGGCGCCCAAAAACGTGCTGCAGGCCATCCCGACACAGTGGTTCCTGGGCCGGTGCACCGGCGATGTCATCGGCAAGGTGGACGATGACACCCTGGTCCCGCATGGGTGGACCGAAACGCTGGCCGCGGCCGTGCGCGAGCGGCGCGAACTGGGAATGATCGGCTGCTGGACTTTCTGGCCGGACGACATCGAATTGCATCGCGAGGCGGCGTTGCGAAAAGTGGTCGCCGCCGGCCGGCACCGAATTCTGCGGGACATCGCCATTGGGGGCACCGCGTTCCTGATGCGCTGGGAACTGGCCGTACGCTATCTGCAGAAGGACGGCGACGGCACGGTCTTCCCCATCGACCGCATCCGCATGACGCGCGATGGGCTGATCAGCGGGTGGTATTACCCCGAACTATGGGCCGAACACATGGATGATCCGCGATCAGCGCATTGCCAGATGAACCGGTCGGGCCGGATCGACGGGAAGGATGCCCTGACGGCGCGCGTCCAGGGCTTCACCAGGCCGGAGATGTTTCTGGAATGGATCAAGGCCGATGCGCGCGACAAGCTGACGACGAGCGTGCGTACGCAGGTCTGGCGGCATCGCGTGCGCGGCTCGCGGTGGTATCAACTGCTGGGCAAGGTGCGGCGATTCCTATGAAACTCTTCGTGGACATTGCGATGTTCGGGTGGGTGGGAGTGGTCCTGCTGCTGTTCTGGACCCTGCCGGCGCGGCGCGCTGTGCTGGTGGCCAGCATCTCCGCCTGGCTCTTCCTGCCCATGGCAGGCTACCACATCAGGGGCCTGCCGGATTATGACAAGACCAGCGCCGCCACCCTTGGGATTCTGCTGGGCACCTGCCTGTTTGACGTGACCAGCCTGCGCGCGTTGCGGCTTCGTCTGATGGACCTGCCCATGGCGATCTGGTGCGTCTGCGCCGTGCCATCCTCGCTCGCCAACGGACTTGGTCTCTACGACGGCGTCAGCTCGGCTCTGCACCACACCATCGTGTGGGGGCTGCCGTACCTGATCGCGCGAATCCACTTCAGCTCATCGGAGGGACTCCGCGAGCTTGCCGTTGCGATCGTGATCGGAGGGCTGCTCTATGTCCCGCTCTGCCTCTACGAGATCAAGATGAGCCCGCAAATGCACTACATGGTGTACGGCTATTACCAGCACCAGTTTGCGCAGACGATCCGCTTCGGCGGCTACCGGCCGATGGTCTTCATGCAGACGGGGCTAATGGTGGGCATGTGGATGGCGGCGGCGTCGCTCCTGGGGGTGTGGCTGTGGCGCACACGAGTGCTGAAGCTCATCGTCGAGGTGCCTGTTGGCTTGCTCCTGGCCGTCCTTGTGACCACAACGATTCTGTGCAAGTCGATCGGGGCCATCGCGCTGTTACTGGTAGGATGGCTTGTGCTGTTTGCGTGCCGGATGCTGCGATCGTCGGCGGTGGCGATTCTCCTGGCCGCGGTCGCTCCGGTGTACATCGCGATGCGGATGGCCGATCCCACCTTCGGGGCATCGCTCGTTTCGGCGGCCAAGTCCGTGGCCGGCAAGGAACGCGCGGCCTCTCTGCAGTTCCGCATGGACCAGGAGCAGCAGCTTGTGAAAAAAGCAATGCTCCGTCCGGTCCTGGGCTGGGGCGGATGGGGCCGAAATCGCGTCTATGACGATGACGGAACCGATATCACCACGACGGATGGAATGTGGATTCTGGTGTTCGGGTCGCAAGGGCTGGTTGCGCTGGTGTCGTATTTCGGTGTGCTGATGCTCGCGCCCCTGGTCACGCTGTGGCGCCATGGCACGCGCCTGTGGCACGATCCGGCGTTGACGCCGGTCGCCGGCCTCAGCGTGCTGTTGCTCCTGTATGCGATCGATAATGTCGCCAACGCCATGTACAACCCCGTGTTCATCATGGCGGCGGGAGGGCTGACCGGCTTTGCTGCGATGCGAGATCACAGGATGACCCGGCCGGCGCGTGTCGGGCTCGAATTGCCGTCGGGCGCCCGCCTTGTTCCCGTGCCGACGCCCACGAGCCGGCTGGCTCATCCCTCGGATTCACATCCCGTACATTGATGAAGGTCGCGATCGTCATCGTCAATTACCGGGTGGCCGATCTCGCCATCGATTGCCTGGAATCCCTGTCGCAGGAGATCTCACAACTGCCGAAAACACGCGTGGTGGTCGTGGACAACGCCTCCGGCGATGGATCGGCCGAGCGGATCGCGGCGGCCATCAGCCGGCAAGGCTGGCAGATGTGGGCGTCGGTGCTGACGCTGGAGCACAACGGGGGCTACGCGGCTGGCAACAACGCCGGGCTCCGGCTGCTTCTGGGGGCCGACCAGCCGCCAGAGCACCTTCTTCTGCTCAATCCCGACACCATGGTCCGCCCGGACGCTGTGCGTGCGTTGTTGGAATTCATGCATGCCCATCCCGAGGCGGCGATCGCCGGCAGCCGGCTGGAGGATCCCGACGGCGCCCCGCAGCGCTCGGCCTATCGTTTTCACACCTGGCTGAGCGAACTGGAGACGGGGTTGCGGCTGGGGATTGTCAGCCGCCTGCTCGACCGATGGGTCGTAGCCCCGCCCGTTCGCGACAGCGCCCATCCGACCGACTGGGTTGCGGGGGCCAGCATGATGGTCCGCAGAGAGGTGTTCGACGCGGTGGGCCTTCTGGATGAGGGCTATTTCCTCTATTTCGAAGAGACGGATTTCTGCCTCCATGCGAAGCGGAAGGGATTCGAATGCTGGTATGTCCCTGAAAGCCGGGTTGTGCATCTGGTGGGGCAAAGCACCGGCGTCAACAATCCGGTGATTCGGCCGAAGCGCCGGCCGGGCTACTGGTTCCAGTCGCGCCGGCGGTACTTCGTGAAGAACCACGGGTGGGCCTATGCGCTGCTTGCCGACCTGATGTGGTCCGTCGGATTCGCTCTGTGGCGGGCGAGGCGCATCCTCCAGAACAAGCCCGATGTGGATCCGCCACACCTGCTGCGGGACTTCCTCCAGCATGCCTTCATCGTACGCGGCGGCAACGTTTAACCAGAGCGAGCCCATCGTCATGAGAACCGCAGGCGTAGTCATCATCGGGCGGAATGAGGGCGAGCGGCTGCGCGCCTGTCTGGCCTCGGTGCGGGATGAGGCCGTCGCGATGGTGTACGTGGATTCCGGATCGACCGACGGAAGCCCGGATATGGCCCGTTCGATGGGCGTGGAAGTGGTGGAATTGAGCCGGTCCGGCAAGTTCACCGCAGCGCGGGCACGCAACGCGGGATTCAATCGGCTCATGACGCTGCAACCCGGTCTGGAATTCCTCCAGTTCGTCGATGGCGACTGCGAGGTCGTTGCCGGGTGGCTTGGTCTGGCCGAGAAGACGCTGCGAGACCGGCCGGATGTTGCCGTCGTCTGCGGCCGCCGCCGGGAGCGTTACCCGGATGCGACGATCTACAACCGCCTGTGCGACATGGAATGGAACACGCCCGTGGGCGAGGCCGAGGCCTGCGGCGGCGATGCCATGATGCGTGCCGAAGCGTTCACACGTGTGGGCGGCTATGACGAAACGATCATTGCCGGTGAGGAACCGGAATTGTGCATCCGTCTGCGTCAGTGCGGCATGAAGGTGCTGCGGCTGGATGCCGAGATGACGATCCACGATGCCCGGATGACGCGTTTCAGCCAGTGGTGGAAACGCACGGTCAGGGCGGGGCATGCGTATGCCGAGGGAGCGTGGATGCACGGGCGCTCTCCCGGGCGGCACCGGGTGCGACAGTGCATGAGCATCTGGTTCTGGGCGGTGGGGCTGCCGGTGGCGGTCGCGGTGGCGGCCTGGATCACCTCGGGCGTGGGCCTCCTGCTGCTCCTGTCGTATCCGCTCCTGGCCACAAAGATCTATGTTCGCAGGCGCATTGGGGGGGATGCGCCTCGGCATGCGGCGGCCTATGCGGTGTTCTGCGTGGTGGGCAAGTTCGCCGAGTGGATGGGGCAGTGCCGCTATCTCGTATCGCGGCTGCGACGCCGGCCCTCGACGCTGATCGAATACCGGCTGCCGCACGGCCGCGACTTGAAGGAAACCGCATCGTGAAGATCGCTCTGATCGGTTGCGGCTTCGTCGCCGACCTGTACATGGCCGGCATGGCGATGCACCCGCGGCTGGAAGTGGCCGGCGTGTACGATCGCGATTCGCGCCGGCGCGGGGCGTTCGCGCGGTTCCACGGTTTACGCGAATACGAGTCCCTCGATCAGTTGCTCGATGATGGCCGGGTGGAGATGGTGGTGAACCTGACCAACCCGCGCAGCCACTACGAGGTGACCGGCCGGGCGCTGGATGCCGACAAGCATGTCTACAGCGAGAAGCCTCTGGCCATGTCATATGAAGACGCCGACGGCCTGGTGCGGCGAGCCGAGGCCAAAGGTCTGCGGCTGGCCGGCGCTCCCTGCACGCTGTTGGGCGAGACCGCCCAGACGATGTGGAAGGCGGTCTGCGACCAGGTGCCCGGCCGCATCCGACTGGTCTATGCCGAGATGGATGAAGGATTGCTGCACCGTTATCCCTACCGCAAATGGCGCAGCGCATCCGGCGTGCCATGGCCCTACAGGGATGAGTTTGAGACCGGCTGTACGCTGGAGCATGCCGGGTACTGCCTGACCTGGCTCGCGGCGTTCTTCGGCCCGGCGCGCAGTGTCACCGCGTTCTCATCGGCGCTGGTCGAGGACAAGCAGACGGATGTGGAGTTGGATTCCATGGCGCCGGACTTCTCCGTGGCATGCGTGAAGTTCGAGAACGGCGTGGTGGCGCGCATCACCAACAGCATCGTCGCCCCCCACGACCATGCCCTGCGCATCATCGGCGACCGGGGGGTGCTGTATACGCCCGAATCCTGGTCGATCTGCTCCAACGTCTACTTCCGCAAGTGGATCACCATCCGGCGGCGGTCGATGCTTAGCCCGTTCCGCTCGAAGCTCCGCCTGCTGCGCAGCGGCTTGCCTCGCCCAAAATCCGGCGGGGCGCAGGTCATTGACTTCGCCAGGGGCGTGGATGAGTTGGCCGGAGCGATCGAGGAGGATCGCCCCTGCCGGCTCAATGCCCGCTTCTCGCTCCATGTGTCGGAACTGGCGCTGGCCATCCAGAACGCCGGCGAGGATGGTGCCACCCACCTCCTTCGGTCCACCTTCGACTCGGTCGAGCCCATGCCCTGGGCCCGCAACCCGAATAGCGAGCCTGTTGGAGTCTGATGTCCGGACCGGCCCGACAAATCCGATGGGGATTCCTCGGAGCCGGCCACATGGCGTCGGAGCTGGCCGATGCCCTGGCCAGCACGCCGCAGGCCAAGCTCGTGGCTGTGGCTTCGCGCACGCCGCGGCGGGCACGGGATTTTGCCCGGGCATTTGGCGTGCCCCGGTCGTACTCGACCTGCGAGCAACTTGTTGCCGATCCGGAAATCGACGTGGTGTACATCGCCACGCCGGCCTCGCATCACGCCGATCATTGCCTGCTGGCCATCGAGGCGGGCAAAGCCGTGCTGTGTGAGAAGCCCTTCACGACCCATGCCGAGGATGCCGAGCGGGTCGTCGCCGCCGCACGGAATCGCGGCGTGTTCTGCATGGAGGCGATGTGGATGCAGTTCATTCCGGCCATGGATCGTGCTTTCGACCTGGTGAACACGGGCGCGATCGGCGACCCGCGAATGCTCACCGCCGATTTCGCGGTGCCGACGGATCGCAGGTCACGCCTGTTCGATCCGGCCGACGGCGGAGCCCTGCTCGACCGGGGCGTCTATCCGCTGCATTTGGCATGGCGGCTGTTCGGGGCGCCCTCGGATCTGACTTTCATGGTCCACGAGGATCAGGGCGTGGATGAGCACACCGCCCTCGTGCTTCGCTTCGCCGGCGGGCAGCTTGCGGTCTTGTCCGCCGCCCTGACCAGCTACGGCAGCAATGGCGCTGTCCTGATGGGAACGACTGGGCGAATCGAGATTCATGAGCCGCTCTGTCGGCCGGATTCGATTGCCCTGACGCGATTCTCGCCGATGCCGGCAACGCTCCATGATAGTGTTGGCCCCGCGACTTGGATGCAGCGCATGCGTCACCATTCATGGGTCCGCCGCCTCAAGTCGATGCTGCGTCCGCGCACGAACCGCTTGCATGTGCCCTATCGGGGCAATGGCTACGCCCATGAAGTCGCTGAAGTGATGCGCTGCATCGAACTTGGGCTTACCCAAAGCCCGAAGATGACGCTGGATCAGACCGTGGGCGTGATGCGGGTGGTCGATCGCGTGCGAGCGCGTGATCGGGTGATTTGCTGAGGAACAGTCGAGTGCGGATCGCCTACCTGGTCAATCAGTACCCGATGGTCAGCCTGACGTTCATCCGGCGCGAGATCCACGCCCTCGAACGCCAGGGATTCGAGGTGATGCGGTTCGCTCTTCGAGCATGGACCGACACCCTGGTCGATGAGGCCGATCTGCAGGAAGCCCGCCGGACCCGTTACGTGCAGGCGACGGGCTTGGTTGGTGTCCTGGGGGCATTGCTGTGGGCGATGGCGACACGGCCTGGTCGGCTGCTGCGGGCGCTCGCCCTGAGCTGGCGGGTGTCACGCCGGTCGGATCGCGGTCTTCTGCTGCATGGGGTCTACCTGGCCGAGGCCACTATCCTGTGCCGATGGCTTCTCCAGGCGGGGGTGGATCACCTGCATGCCCACTTTGCCGGCAACTCGGCCGAAATCGCCATGTTCAGCCACGAATTAGGAGGGCCGGGGTACAGTTTCACCGTTCACGGCCCCGAAGACTTTGACCGGGCACAGGGGCTGAACTATCCCGAAACCATCGGCCGGGCCCGCTTTGTGGCGGCCATCTCCGACTTCTGCCGAAGCCAACTCTACCGCTGGGTCTCGCCCCGCCAGTGGGACAAGATACACATCGTTCGATGCGGGGTGGATGAGCGGTTCCTCCGCCAGACGATCTCGCCCGTGCCCCAGAACGCCACATTGGTCTCGATCGGACGACTCAGCGAACAGAAAGGCCAGCACCTGCTGGTGCAGGCGGCGGCCCGCCTGCGCGATGATGGCATCGCCTTCAAGTTGATTCTGATTGGCGATGGCGAGCTTCGGGAGGACCTGGAGCGGTTGATCGCCCGGCTCGACCTGGCCGATTGTGTGCACATTGCGGGATGGTGCCGTAATGATCAGGTTCTACAACAACTTATGGAAAGCCGGGCTATGGTGCTGCCCAGTTTTGCCGAGGGGCTGCCGGTGGTGATTATGGAAAGCCTCGCCGTCGGCCGGCCCGTTGTTGCCACCCACATCGCCGGCATTCCGGAACTCGTCATCGATCGTGTTACCGGCTGGCTGGTGCCGGCGGGGAACGTGGAACTGCTGGCGGCAGCCATGGCCGAATCGCTGCAAGCGCAACCCAATGTCTTGCAGTCCTTTGCAGATGCCGGGCGGATTCGCGTGAATGAACGGCACGATGCCGGCCGGGAAGCCGCCAGACTCGGCGCGTTGATCCGCCGGGCGGCGACACGCGCTGACTCGCAGGCGACCGCGATGAGACAAGACACACAGGGGTATCCACAAAAAGTGTCCGAATCGCAATTTGCGCTGCGAGAGGAGTGACCAAACCCATGTGCGGAATCGCCGGAGCTCTGGGCGTCATTGATCAGCGGATCCTGGATGCGGTGCGCGCGGCCGACACCGCCCAGACGCACCGCGGGCCCGACGGCGCTGGCTTCTGGCAGAGCGACATCGATGCCGACGGCTTCGGAGCGGCCTTGGCACACCGCCGGCTGGCGATCCTGGACCTGACCGACGCCGGGGCACAGCCCATGCTCGATCCGGCCACCGGCTGCGCCATCGTGTTCAACGGAGAGGTCTACAACTACCGCGAAATCCGCACCCAATTGGAGCCGCTTGGCTTTGCCTTCACCTCCAATTGTGACACTGAGGTCATTCTCAAGGCGTACACCCACTGGGGCATCGAATGCCTTGCCCGCTTTCGCGGGATGTTCGCCTTCGCCCTGTGGGATCCGCGGATACGTCAACTGCATCTGGCGCGCGACCGCATCGGCATCAAACCGCTCTATCTGGCGGCAGTATCGGGGCCAAATGGCACGGCCACGGTGCTGTTTTCTTCCGAGCTTCGATCCCTGCTGGCCACCGGGCTGATAGACCGCCGCCTCGATTCCCACGGCCTATCGGGCTATCTCTGGAACGGCTTCGTGCCCGGGCCGGGCACGTTGATCCGCGGTGTGAGCCTGCTGCCGGCTGGAACGCACCTGACGTTGACGCCGGGCCGGCCAGCGCCTGAGGCCATCCGGTACTGGCGGATCGCGTCGGCCGGGCATCGGCGGACGACGACCGATGCGCTTCGCGAGGAGCTGTCGGCCGCGGTGAAGCTGCGTCTGATCGCCGATGTGCCGCTGGGCGTGTTTCTGTCCGGCGGCATCGATTCCAGCGCTGTCGCAGCGCTGGCGGCCAAGGCGGAGCCGGGCGCAATTCACACCTTCACGATCGGCTTTGATCAGGCCGACTACGATGAATCCCGCTTCGCCCAGGCGGTGGCGGATGCGCTGAAGACGACCCACCGGTGCATCCGGCTGACCGAGAGCGACTTCGCCGGTCAACTTGAAGATGCCCTCCATTCGATCGACCAGCCAACCTTTGATGCCATCAATACTTACATCGTCAGCCGCGCGGTGCGGGAGGCGGGGGTGACGGTGGCGCTGGCCGGGACGGGTGGCGATGAGCTGTTTGGCGGCTATCGCAGCTTCGTGGACCTGCCGGCCGCCGCGCGCTGGAGCTGGCGGCTGGGGTGGATGCCCCGGCCGGTGGCGCGGGCGCTGGCGGCCGCCAAGGCCGGTGGCGGGCATGGCGGCGTGCCTTCGCAGGTGCGCTGGGGCAAGCTGGCGGATGTCCTGGCGACCCGGGGCGATCCACTGGCTCTGTACCAGGTCTCTTACAGCCTCTTCACGACCGAATTCCTGGAGCAGTTGCGTCCTGCCAATGGCCATGGCAACGGGATGCGCTATGGGCTTGCCAGCGGCCGGGCCGCCGAGTTGGACCGGCTGATCGCCGGCAATCCCGACCTGCACGCGGTGTCGATGCTCGAGCTTTCGATGTTCATTGGCGAGCGACTTCTGCGCGACACCGATGCCGCGAGCATGGCGGTGGCGCTCGAGGTGCGGGTGCCGCTGCTGGATCACCGGGTGATTGAGACGGTGGCGGGGCTGGATCCGCAGGAGCGGTTCGCGCCGCTGCGCAGCAAACGGCTGCTTCGGGAGGTGGCGCTGGCCGACCTGGACCCGGCCATATTCGACCGGCCAAAGTCCGGATTCGTGCTGCCGATCGACACGTGGTGCCGGCGGGGGCTGCGCGACACCGTCGCCCAGACGCTGCATGACCAGAAGCTGGCCGAGCAGGCTGGATTGAATCCGCAAGCCGTGGCGCGGCTGTGGGATGCGTTTGACGCCGGCTCGGCCGGGATCTACTGGTCGCGGGTGTGGGCGCTGTTCGTGCTCCTGTGGTGGTGCCAGCGCTATGAGGTGAGCGCATGAATCGATATGTACTGATCAGCCCGGTTCGGGATGAGGCGCTCTATGCCCGCCGGACACTCGACAGCGTGGTGGGGCAGAGCGTGCCGCCAGCGCTGTGGGTGATTGTGGATGATGGCAGCACAGACCAGACGCCGGCGATTCTTGCGGAATATGCGGCCAAGTACCCATTCATACGGGTCATTACCCGCCAGGACCGGGGGGCGCGGAAGGTCGGGCCGGGGGTGATCGAGGCGTTCTACCACGGCTACAGCAGCATCGAGCCCGATCAGTTCGACTACGTCTGCAAGTTTGATCTGGACCTGGACTTGCCACCGCGCTATTTCGAGGTGCTCATGGAGCGGGCCGAACAGAACCCGCGCATCGGTACGTGCAGCGGCAAGCCGTATTTCTCGCCGCAGACGCTGCGGGGGGAGCCCGCGCCGTTGCGGGAGGAGTTGCTGCGAGGCGATGCTTTCGACACCTCGAGTTTGGTCAGCGAGGCCTGTGGCGATGAGATGTCGGTGGGCATGATCAAGTTCTATCGCACGGAGTGCTTTCGGCGGATAGGGGGTTTCGTCCGGCAGGTGATGTGGGATGGGATCGACTGCCACCGCTGCCGGATGCTGGGATGGAAGGCGTGCAGTTGGGATCTGCCGGAATTGCGGTTCATTCACCTTCGGCCGATGGGGGCCAGCCAGCGCGGCATTCTCACAGGGCGGGCGAGGCATGGATTCGGGCAGTATTTCATGGGCACGAGCCTGGCGTACATGACGGCCAGCGCGGTCTTCCGGATGACCCGGCCGCCGCTGGTCGTCGGCGGGCTGGCGATGTGGTGGGGGTATGTATCAGCGTGGCTGCGGCGTGCGCCGCGGTATGACGATCCGGAATTCCGGGCGTTCTTGCGTCGATACCAGTGGGACTGCCTGGTTCGCGGCAAGTCGGCCGCCACGCGGCGGCTGGATGAGCGGCAGGCCGGTCGGGTGTCTGTTGTGGTTGCGCCGGGTTGTTGAGGTGGGCGAAAGTGAAAATGAAATGTGGGACATTGTGGGACATTTTGGGACATGGATGAGGTTTAAGGGGTTGAGGGAAAAGGGATTAGGAAAAATGGGGGTATTGCGTGTTACGTGTTGCGTGAAGAGGGGTTCGGGGTTCAGGGAAAGTGGAATCTGTCGCAAAGTGTCGGATTGTGTCGCATGGTGGCGCGTAATCGCTGGATTGCCCGTGGCTTATGTCAATGGCAAATCGTTGCCACGTATGGGGCGCAGAATGAGCATGGATGGGGGGGCGCGGGGAATGGGCGCGGCAGTGGTCATGAGGGCGGTATGAGGTTTTCAAAGAACGCACCTCCGGGCCTGGCCTGGAGGGGGCGGACGGGCCGCCTTTGTCTGGGGGTATTATATGGATGAGTTAGGCGTTTGTTCAATAGGCTGGCGGTTTTTTTGAGTCTTTTGCGGGGCCGGGGGAGGCGAGGGGATCGGGAAGCGGGGATGAGGCTGGATGGCTTCTTTCGCGTTTCCGATGGCCACGGCCGGCGATTCACGATCGGGTATCAGGTAGAAACGTCGATCGCCCGGCACTCGAAGGATGCTCGCGGTGGTCTTTGCACCGTTCAGGGCAACCACTAGCGTTCGTGTCAATTGTCGTGGTCCAGGCGACGAATCGTGGCCGCCTGCCTGTCCTCCTTCACCCAAAAGCGAGCGGTTGGCTGGCAATAGCAGTGATGTCCGTGATGCCCCCCTTTCGCAGCCGCGTGTCAACGGGGCTGCCACAGGGAGCGTACCGGCAGCGAGAGCACTCCGTCAGGCAAGCCCGGCCTCACGAAGTCATCTCGCAACTTGCCAAAGAAGTCGGCGGGTCTAGGCGTGCTATCATAGAATCTCTCAAAGAAGTCCTGGTACGACCATACTCCGTGGAGGACACTGGCCGCCAGAAGTCGAGCATCGCTGCGGAGTTTCGAGTTTCCGTCCAAGCGATCCCCGTGCAAGACCCGCGATCTCTTGTCGTAGAGGTCAGTGACGAAATCGGCGGCCTGCCGTCTCAAGGCAACATCCGGTTCCAGCAACCCCGCGACGAAATCGGCCAGTGTCTTCGACATCTCCGGGCCCTGTCTGCCCAAGAGTGCATCGATGGCAGTGACGCACAGCGACAGTCCGATTGGCTCGCTTTGTTGGCGATCGGCTTCCGCGAGTAGTCGCACCGCGTTGGCGATGCGGCGTTCAAATGTATCCTTATTCGAGGTGTTCAGCGTCGCCATGGCAAGCCCGGCGATGCCAAACGGCAGGTATGTCCTGAAAGTCTCCACATCCAGCTTGGCCGTCAAGAGTGCAACTGACCGAAAATGGGACTGCGCGACCGGAGCCAAGTTGCGTGCCAACGCATCCATTGCTCCCGCGGATGCGCGACCTGCGAGTTTGACAAACATGGTCCCGCTCATCGCTTGGTCCGAGTCGGGCTTGCGCAGTTTCCGCTGAGCATTACTGAACCGGACCTCCGCAATCAGAAGCTCAAATTCGCCAATCCGGCCAATCACTTGCGGTGTTGATTCTTCTTCGCCTGCGACGAGCGCCTCGGAGGAAGCTTCGATCTGGCCTTGGCTCAGGTCGCCCAAGATGCTCGCCCGCGTCATCAGAATCCCATGTATCATGTAGCGGAGCTTCTCTGAGCCTTCCGCGAACAGCAGGGTGGAAAGCTCAAATGGTTCTGACTCTCGCAACCTCAAGAGTCGGTGTTCGATGTGGTCCAGATAATGCTCGTAGATGTCGTCAAAGTCATCGTAGGTCTCGTGTTCGATGTAGACCTTGAACTCATCCCACAGTTCGTTGTGCGTGATAATGCTCGGGTTCGGTAAGGGGCGGGTGCGATCTTCGAGTTCCCTGTCAATCCGTCCACACGACTCCATGGCAAGTTCGACCGATCCCCACCAGTCGCCAACAAGGTAAGCCAAATCCTCGCATTGGGCCTCGTTACAGAAGCCGCCTGCCATGCCGACGACCTTTCCGCAAAGATCGCAGAACGACCGTTTGAACTTCGGGTCGCGTAGTCGCGACATGAGTTGTTCCACTTGCGTAGCCATTCGAAGTTCCTCCATAAATGCCCTTCAGACCACCCGCCACCGCACTGAACGGGAGAATATGTACATCGTCTTTATGGCCGGGCTACCTCGCGGGGTTTCCGGGGGCGGAGCGTCGGTTCCATTCCCGGGGCAATGGTCCGCTCGAAGGCACCAAAGCTGATTGCTTGAAGAAGATTGTCTGCCGACCCACGCCGCGAATGAGCACAATTCCTGGGACCGCGAGGCATGGCAAGATCCTACCGCCTGCGCCTCGGCCTGCAAAACGATGTGGATCATGTGCGTCACCGTTCTTGTCCCGGTTTCGCCATCCCGAGCATACTCACCTATCCATGGCTAATTGGCTAATTCGGAACTACGCGGGGCATTGATCGCAATCGCGATGGCGGCGGCTAAGAACGCAATGACTGCCCAGCTTAGGATGAGCCTTGAGAAATCGACTTCCGCCGCATAGATATCACGTTCGTCTTCGCTCAGATAATCAACGTCGTCTTTTCCTCCCTGTCGGAGATGCTCGATAATCGTGAGTTCAGGCGGCACAAATACAACTGGTGGCACGAGAAACACGCGTCGTCTCTGCGGCGGTGCCCAGACCCAGGCGAAACCGAGCGGATAGCGAAGCGGCGCAATAACGGCAGTCGCTCCATTCGCGCTCACCTGGGTCGGCGGTGTGGTCAGAATCCAAGGCGGACATAGTGCCATCACGGCCATTATCGCAAGGGCCAGAGAGAAGATCATTCGTTGTGATGTAGTCATTGTTACTCCTTCCGAGATATGGCTGGTTGCGGTTCAGGGGCATGTGCAGGTGATCGGGCAGGCAGATCGCGTCGATCGTCAGGAAGAAGGTCCCGCCCGGCCGAAATGCCCGCAGGTAATTGGGCATGAGGGAAGGTTGTACGGCGGAGCGGGGGGGATAGCAAGGATTTGAGCGGAACAGATCGGCGGTGGGCGGGTACGCCGCGGTCTACGCGGCTGACTGCCTGATGCGCCGGCCCGACAGTTGGCATCTTAGCGCAAGGCACAGCCCCCGATGGATGATGCGGCTGCATCGCCATCGGGGGCTGTGGTATTTCGGCGGCTCACGCCGCTCGGTTCCCGGCTACGCGATAGGCGTGGCGGAGAAGGTCGCGGGCTTGATCTCGATGCTGTTGATGACGACGTTGCCATCCGCGCCGCCGAGATCATCGAAGAGGATGGTGACCTGTCCATCGGTCACCTCAGCGCGATAGGTGACGGTGGAGAACTGCCCCGCGGCGGCGCTGACCGACCCGACGAACTTGCCCTCAATTGTGATGCCCATCTGTTCGTGGGCAAAATGGGCATCGCCCATCGTGAGGGTCACATCATACGCGCCGTTGACGACCTTGGCCCCGAACGCGCCGAGGGTGGTGTAGTTGAAGTCCCGGGTTAGATAGGTGCCGGTGCTGCGGTCGCGACTGGCGATGGTGCCACTGATCCAGCCATAGCCGGCACTGGAACTGTAGCGGGTGCCTTCGCTGATGCGGGTGTAACCCCTCTGCAGGGGCGACTTCTTGGTTCCAAAGTCAAACTGGTAGGAAGTGCCTGATGTCGTCGGCGGGGGCGCTGCGACATCGTTGTCGGCGATGGTGAGGCTAGCGCTGGAGGCAGCGCCCAGGGTGTAGGCGGTGTTGCTGGCCAGGGTCAGCAGGACGGTCTCGTTGCCTTCGACGAGTGTGTCGTCGGCGGGGACGATGCTGATGATGGCGGAGGCAGCGCCGGCGGGGATGACGATGCTGCCGCCAAGCCTGGTGTAGTCGGTGCCGTTGATGGCTGTGCCGCCGAGGGTGTAGTTGACGGTGAGGCTGGAGGCGGTGCTGCCCGAGCGGGTGACGGTGAAGGCGCCGGGTGTGGGCGAGCCTTCGGTTGTGGCCGTGGTTGTCGCGATGGTCACTGTCGGCGGAAGGGCCACCGGCTGGATCTCCAAGCCAGTGACCACGACGTTGGGGTCTGTTCCGCCGAAGTCATCGAGGAGGATGGTGAGCTGACTGTCAGACACCTGGGTGCGATAGGTGACGGTGGAGAACTGTCCTGCGGCGGTGCTGACGGTGCCGGCCAGGTTGCCCTCGATCGTGATGCCCATCTGGTCGTGGGCGTAATGGGCATCGCCCAGGGTAAGCACAACGTCGTAGATGCCGTTGGCGACGTTGGCGGCGAACGTACCCAGGGGGGTGTAGTTGAAATCCCGGGTGAGATAGGTGCCGTCGCTGCGATCGCGGCTGGCGATGGTGCCGGAGACCCAGCCATAACCCAGCGTGGAGCTGTAGAGAGTGGCTTCGCTGATGCGGGTGTAACCGCTCTGCAATGGTGAGCCGCCAGTGCCGAAGTCGAACTTCGTTGATGTGCCGGATGGCTCCGGGTCCGGCTCCGGCTCGGTGGGGGGCGCTGCGAGATCGTTGTCGGCGATGGTGAGGCTAGCGCTGGAGGCAGCGCCCAGGGTATAGGCGGTGTTGCTGGCCAGGGTCAGCAGGACGGTCTCGTTGCCTTCGACGAGTGTGTCGTCGGCGGGGACGATGCTGATGATGGCGGAGGCAGCGCCGGCGGGGATGACGATGCTGCCGCCAAGCCTGGTGTAGTCGGTGCCGTTGATGGCTGTGCCGCCGAGGGTGTAGTTGACGGTGAGGCTGGAGGCGGTGCTGCCCGAGCGGGTGACGGTGAAGGCGCCGGGTGTGGGCGAGCCTTCGGTTGTGGCCGTGGTCGCCGCGATCGTCACCGTTGGCGGGGTGACGGTGGCACTGGTTGAGAATCCCTGGTTGATGTACTGGATCACCGCGCCTGCGGTGTACTGCGGACGCCAGTAGGTCCTGGACTGCTTGAGCGCCTCGGTCATGAACGCCTCGAACGTGGCGGTCCTGCCCAGCGTGCCGTGATAGGAGGCCAGCGAGCGGTTGGGATCGACGTAGGCGTATCCATCGCCGACGCGGTTGTCGGTCAGCACGGTTCCGGCGGCGTTGTCTTCGACGATGCCGCGCGGCCAGTCGTAAATGGTGTTGTTCGACACCTGCGCGTTGGTGGTGTTCATCAGCCGCATGGCCCAGCCGGTGGTGTTGCTGTGCGCGATGGTGTTGTTGCTGATGATCGCGCCGCTCTGGGAGGCGACATCGATGCCCCAGCCGCGCGGCAGGGATGAGGTGATGTCCTTGCCTTCCAGGATGACGTTGCCGGTGACACGGCTGGTGTTGCCCGCCACCAGCAGGCCGATCGAGTCTCGAACGAAGAGATTGTTCTCGACGATGCCGCCGGCGCGCACCTGGATCGCATCGCCGTCGGCGGTGATGTTCCCACGGACGACGTTGTCGAAGGCCTCGGTCTGGAGGTAGACGTGGTGGTTGTAGATGGTCGCCGTGGCGCCAGGGACGGCCGGATTGAAACCGTTGTGGTAGAACACGTTGTCTTCAAGCAGGGTTCCCCGGGCATTCGATACGTACAGTCCCTGCGAGTGGGTGCTGGTCGAGTAGGAATGGTGGATCACATTGCGGCGGACCTGCAGGTTGCGGATGCCGTCGGCCTGGCTGCCCATGATCGCGAGGTTGTCGCGGTAGAATTCGAATTCCGAGTCTTCGATGAGGAAATTGGCCATCGGGCGATTGATGAAGATGCCGTAAGGGGTCGTGGCGGCATCGGTGGCGCCATGGGCGGGGTCGCGCGTGTTGGCGTACATGTGCAGGCCGATGAGGGCGATGTTGTCCAGCGATGCCGGCGATCCACTGGTCACGTACGATGAGATGGCATTATTGCCGCCGCTGAGGAGGGTGGGCCGTTCGCCGGTTCCGTAGGCGCTGATGAGCAGCGGCTCGGAGGCGGAGCGTCCGCCCTTGGTCATGAAGAGGCCCTCCGACCAGGAGTCGCCTCGCTTGAGCAGCAGCCAGTCCGGGCTGCCGTGACGCAGCAGCGAGTACCCCTTGGCCAGGGTTCTCACCGGCGCGCTTTCCGAGAGCCCGCTGTTGGCGTCATTGCCGGCCGAACTGCTGACGTAAATCGTCCGCGTGTCGGAGCTGGGTCCGACAACGGTCCAGCCGTTGGCATCCAGACTGACAGACAGCAGGGTGCGGGATTCCAGCCCTTCCAGGCCGAAGTTCCGTGTTGCCTCGCGTACATGGTTCAAACCCCGATTCTTCCGTGCCCAATTCTTCGCCCTAAACATCAAACAACATCCTTTCTTGCCCAGAAAGCCCAAAGCGCCAAGTTTGGCATACGAAACAGAGAAGCCCGAGGCAAAGTGCTGCTCAGCTTGTGCAGGCGGATCGATGTTGAACGCCTGTCCCAAGCGGGGTTTATGCATTGAGGCGCATTTTGTCGCCCATGCCCGACTTCCCGTTCGACATGTGAAGGGAGCCCTCGGCCATGCGGTCCTGCGGTCCCATGCTCGGCAGGTGCAGGCGTTAACTCCCTGGCCCGGTCTTACGCCGGGAATCAACCGATTGCCGCCGTCGGGCGGCCGCAGTCACATGGGCCCATTTGACGCACGCGCTGAGGTGGGTGTCCTGGGCAGGCATTCCGATTTGCCCGGTTCATCGCAGGGGCGGGATCGCCCCGTGTTGAACTGGAATGCGCAGCCCGGGCGGAGCCTTGAAGGCGCGTGCTCAGGGGCCCTAGCCCGCCGCGGGACAGCACGATGGCCGCGCGCGCGGATGCGATGCAGACGGATGCGACATGAGATGTCCTTTCCACTTGCCCATTGGGAGATGCCAATCGCGATGCGCCGGCGGCAAGCCACTCAACCGGCGCAACATGGAAGGAACAGGGCGACTGGCACAACAACCGTGACACTCAGGCGGGAGTTGCGCTGCCCAAGGCGGGCCGAACCCAAACCGTGATCGGCGCGGGTCCATCCGCGGAGATCAGGTCGGCGTTCGAGTGGCACAACCCCAGCCGCTCATGCTTGCTCGCGCCGTGCGGGAAACGACACCGGCCGGGGGTTCCGGCGGCTCGATCATGCAGCGGCCGGCGCAAACCGTGCCCGACGCGAGACAATGCCCATGCGAAGTGTTTCAGACCTCGGGCGCCAACGGCACCCCATGCCCGACGGACCTGTCGCGCCCGGGCGTGTTCCTGCCCCGCCATCCCACACAGGAATTCACGCATTTTTCAAGGGCCGCGACTTGTCCGGCGACATCGGCCTTGACGTCATGGCAAGGCATCCAAACGGCCAGCGCGACAACCCCCTGTCGCACGGGCATTGGATGAGGGCGATTCTGCCGAGGCTCTTGGGCGATGTCAAGCAGGGGCGCGG
>CAZMXI010000023.1:0-36650 GCA_964570205.1 uncultured Tepidisphaeraceae bacterium
TTTTAGCAAGTGACAACAACATCACAAGGATACGCCGAACGAGCGTACCGTACTGTGTCCGGGTATTTCAGGCGCAGGTATCCCTTCCTGCGGTCCACGATGACCCTCCATCCTCACGCCCGGCTCGATCGCATCAGCAGCATTTCTTTCAAGAGCGTGCTGGTGGTCTTGAGCGCCGGGTTGGCCTGGCGAGCGCGATCCAGAAGCCGCTCGGCCACCGGCCGGGGCTCGCCAAGCTGCATCAGCGCTGCAATCGCATCTTCCTCGAACGTCTGCCGCTGCGCTGTCACCGCCACGCCGGCTGTCTCGCCAAACTCCAGGGCGAAATCCGTCACTTTGCCCGCCAACTCAGCCACGATCAGCTCAGCCGTGCGCTTGCCGATCCCCTTCAGGTGGACCAGGAACCGCGTATCCTTCGCCTCAATCGCCTGGGCGATCCGCCCGGCCGGCTCGGTGAACGCCTTGAGGGCGGTCTTCGGCCCGATGCCTTTCACCGTTGTGAACTTCTCAAAAAACCGCCGGTCCTCCGGCCGCAGGAACCCGATCAGCCTCGGCTCCAGCCCGCCTCTGCTCGCATCGCCCTCCAGGTAGAAGATGGTGTGCAGCGTCAGCTCTTCCCCCAGGCGCATCTGCAATTGGTTCACATCCGCCGCGGGCACGAACAGCTCATACAGGATCGCCCCAGCCTGGAGGTGAATCCTGTCCTCATCCACGCGCCGCAATTCGCCAGTCAGAGCGGAAATCATACGCCATCAGCTTAAGTGCCCGCCTCGCCGCATGCCAGCGCTCCCATGCGAGGCTTGGCCACAGTGTTAGGCTATTGTACGATCCGCCGCCATCTTCGTCTCGCGCTGGATTCGCCGTTGTGCCCAGAACCACTTCCCGCCTAGGGTAACGGAATTGACCGAAATAAGGAGATTCTTATGGCCGCCAATATCCTCGTTGTCTACTACAGCTCGTACGGCCACATCCATCGCATGGCCCAGGCCGTCGTCGAAGGCGCAAAAAGCGTCGCCGGCGCTGATGTGCGGCTTCGCCGGGTGGCAGAGCTCGAAGACGCCGCCAAAGGGATGAGCAAGCAACCCGCCTATGTGCAGGCACAGGAGGCGCAGAAGGACATTCCGATCGCCACCCATGAGGATCTCCGCTGGGCCGACGGCATCTGCTGGGGCACACCCACACGGTTCGGCAACATGGCGGCCCAGATGAAGCAGTTCATCGATTCCACCGGCCGCCTCTGGACCGAAGGGGCCCTCGAGGACAAGGCCGCCGGCATCTTCACCAGCACAGCCACCATCCACGGCGGCCAGGAATCCACCATCATCACCAGCCTCGTGCCCCTGATGCACCTGGGAATGGTCATCGTCGGCACGCCCTACGGCCAGAATCCGCAGATTCTCGTCACCGATGGCATCGGCGGCTCGCCCTACGGCCCCGGCACACTGGCCGGCCCCGATGGCTCGCGCCAGCCGGTCGACAGCGAGCTGACCACCGCCCGCAACCTCGGCTCGCGCGTCACCAAGGTCGCCGAGCGCCTCCGGGATCTACGGCAGCGTTAGCCGCCCCCGCACCCTTGGTATTGCACAAGGCATCGCCGGCCCGTGCTGGCAACGATGTCCGGCGCCCGCGTCATCCATTTCGCCCTTCACCAGCACCAGTCAATCCCCACCCCCACATCGCACTGGAGCGTCCGGATGCCCTCAACCTGCCGCGCCAGACGCGGGATCGCCTCCTGCGCGCGAACGGACGAGACGCGGCCGGTGATGCAAACCCGGCCGGCATCAGCTTCGACATGCACCTCGGCGCTTCGGGCGGCAGGGTCCCTGGCCAGGGCGGCCCAGACCCGGCACGAAAGGCTGTGGTCCTCGAGCTTCTTCAGGCTCTGGGCGCTGGGTTCGTACTCGGGCAGGCGAACCATCGACGCGATGGCGTCGATCGCACCAGGAACCGGCACCCGGGCAAGATTGACCGTCAGGTCGTACTGATCCGGATCATGCCAGTCAACGCCATACAGCAGCTTCGCCCAGCGGGCGCGCCGCCGGTCGACTCGCTGGATGTACGCAAGGGCCTCTCCGCGCGAAAGCTTGGCCAGCCGCATCGCCGAACCGATCCGCATTTCGAGGTCGGCGATCACACGAACCGCCAGCGCAGGGGTGATGCCCGCAAGCAACAGATGGCCGACATAACCGTGATACACCAGGTCGCCATGCCGCACGTGATCCAGCAGTACCGCCGTTACGCATCGAACATAGGCCAGGCGTTTGCCGGGAACCTGTTGCCAGAAAGGCGGAGTCTGATCGAGGGCGGCCGACAGCTCCGTCTCGCTGATGCCGTAGTCGTCAGCGGCTTCCGCGAGAAGCTGCTCGCGGCTGAGCAGGGCATAACCAAGGCGCTCCGCAAGGCCCTCGGCGACGGCTTTGCCTCCCGAGAACGACCCGCGGCTGATGGTGATGGTGGCCATGTAGCTCTTCTCCGCTGGCGAAACGGTGATATCAAGGACAGGCCATGTGTACGCGAATCCGCGCGAATTGACTGCGCAAGAAATGCCGATCGTCCAAGCCAGATTGGCGCCACCCCTGGGCAGCGCCTATCGACGCGGCCGGGCCCCATAGCCTGTTACTTCGACTGAAGGCTGACCCTTGGCGTTGGTGCTCAGCACAAATTCGACGCGAAGGATGAAATCCGGCGTCGCCCCTTTGCTGATAATGACGTAATCCCCTGTCAGCGTCGTCGATTTCCCGGGCTGCGAGGTGATCGTGAAGACCTCCAGTCCGTTGGCCACATATTCGGTGCCGGATGCGCCGATGCCGCTGCCATGAAAACTGGCCCGGAACACCATGCGGCTCTTCCCATTGGCGCTGGAGGTGATGGTCACCTGATTCTTAATCATGGCATCCAGAACGATCCGTTCGGGCAAACGCAGCGTGAGCTCGTCCCGGAAACTGCTGTTGTACGTTCGAGCGCTGGCATCCTGAGCAATGAACAGAGAAGTCAACAGCACGACCAGGAAAGAAACTGCCAGACGCATTGTGATGCTCCTCTCGATCAAACGACGCAACCACCGCAGCCCGACAAACCAGCACCCACGCAGTGCGAAATGCCAGACCGTCGCACTGTACCGGGAAGCATCACGGAAGTGCAAGGGCAATTCCTGGAAATGGAGAGCAATCGCAAGTGGCTTATTTGAATATGCTTACAACTTGAATGGCATATGTGCGATCAATAAGTCTCGACGCGCAACACCACATTCATGGTGTGCGATTGGCCGGACGCGAGAACAACGGCGTTCTCGCTGGCATTGGCGGTTTCGACACACAACATGCTCGGCCATTCATCATCGCCGAAGTCCGGCATCGCCTTGGCCTTGGCAATCCACGGATTCCACACGACGGTCGTGTCGGACCCGGCCTTGTCCATCACGATTCGACGGCGCGCTCCGGGATCATCGATGATGACCCGCCCTGGTGCCGACAGGTACACCCGATCCGTTTCGCCGGCGATCCGGATCGGTTCGGCATCTTGCACCTTTCGCTTCATGCCGTCGGCCTTATCGACGTAAGTAGCAGTTGACAAGCCAGTAATGGAAACTCCACGTACATCGGCAACGGCGAAATAGGTGTGAAAGGCCTCCTCAAAAGTGAGGGACTTCATCCCGGTGTTGTTGACTTGGAGCGTTAGGTCCAGATGCTGGCCGAAAACCGCGATAAGCCGGAGGGCAAACGAACGCGCCCAGATCGGGCGGCTTCGGTCGGAATCGGCCAGGGCAAAGACCATTTTGACCGCGCCGTCAGGCCCGACGCCCAGAGACTCGACATTCCAAGGCAGAATGCGCGCCAGCCCGTGCAGAGGTGCTGCGGAATCCCCAGCCCGCGGGCCAAACCAGGGGAAACAGACCGGGATACCTCCGCGAATGGGCTTGCCAGGGGCAAACTGGCTCTGGGCGCTAGTGAACAACAAGGGCAACTGGCCCACGGGTTGAAAACAGGTGATGTGGGCACCCTGGAGAAAGATCTCCGCCTGGCACCGGGCCGTAGAGATGTTGCACCGGATGAGACCACCGGCATCCTGCCTGAATTGGGCGATGGTGCCGATGGCGAAGCGTTGCTGGAGTTCGGCAAGAGATTGCTCAAGTGACATGGGCGGGCATGGTAATGGCAGAGGGCCGCTGGGAAAAGAGAGATGCGGTTCCTCAGGCGGATGCCAGATGGGCCATCTTTGCCAGTTGCAGCTTCGGGCGAAGGTATTCGCCGGTGTAGCTGCCGGGGGTCTGGATGATCTTCTCGGGGGGACCCTGGGCGATGATCCGGCCGCCGCCATCGCCGCCGTCGGGGCCGAGGTCGATGATCCAGTCAGCGCACTTGATGACGTCGAGGTTGTGCTCGATGACCAGGACGGTGTTGCCGAGATCGGCCAGGCGGTTCAGGACGGTCAGCAGGTTCTGGATGTCGGCGAAGTGCAGGCCGGTGGTCGGCTCATCGAGCACATAGAGCGTTTCGCCGGTGGCGCTCTTGCCGAGTTCGCTGGCAAGCTTGACGCGCTGGGCTTCGCCGCCGGAAAGCTGGGTGCTGGGCTGGCCGAGCCGGACATAGCTCAGGCCGACATCATTCATGCACTTGAGCACCTGCTGGATGCGGGGGAAGTTCTCGAAGAAGGCCAGGGCCTCCTCAACGGTCATGGCCAGGACATCGGCGATGGTCTTGCCGCGGTAGTGGATTTCGAGGGTCTCGGCGTTGTAGCGAGAGCCGTGGCACACTTCGCAATCGACGTAAACATCCGGCAGGAAGTGCATTTCGATGCACTTGGTGCCCTGCCCCTGGCAGGATTCGCAGCGGCCGCCTTTGACGTTGAAGCTGAAGCGGCCGACCTCGTAGCCGCGGATTTTCGCCTCGCGGGTCTTGGCGAAGACCTTGCGGATCTCGTCGAACACGCCGGTGTACGTGGCGGGGTTGCTGCGGGGCGTCCGGCCGATGGGCGACTGGTCGATCTCGATGACCTTGTCGATCTTGTTGACGCCGACGATCTGCTTGAACGCCCCGGCCTTGAGGCGCGAGCCGTAGATCTTGCGCTTAAGGGCAGGCAGGAGGGTCTGGTTGATGAGGGTGGACTTGCCCGATCCGCTGACGCCGGTGATGCAGACCAGGCCGCGCAAGGGGATTCGGACGTCGATGTTCTTGAGGTTGTTCTCGCGGCAGCCCTTGATCTCGATGCAGTTGTCCTTGGGGCTGACGGCGCGGCGATGCTCGGGCGTGGGGATGGCGTATTCGCCGGTGAGGTACTTGATGGTGACGCTGTGGTTCTGGGTAAAGACGTCTGGCACCGGGCCCTGGCAGACGATTCTGCCGCCGTGCGCGCCAGCGCCTGGGCCGATGTCGATCAGGTGATCGGCCGAGCGGATGCAGTCCTCATCGTGCTCGACGACGATGACGGTGTTGCCGATGTCGGTAAGCTTGCGAAGGGTGCGGATCAGCCGGTCGTTGTCGCGCTGGTGCAGGCCGATGGTGGGCTCATCGAGCACATAGCAGACGCCGACGAGGCCGCTGCCAACCTGGGTGGCCAGGCGGATGCGCTGAGCCTCGCCGCCGGAGAGCGAGCCGGTCTTGCGGTCGAGGGTGATGTAGCCGAGGCCCACATCGGCGATGAAGCCGAGGCGGTTGCGGATTTCCTTGACGATGGGCTCGGCGATGACAGCCCGTTCGCCTTCGAGCTTGAGGCTCTCGAAGAACTCCCTGGCCTTCTGGACCTGGAGCGTGGCGACCTGGTGGATGTTGTAGCCTTCAGCGCCATCGCCCTGGGCGTGCAGGCGCACGGCGAGGGCCTCCTTGCGCAGCCGGGTGCCGTTGCAGGTCTTGCAGGGCTGCTCGGACATGTACTGGTGCAGTCGCGCCTTGACCCATTCGCTTTCGGTGTTGTCGAATCGGCGCTTGAGGTTGGGAATGATGCCCTCGAACCAGGTGCCGGTGCCCTGGTCCCCCTTGGCGTCGGTGCCGTGCATCAGGACCTGGTGGACCTTGCGCGGGATCTCCTTGTAGGGCGTCGAGTCATAAGAAATATCGAACTCATAGCAGAACTGGCGCAGGGTGCGGGCATAGTAGATGTTCATCCGCTTGCCGTTCTTGCGCCAGGCTTCGATCGCGCCGTTTTCCAGCGTCAGGCTGTCATCCGGGACGATCAGGTCGGGGTCGAATTCGAAGGTGGTGCCCAGGCCGTGGCAGGTGGGGCAGGCGCCATGGGGCGAGTTGAAGCTGAAAATCCGCGGCTCGAGCTCGCCCAGCGAGACGTGCGGGTGCTCGGCGCAGGCGAACTTCTCGCTGAACATGTGGTCAACCCACTCGCCCTTGTCGTTCTGGATGGCGGCAATCACCAGGCCCTGCGAGAGCCGCGTGGCGGTCTCGATGGAGTCGGCCAGGCGCGACCGGATCTCCGGCTTGAGAACGAGGCGATCGACGACGGCCTCGATGTTGTGGGTGAAGGTCTTCTTGAGCGCGGGGGCGGCCGGCCCGGTCAGCTCGACAATCTGCCCATCCACCCGCGCCCGCACGAATCCCTGCTTGTGAATGGCAGTGAAGGTGTCCTTGTGCTCGCCCTTCTGCCCGCGGATCAGCGGCGAAAGGATCATCACCTTCGCCCCGGCCGGATTGGCCATGACGGCATCGACGATCTGCGAGGCCGACTGGCTGGCGATGCGCCGGCCGCATTCCCAGCAGTGCGGGATGCCCACGCGCGCAAAGAGCACGCGGAGATAGTCATAGATCTCGGTGGTGGTGGCGACAATCGACCGCGGGTTGCTGCTGGCCGACCGCTGCTCGATGGCGATGGTCGGCGGGAGGCCCTCGATCTCGTCGATGTCGGGCTTCTGGAGCTGCTCCAGGAACTGCCGCGCGTAGGCCGACAGGCTCTCGACGTATTTGCGCTGGCCCTCGGCGTAAATGGTGTCGAAGGCGAGCGTTGACTTGCCGCTGCCCGACAGGCCGGTGATGACGATGAGCTGGTCCCGCGGGATATCGACGTCGATCCCGCGCAGGTTGTGCTCGCGTGCCCCCTTGATTCGGATGGATTTCAGGCTCATCAGCGTGTCTGTTGGGTACATCGGCCGGGCGAGAGGAGGATCCCACTCTCCCGCAACGGGCGTAAGCGGACCATTATAGGTTGAAGGGGAGGAGGATCAAAATGGGTCAAGAAGAAGCCAGGGAACAAGCCAAGCGGGGGATTGTGCCGTGTGCCAAACGCGGGAGCGGGTAGAATCAGGCCATGCATCAGCTTCACATTTGCCTGCTCGGGATCGCGCTGCTCGGCTCCTCCTCGCTTCAGGCCGCGGATTACGTCTGGTGGGAGGGCGAGAAGCCGTCGCAAACCAATTTCCCGGAACAAAGCTGGTTCGCCGCCTCAACCTTCCAGGATAAGCGCAACCTGCTCTCCGGCGATGACTGGCTCAGCGCCAGCGGCAAACGCCAGGGTGAAGAAGCCTTCGCCATCTACCAGCTCGATGTGCCGGCCGACGGCGAGTATCACCTCTGGACCCGCAAATTCTGGCAGCACGGCCCGTTCAAGTGGCGGTTCGGCCCGGGTGAATGGCGGGTGTGCGACCGCAACATCGCCCTCGCCGACAGCGTGACGCTCAAGACCCATGTCGTGGCCAACTGGGTGTCGCTGGGCAAGGTAAAGCTGGCCAAAGGCCGCCAGACGTTCGAGCTGCGCCTGCTGGCCGGCCCCGGCGAAGACCTCACCAGCGCCTTCGACTGCTTCGTCCTCACGCCGTCGCCCTTCATTCCCAACGGCCGGCTCAAGCCGGATGAGCGGTCCAACAAGGCCGATGAGGGCTTCTTCGCATTCGAGCCCCCCTTGGACCATTTCGGCGCAGAAGCGCTGCTCGACCTGCGATCCCTGAACGAAAAGACGGCCGGCGAGCGCGGCTTTCTCCAGCGCAAGGCCTCCGGCTTCGCCCTCGGCGATGGCCGGCCGGTTCGCTTCTGGGCGGTGAACATCGGGGCGAACAACACCGGGCAGGATCGGTCATCCATCGACTACCTGGCACGAAAACTGGCCAAGCTCGGCGTCAACATGGTGCGCATCCATGGCACACCCTTCACGCTCGACACCGCATCAAGCCCGCAGACCCTGAATAGGATCGACAACCTCCATTACGCCGTGTCGGCTTTCAAGAAAGAGGGCATCTATACCCACATCAGCTTCTATTTCCCGCTGTGGTTCAACATGCCGGCCGCCAGCGGCTACACCGGCTCGAATAAGCACCCGTTTGCGATCATTTATTTCGACCCCGCGTTCCAGAACCTCTACAAGTCATGGGCCAAACGGCTGCTCGATGCCAAGAACCCCTACACCGGCCTCACCCTGGCGCAGGACCCCGCCGTCGGCATCGTCGAACTCGTCAACGAAGACAGCTTCTTCTTTTGGACCTTCACCCGCGACAACATCCCCGCCCCCTACTGGAGCGCGCTGGAGCGCCAATTCGCCCAGTGGCTCGTGAAGCAATACCCCCCCTTGAGCCTGCGGGCGATTCTCGCCGGATATGGCGCTGCCCGCGTGCCGTCGGATGACCCGGCCGCCAACATCGCCGGCCTCTACCCCGCGTGGGATATGACCCGCGCTGGCATCCGCGCGGGCGGCCGCGACAAGGAAAAACGCATCCGCGACCAGGTGCGTTTCCTCACCGAAATGCAACGCGGGTTCTATGCCAATCTTGCCAAATATCTGAAAGACGATCTCAAAGTCGGCGGCCTCGTGTCGGCCAGCAACTGGAAGACCGCCGACAGCCCCCTGCTCGATGCGATCGAGCGATACACCTATGCCGCCGTCGATGTCATCGACCACCACGGCTACTTCGGCGGCGAGCACAAGGGCGAAGGCTCGGCCTATTCGGTGCGCGTCGGCCACACCTACAAGGATGCCGCCGCCGTCCTCAGCCCCGAGAGCCTGCCCATCCAGGTCGTGCATGTCGATGGCCGGCCGCTGATCATCTCGGAAGTCGGCTGGACCAACCCCAACCGCTATCGCGCTGATGCCACCCTGCTGGCGTCGGCCTACAGCGCCCTCCAGGGCACCGACGGCGTGTTCTTCTTCTCCGTCGGCAGCAACTACATGCGCGATTCAGACATGGCCAAGTTCGCCTTGAGCTGCCCGGCCATCGCCGGCACGTTCCCGGCAACCGCCCTGCTCTATCGCCGCGGCGATGTCAAAGAGGCCGAGCCCGTCGTCTACCAGGCGCTGCCGGAAAATGAGTTGTTCTCGCTCAAGCCATCGGGCATTTCCACGGCCGATGCCCTGGATGAGCTGCGCCGGCGCGATGTCCCCCCCGGCGGCGTCGCCCAGGGCCAGGTGAGCAACTTCGACCCGCTGTCCTATTACGTCGGGCCCATCTTCCGCAGCTTCGACAAGCCCGCCAGCGCCTCCTTCCAGCGCGACACCTCAAAGCACATCGACCGGCAAAACAAGACCATCCGCAGCCTCACCGGCGAGCTGAACTGGGACTATGGCAACGGCCTGCTCCGAATTCAGGCCCAGCGCATCCAGGCCGCGGCCGGTTTCCTCGCCAAAGCCCGCAGAATCGACCTCGCCGACATCAGCATCGAATGCAACAACGAATTCGCATCCATCGTGGCGATTGCCCTCGATGACCAGCCGCTGGCCACCTCTAAAAAGATCCTGATCCAAGCGATGACCGAAGAGCAGCCCTATGGCTATAAGGCCCCCGGCGGCCAGATCGCCGACCTCGGCCAGTCGCCCCTCGGCGTGCGCAAGATCGATGCCCGGTTGACCCTGAAAAACGCCTCCGGCAGCCTCAGCGTCGTTGCCCTGGATGAAAATGGATACGAGGCGAAGCGGCCGGTAACTGTCGAGAAGGCGGCCGGCAACGCCAGCATCCGCCTCGCCCCCGACAGCATCTATCACATCGTGCGGAGGTGATGCCGCGCCGGCATTCAGGCGGCAGGCTCATCCGCTTCGACCGGCTCGGCCTCGGCAACCGGCTTGGGTGTCTCGGCCAGCTTGCCGTTCCGCCAGGCGCCCATCAGCATTCCCGTGAGGGCCAGCGGAAAGACGAGCACCACGAGAATGGCGGATTGCCGCGCCGTGGCCAGAACCGCAGCGCACAGGATCGCCATCGTCGCCAGGATCGACAGTTCAACGGCGCCGGGAAACACAAAACGCTTCATAACAACTCCGTCATAAGGCCGCCTGCGGTCGGTCGCGCGGTCGCCCGGCTCACTTCCGACCCCCTCACCAAAACCCCGTGCGACGGTGCGGACGCTGGCAGATGGCCGAACCGAATTCCATCGCTCGCAACGGCCAGGTCGCCGCCAGAAAGAGAATCTCGCCTGCCGTTCGGTAAGCCCGATGACGCGCAGCCTTCGCCATTCGGCGTTCCGTAAGTCAGACCACGGAAAGCCCAAGCACTTGAGGCGGCTCGGGTCTGATTCCCGCCCTACCCCGCAACCAACCTCAACAGAACCTCCTGCGCGGTGCATCCCCACATCCGCGCCAGTTCCTCCGGTGCAAGCCCCTCGCCCAGCAGCACCACCTCATCGCCCGCCCGGTCCTCTTCCCCAAGCTCCACATACGCCGACTGCATCCCCACCTCGGGGATTCGCCGCCGCCGACCATTCACCACGCATTCCCCCGCGCGCAGCCCCCGAGCATATCCACACAGCACGACGCCGTACCGCCTGGCCCCAAACCCAGTGTAACCCACCGGCCCCTCGGCACGCCGCACCTCGATCAGCCTCGCCCGAACCGTCACCGCATCCCGGTACAGGGCCAACCCCGGCCGAACCGCATCCAGCCGCGCTTCGGGCTCATTTAGCAACGCTGAACCCGCCGCGTGCAGCTTCAACCCGCGCCCTTGTGTCGCCTCAACCAGCGCCCGCGCCTGCTCAAGCCGCGTGGCGTGCGTGAACGCCTCGTCAATCCCCCCCGCCTCGATCACCGCATCCACATCCCCCGCCCGGCACGCAAACCGCCCCATGCCCGTATCCACGCACAAGACCGGCCGAGCCTCGCGCAGCGCCCTGGCCTGCTCCACCGTGCTCACGGCCGGCCGGACGTGCTGCTCGATCCACGCCTCTGCATCCAACGTCTCCGGCGGACCCAGCGAGATCGCTTCCTTGCCAGTCAGCTTCCAAAGCCCGATGGCCCGCGCCTCCGCCAGCGAGAACACGCAGAATCCACCCACCGCTTCGGCGATTTCCCTCGCCACACGCTGCGCCCCCAGCCCATACGCATCTGCCTTGATCACCGCGTACACCGGCACGCCCGCCATTCCGGCCACTTTCTCTGCATTCTGGCGAACCCGCCCAAGATCCACGTCAACAACCACACCCTTGTCCATAGCATCGCATTTGAACATGCACCTGCCCGGTATGTCCAGTTGTTCATGGCTCATCTTCCCCAGATATCCCCACGCCTGCGCAGTCAACAGAGTTAACCGCACCCGCCAGAGCCAGAAGTTGCCGTCAGCAACCCCATCCCCGGTTTGCTGATGATGCGTGAGACCACAACCGCCCCGCCCCGGCCTTCCGGTTCCCGGCCGCCGCGATGCCCGGACGCCCTCCCGCACTGCCCGCAACGCCCTTCCGCCGCATGGGGTATGTCATTGTGAAAAGCCCCGGACGCCCGACCGACAAGGGCCAGGAGATAACCATGACCCTGTTCCCGTTCCGCTCGATCCGCAGCGCCTTCCACATACTCGCCCTCGCCGGCGCATGCTTCCTCCCCGATGCCCAGGCGGCCGATGCTCCTTCCGGCCAGCGCCGGCTCTGGACCAACCCCCAACCCGATATGCCTTATATGACCAAACCCGCCACACGCCCCGCCGACTGGCTCGTCCAGCACGACCCCGTCACCCCCAACGCCTCCCCCGAGGCCCGCGCCCTCCTCCGCTTCCTCTACGACATCTCCGGCCGGCAGACCCTCACCGGCCAGCACAACTACGCCTCCAACCAGGGCCGATTCACCGCCCAGGCGCGCCAGATCACCGGCAAGGTTCCCGCCCTCTACGGCACCGACTGGGGCTCCGCCCGCCACGAGATCGGCCCGGCCAGGGACAGAATCGTCCAGGCCGTCATCCGCGAGCACCGCAGGGGCTCCATCATCGCCATCTGCTGGCACGCCATCCGCCCCACCGACAGCGAGCCCAATACCTTCGAGCGCAGCGTCAAGGCCAAGCTCACCGAAGCCGAGTGGAATGAGCTGACCACCCCCGGTTCAGCGCTGCACCAGCGCTGGATCGGCCAGATCGACGTCGTCGCCGAATACCTCAAGCAGTTGCGCGATGCCCGCGTGCCCATCCTCTGGCGGCCGCTTCATGAGATCAACGGCGACTGGTTCTGGTGGAACGGCCGCCGCGGCGACCGCGGCAGCAAGCTGCTCTATCGCATGATGTTCGACCGTCTCGCCAACCATCACAAGCTCAACAACCTCATCTGGGTCTGGAACCCCGACCGCCCCGAACGCGAAGACCGGCAGTTCATCGATTACTTCCCCGGCCATCCATACGTCGATGTTCTGGCCCTGGATACCTACCAGGGATACAAGCAGTCGTACTACGACGACCTGAACGCCCTCTCGGATGGCAAGCCGCTGGCCATCTCCGAGTGCGGCGCGAACGTGCCCCCGCTGGATATCTTCAAGACCCAGCCCAAGTGGGCCTATTACATGATCTGGGCCGGTTTCACCGGCCGCGGCGGCCCCGGCAGCGCCAACCTCGCCGAATACGTCAAACACCCCCGCATGTGGAGCCTGGACGATCTGCCCTACATGGAAGCCATCACCCCCCTCCGCTCCGCCGCCGGCCTCCCCTCCACCCGCCCCGCCGCGCCCCCGCCGCCTGAGCCCGCACCCTGATCCGCCCCGGCAGCGCACGATGATTGCATTCATACCAGGCCATCCCGCCCGGCTTTGATCCCGCGCCTTCGTTCGGAGCAAACGCCTTGGCATTCTTTCGGAGTATAAGCTTCAGCCTGCATGTGGCTCCTTCCCCATTTGCCTTCTCCCACCACTGCCGCCACAATGCTCCCACCCACGCCGTATCGGGTCGATCATGAAGACCGTTTCTACGACTCCGGCCACCTCGGCCACACTGTAGGAGGGTTCGATGAGCGTTCCCGGCTATCAGGAGTTCATGCTGCCGCTGCTCAGGCTTGCCGCTGACGGTGAAGTGCACTCCTTCGCACAGGCCATGGAGACTCTTGCCTCAGAGTTGAGCATCTCTGAGGAGGATCAGGCACGGCTATTACCAAGCGGTGTACAGACCCAGTTCTACAACCGGGTCACCTGGGCCGTCACCTATTTGACCAAGAGCCTCCTGCTGGACAGGATTGGGCGCGGCCGGTTCAGGATTACTGAGCGCGGCGTCGAAGTGATTGGTGCAAATCCAGCGCGCATCGATAACCGTTTCCTGGATCAGTTCCCGGAGTACCGGCAGTTCAAGATCAAGAGAGCCAACAAGGCGATGGCAACCAAGGGAACCGCGGACGCGAGCCCGCTTCCGGATGATCCAGAGGTCACACCGCAGGAACGGCTGCAGGGCGCGTATGAGGAGCTGCACGATTCACTGGCGGATGACCTGCAACAGCGCATTCTCGCGGGCTCGCCGAAGTTCTTTGAGCATCTGGTGCTTCGCCTCCTCCTCGCCATGGGCTATGGACGCGGCCAGATGGAGCGCGCTGAGGTCACAGGCAGAAGCGGCGATGAGGGCATCGACGGCGTCATCCCCGAAGACCGGCTCGGATTGGACATGGTCTACATCCAAGCCAAGAAGTGGGACGACTCCGTCGGTCCCGGAGAAATCGACAAGTTTGTCGGCAGCCTTATGCGCAAGAAGGCCACCAAGGGTGTCTTCATCACCAGCGGTACCTACACCGAAGGAGCACGCCGCGCTGCGAGAGAGGCAGCCGTGAAAGTCCGCCTGATCGACGGCGATGAACTGGCTGATCTCCTGATTGACTTCAATGTCGGCGTCACCGCCGCAGAAACGTATACCGTGAAGAGGGTGGATGGCGACTTCTTCGATGAATTGGCCTGATCGCCGCCATGATGAGCGGCCGGGCGGTTCTGGATTTGCAGGGCATGGAAGAGCCAACGACTAGACGAGAACAGCCACCGTTTTCATAAGCTCCGCTCATTCATGACCTTGTCTCGCCCACCGGCCCTGGGCCGGCCAGGATGCAGCAATGGTGAGCGCCCCAGCTCCAACGCCCGCCCCTCCTAGCGGCCACCCAACGGGCGACAGTCCTCCCCCACCCCGCCAGAGAAAAATCCCCAAAACAGTAAACAAAACCCAAACTCAAGCGTAGTATCATAGGAACAACGACCCGCCCGCCCGCCATCCCGCACCTACCAAGTGCGGCATGAAAGGCCGGCTCAACACAACCAGAAGGAGGGGAAGCCCATGCTCTTCGCCACTGACCACGGACAACTGACAACGGACCATGCACCCCCATTCCCTCCAATCCCCTTTCCCTCAAACACTTATACCTCATCCATGTCCCAAAATGTCCCACAATGTCCCACATTACAGTCTTCACTCCCGATCCGTTTGCGTCGGTGTGCATCTGTGGTTCCATCTCCTTCGTGCCGTTCGTGGCTTCCACTTCCTCTCCCTCAATTTGCAGTAAACCGTTGCACCTGCCCTACATCCGTCGTAATCTGCCCCACATGCAAATCGACTTCTGCGGCGCTGATCGCACCGTCACCGGAACCTGCCACATCATCTCCGTCAACGGCCGACGTCTCATCCTCGACATGGGCATGTACCAGGGCCCACGCCAGGAGGCCCGCCGCCTCAATGAGTGGCTCCCCGACGATGTCAAAAACGCCGACGCCCTCATCCTCTCCCACGGCCATTTCGACCACTGCGGCAAAATCCCCGTCCTCACCCGCGCTGGCTTCGATGGGCCCATCTACTGCACCCCCGCCACCGCCGAAGTCGCACGCATCGTCCTCCAGGACTCGGCCGAAATCCAGGAAGAAGATTCCAACTACCTCAACCGCCGCTCCCGCGCGCCCGGAGAAGAACCCGTCCGCCCCCTCTACGTCACCAGCGACATCCCTCGCGTCCTTAAGCTCCTCCGCCGCACCCGCTACGGCCAGCGCATCGAACTCGGCAACGGCGTCGCCTTCACCTTCTACGATGCCGGCCACATCCTCGGCTCGGCCTACGTCATCGTCGAATGGACCGACGCCGGCGCCACCCGCTCCCTGCTCTTCACCGGCGATATGGGCCGTTACAACACCCCCATCCTCCGCGACCCCGAAACCCTCCCCCGCCCCGTCGATTACGTCATCACCGAAAGCACCTACGGCGCACGCGCCCACGCGCCCATCGACGAAGTCGGCCCCCAATTGCTCGATTGCGTCCGCCACTGCATCGAAAAACGCAGCCGCATGCTCGTCCCCGCCTTCGCCGTCGGCCGAACCCAGACCATCCTCTGGTACCTCCAGCGATTCGTCCAGCAGAAACTCATCCCCTCCATCCCCATCTACGTCGACAGCCCCATGGGCATCGAGGTCAGCAAGGTCCACTGCGACTTCCCCGACTACTACGACGAAGAAACCCGCAACGCCATCGGCGACCATGACCTCTTCGGCACCTCCCGCGTCATCTTCGCCAAAGACACCCAGCAGTCGCGCCGGATCAACGCCGACCCCGGCCCCTGCGTCATCATCGCCTCCAGCCCCACCTGCGAGTTCGGACGCATCCTCCACCACCTCAAACGCACCGCCGAACGCCCCGACGACCTCCTCGTCTTCGTCGGCTTCACCCCCGGCCACACCCTCGGCCGGCGACTCCAGGATGGCCAGAAACGCGTCCGCATCTACGACCGCTGGTTCGATGTCGTCTGCGGCGTCCGCACCATCCACGGCCTCAGCGCCCACGCCGACGCCGATGAAATCCTCCGGTTCCTCGCCCCAACCTTGCGCCCCCAGACCCAGTTCTACGTCGTCCACGGCGAAAGCGACGAGGCCGAAACGATGGCCGCCCGCCTCGTCGCCGCCGGTGCCGGCGAGGCCGTCATCCCCGCCATGCAAAGCTCGGTGGTGGCCCTCTGATCCCCAATCTGCCCATGTTGCGCATCTTCAGCCTGCGCGCCGGCCTCCCTGCACTGCCGGCCCCGCGCCTGCCGATCGCCGCCCCTTTCACCTTGACACCAATCCTCCCCAGCTTATAGTTTTATCATACGTCAGCGTCGTGTTACTGGGGATTGGTGTAACGGTAGCACAGCAGACTCTGGATCTGCTTGTCTAGGTTCGAATCCTAGATCCCCAGCTTTGGTCCGCCTCGGGACCCGTGGTGACCGCGGCGGACGCGGCGTGACTAACTCCCGCATTCACAAGATGATGCGCGAGATCTCCCAAAGACAACCCGTTGACACCGCCTGACCGCGATTGACCCGCTTGGACTGCGGCGTGTGTGTCTTTTTGTGCGTCGCTTGCCCCATCCGTTCCCGTCCCAGCGAGAACACCCGTCCCGTCCATCCCGTCGTATCGAGGCAGCCGATCACGTTCAAACATCTGTCTCCTTTGGTCTGGGAGCACTCCTGCCCATGCGGGAAGCACAATGGGACCGTGAAGGGGTTGTGATCGATGGCGGGACGAGGTTTGCCGGCGTCAGGGCAACGCCCGACCGGCCCCGACCGGCGCAGTCTCCGCATCGGCGTCTTTGCGGGTATCATCCTCGCCATGATGTGGCTTGTTGTGGCGCTTCGGGTTCTTTCCAACCCGTTTTCCAATGTATTTCAGAAGACCCTGGCCCGCCGGACGGCCGACCCGCTGTTCATCATCTGCATCACCCACGGGCTGCTGTCGCTGGTCTGCCTGCCGGCGTGCCTGCTCTACCTGCGGAATCTCTCGGGCGACTTCTGGCTCAACATCTCGATCTGCGCCATCCTGGCCGTGGCGGGAAATGTCCTGATCGTCAAGGCGGTGGAACTGTCCGATCTCTCGGTTCTCGGCCCGATCAATGCCTATAAGGCCATCGTCAGCCTGATTCCAGGGATGATCCTGCTGAACGAAGTGCCCGGCTTGGGGGGCGTGAGCGGCATGGCCCTGATCGTCGCGGGCAGCTATTTCCTCGTGGATCGCAGGGTGCAAGGACCCGATCCGGGCGTCTTCTCGAGGCTCTTCCGCGACCGCGGCGTTCAGTACCGCCTGCTGGGCCTGGTCCTGTCGGCTATCGAGGCGGTCTTCCTGAAGAAGGCGCTGCTGGCTTCGTCGCCGCTGGTCACGTTCATCTTCTGGGCGGTCCTGGGTTTTGGCGTGTCGCTGGCCGCCATTGCCGTCCTGATGAAGCGAAGATGGGATCACGAGGTCGGCGCGTTCAAGGCCAACCTGCGGGAATACCTGCTGCTGTTCCTGACCACGGGCGTGATGCAATTCTGCACGCTGGTCTCGTTCAAGCTGCTGCACGTCGGCTATGCCCTGGCGCTTTTCCAGACGTCGGCGATCCTGAGCGTGATCCTGGGCTACAGGTTCTTCCAGGAACGCAACGTGATCCAGCGGCTGGTCGGCTCCTGCGTGATGGTGGCCGGGGCGATTCTGATCGTCACGAGCAGGTGAACGCCTGAGCATTCCACGCGGTAATACAAAGCATCTGAGTCACGGGCGTTCTCGTCGCTCTCGCGGAACTAGAAGGAAGGAACTATGTCGTATCTGTATCATCTGGCGATCATTGCGGGCCTGGTGGTTTGCGGGATTTCAGGCCAGGCGGCGGCCGAACCTGGCGAGCGCGGCGAGCAGTCGATCACCATCGACTGGCCGGTCGCCCGAGCCGTCTTCCAGCGGTCCTCCTCCAATACCGCCGCCCTGCCCATTCGCGGAAAATGTCCGCCAAAGACCGACCGAATCGAAGCGCGCCTCGTTGCGCGTGCGGCCGGCCAGGGGACTGCAACGGACTGGGCCGCCCTGTCTCCAGCTCCCGCAAACAATGCGTTTGGCGGTACGATCACAGGCCAGGGTGGGTGGTACGATCTTGAGGTCCGGGCAATGGCCGGCGCTTCCGTCATCGCCAGCACGACGGTCCAGCGCGTTGGCATCGGCGAGGTCTTTGTGGTGGTCGGCCACTCGGTGGCCGCGGGCCAGTCGGAGAGCATCGAAGGCGCCACCGACGACCGCGTGAACACGGTGCCGATCGACCCGCAGAGCGCCACATATCAACAGTACCTGCGAACCGGCGACGCGAAGCACTTGCCCGTTCCGGGCTTCGCCCACTACGGCACGGGCGTTATCCCAGCGCCCTTCGGCAACAGCAACTATCTCTGGTCCCAGTTCGGCGAACACGTCTCACGCAAGCGGAACGTGCCGGTCCTGATCTTCAATGCAGCCTTTGGTGGAACCAGCCTGGAGCATTGGGCCAAGTCGGCCCGGAATGTTCAGTTCGAGCACAGCTTCGTCAAGGCGTCCATCCGCATGCCCTACATCAATCTTGGCAACACGCTCGGCAAGTATGTCCCCCTGACGGGCCTGCGGGCCGTGCTGGCGGACCAGGGACAGAACGACTGGCCGGAGAAGAACGAGGATCTGGTCTTTCGGAATTACCGGGCCTGGGTGGAGCAGGCCCGCGCCGACCTGGGGCACCCCGGGCTGGCCATCATCGTCAACCGCCAGATGCCGTTCCTGCGCGACGCGCAGATCCGCCGGGTTCAGGAGAGGATGATCCGCATGCCACACTGCTTCGCCGGGCCTGATTACGACACGCTGCCAAAAGAGGCGCGGCCCGACGACATCCACCTTGGCTTGAACGGGCAAGCCCGGGCTGCGCGGCTCTGGGCCGAATCGCTCGACGATCAGTTCTTCAAGTCCTCCAAGCCATGGGTGCCCGGCGCCAAGTAATCGTTTGTCCGTGCCCCGCACCGGTTCGGCCGGCAAGGCGGAGATTCACCTGACGATAATCAGCGTCGCTGGCATGACCCTGATGGCGGCGCTTGCCATTCCCTGGCGATGGCATTTGAATAGGGCCATTGGCCCCTTGAGGAATGGGTAAATATGATGCAAACCACAATCTTTATCCTGATCATCTGCATGGCGGCCTCGACGGCCATCGCCGGCGCTGCCCCCAGCGAGGATGCCACCCTCGATGCCTTCTTCCGCGAGCACCTGGATGCCACCTTCCGGCTGCGCCCCAGCATGGCCACCGGCCTGGGCGATCACCGCTTCGATGACCAGCTTGACGATGTATCCCCCGCCGCCCGCGCCCGCTGGACCGAGCAGACCCGCTCGACGCTCGAAGCGCTGCCGCGCCGGGTCGATTTCAAGAAGCTGACCCGCGCTGGGCAGATCGACTACGAGATCTTCGAGCACAGCCTGCGCCGATCGCTCTGGCTCAACGAGCAGTTCAACCCGTTTGTCACCGACCCGCGCAGCTACAACGGCCTGATCAGCGACACCGTCTTCGGCCTGCTCACGCGATCCACCCTGCCGCATGAGACAAACGTCACCAACGCCATCGCCCGCATCCGCAAGGTGCCCGCGGTGATCGCCGCCGCCCGGCAGAGCCTTCAGAACCCGCCCCGCGTGTACGTCGAGACCGCCATCCAGCAGAACCGAGGCGCCATCCGCTTCTATGAGACCGACGTGATTGCCCTGGCCGGCCAGACCACGCAGCCGCAGCTCGCTGCATTGAAGTCGGCCGCCGCCGAGTTCGTGCCCGTGCTCCGCGCCTACCAGGAGTTCCTGGAGAAGGACCTGCTCCCTCGCGCCAATGGCGAATGGCGCATCGGCCGGGAAAAGTTCACCCGCAAGTTCGACCTCGACACCAACGCCGGCGTCTCGGCCGACCGGATCTACTCCGACGCCCTCGCCGAGTTCGACCGCGTGCGCAACGACATGTATGTCATCGCCCGCCAGGCGTGGAGCCGCTATTGCCCCGGCGCAGCGCTGCCGCCCGATGATGCCGAGGGCCGCCGCCAGACGATCGAGCGCGTGCTCCAGCGCATGGCCGAAGACCACGGCCGGCCGGAACAGCTCGCCCAGGACGCCCGCGCCACCGTCGACAGCATCAAGCGCTTCATCACCACCGCCGACATCCTCGCCCTGCCCGACCCCGACCGCTGCCGCATCATCGAAATGCCCGAGTTCCAGCGCGGCAACGCCGTCGCCTACATGGCCTCGCCGCCCCCGCTGGACCCCCAGGCCACCGGCCACTTCGCCATCAGCCCGCCGCCCCAGTCGTGGGATGCCGACAGGGTCCGCAGCTTCCTCGAGGAATACAACCGGCACATGCTCCAGGTGCTCACCATCCACGAGGCCTACCCCGGCCATTACGTGCAGATGGAATACGCCAACCGCAACCCCTCCCTCATCCGCAAGGTGCTTGGCTCGGGCGTGTTCATCGAGGGCTGGGCCGTCTACACCGAGCAGATGATGCTCGACCAGGGATACGGCGGCGGCGACCCCGCCCTGCGGCTCAACCAGCTCAAGTTCTATCTCCGCGCTGTCGCCAACATGATCCTCGACTACCGCATGCACTGCGAAGCCATCACCGACGAGCAGGCCATGGACCTGCTGGTGAAGCAGGCCTTCCAATCCGAGGGCGAAGCGCGCCTGAAGGTCATCCGCAGCAAGCAGAGCGCTGTGCAGCTCTCGACCTACTTCACCGGCCGGATGGCGCACTACCGCCTGCGCCAGCAGATCCAGCGCGAAATGGGCGACCGGTTCATCCTCGGCCGCTACCACGAGGCCATCCTCGCGCACGGCTCGGTGCCCGTCACGTACCTCCCCGAGCTGACCCGCGCCCGCCTGGGCCTGCCCCAGCCCGCGGCCCCGCAGAAGACCGGCCAATGAGCAAACCTGCCCATGGCCCGCGCAGCCGGCGCCAACAGTGGCATGGACAACTTGCCCATGGCCCGCGCAGCGGGCGCCAATGGGTCCGGGGCATCCAGCCCCGGCCGGCGCAGCCGGAACCCGCCTACTTCGTCGTGGGAACAAAAAAGGTGACGCACATCGATTTGCTGTGGAGGAGAGCTGGGAAGTAGAATCTTGCCATGCCTCACGGCCCCAGGAATCAGCCGCAGAGCCCGGCGGAACTGGAGGCGTTGCGGCATTCGGTCAGGCGATCGTGTCCCTTCGGAAGCGAGGCGTGGCAGCGGCAGACAGGCCAGCGCCTGGGGCTGCAGGCGACACTGCGTCCGCAAGGCCGCCCCAGAAGACCCCGCGAGGCGATGCAGTCGTGAAAACGATGTGCGTCACCTTTTTTGCTTTCCAGGACACTTACTATTTTCACATAGAGTAGGCTAAACTTATGGCAGAAGAGAACATATATGTGATTCTAGCGGAATTGGCTCCCATGGATGGATGTCAACTGGCGCCGGCAAAGGTTGCCGGTGCGGCTGTGCGCTTCTATGTGCCGGCATCCGATCAGGACCATGCGCGAGAGCGCTTAGTGCAGTGGGCTACTGACGAGTGCTTCCGGGTGGTGGAGATAGAGTGGTGTGTTGACTACGAAGAGGTGGAATGGGAGTGCCCGGATAGCGAGACAGCTCAGGAGTTGATCTCGCTCGCACGGGACACGGGCAATGTGGTTCACGGGGAGTTCCATGTGTGGCCCCCCGACGCCCCTGAGAGTGGAACCGGGACGGGAGCTCTTCCTGCTGTCGAAGGACATGACGATGACGGCCGAACAGGGAATCGCTAGAGCACAGTTGTTGCGGAAGAATGGCGACTATGATGCCGCCCGGCACGTTCTCGCTGGCTTGCAGGAGTTGTGGCCAGAGTCGGCGTCCATTCGTGTTCTGCATGGTGACACCTTGGCCAAGCTCGGCTGTATTGAAGAAGCGGAGTCTGAGCTTGCACATGCGGTAGAGCTCGAACCGGCCTCGGAAACGGCCTCACTGTCTCTGTTCCATTTGCTCTGGGAGCGAGGTAAGAAGGTGGAAGCGCTCGAAGAGATGAAGCGTTATACGCACGATTACGAGTCCGATGAGTACAAGGATATCCTGAAAGGGCTTCGAAGCAGTTTCAGAACCTAAATCCTGCTGCAACGTATAACTGCTCGTGGACCATGGAACGGGGTCGGGAGCTCTTCCTGCGGAACAAAAAAGGTGACGCACATCGCTTTGCGGGACCGAGGGGCGGGCAGTAGAATCTTGCCATGTCTCGCGGCCCCAGGAATCAGCCGCAGAGCCCGGCGGAACTGGAGGCCTTGCGGCGTTCGGTCCGGCGGTCGTGTCCCTTCGGGAGCGAGGCGTGGCCAGCGGCAGACAGCCCAGCGCCCGGGGCTGCAGGCGACCCGCCGCCCGCGGGGCCGGCCCCGCAAACCCCGCGAGGCGGTGCAGCCGTGAAATCTGATGTGCGTCACCTTCTCGCGGTCTCACCTTTTTGTGGTCCGATCCATTCGAAACGACCGCGGGTACTTACGACATCATTTGGGAGATTACACACCCATTGGAGACGCGCGTTCCTTCAATTCAGCCTCCCGCACCATCGAAGAAATAGGAGCGGATTATGAAGTGTGGTGTTCTTACGATTGTCTTCTATGCCGCTGCCGTGGGATTGGCTTCCATGGGATGTCGGCAGCAAGCGGTGGGACGCCCCAGGTCGAGCGAGATACAGAGAGCCTTGCACATGGTGGAGGAACTGAGCGAACCCGGATGTGGCACTTCACGGAGCGCGATTCTTGTCGAGCGAGGTGAACCGCAGCAAACGTTCCCAGGCGCGGAGCTGGCACAAGGAGGCCGCGGTGTGCTTTGCCTTGCGCAGCACATTCAGACGACCAGGCAAGTTGCCGTGGAAAGAGTGGACGTCTACACGCAGTTGGACTGGCGGCACCATCGTGCAGTGCTGGGGAGCCTCCCTCCAGTCCGAGCGGTTTATCTGTTCTATGATGCACAGGATGGGCTCTTAGCCGCATACGCCAAGCGGATTGATTGAATGCCAGGACGTCACAAAGGCCATCAACACGGCCGTGAAAACGATGTGCGTCACCTTTTCTGCTTCACGGTCACGCACGCGGCTAGGTCAGGCCTCCTCTTTGCCTTTCAATAAAATTTAATATGTCTTGACTAAATCGTAAGGTTCATTTAGATTTGCGAAAGGTGGATTACGAATTACGAAACTCCCGACCGACCACCCCCGCAGACCATCCCATGCTCTCGCTCAGCCGGGAAGACCTCGATTTGATCACCGAACTTGTCCTTCAGTCCGGGTCGCTAAAGCAGCTCGCCGATGCCTACGGCGTCAGTTATCCCACTATCCGCGTGCGGCTCGACCGCGTGATCGAGCGCCTTTCGGCTGCCGTCCAAGGCCGAGCGCCCGACCCGATCAGCGACTTCCTCGCCCGACTCGTAGAGCGCGGCGAACTCTCGGTCTCAAATGCCCGGGCCATTCGCGAGCTGGCGCGCAGGCCCGACCGCGAGCCGTAAATCGCTGCCACATAAGAACCTCCAGCACCGGAGTAGATGCCATGCAACCCTGGTGGACTGATCAACAGGCCGGCATGATCGGCGGAATCGCGGGAAGTGCTGTCGGCATCCTTGGCGGTCTCATCGGGACCATCGCCGGTATCGCGGCCCCTCGCGGCCGCCTCAAGCGGCTCGTTCTCGGCACCATGTTCACCATGGTCGTGGCCGGAGCGACCGCCCTTGCCGTCGGCCTCTACGCCCTGGCCATCCACCAGCCCTACGCCGTGTGGTACCCGCTTGTCCTGATCGGCGGCATCAGCGTACTCGTCTTCGCCGCACTTATTCCCACACTCCGCGCCCGCTATCGCCAAGCCGAGCTCCGCCGCCTCGACGCCGAACAGTTCAGACGCTCATAATCCACCGCGCCGGATCTCTTCAACCGCACCAGTTCGCCTCATGACGCCCGAATTGGCAGCAGCCCCCCGCGCCCTCAACCAATCCGCCGGAACCGCCGGCGCTGACAGCGCCACAACCCCCCGACAATCGCGCAGTTGGTGTCCAGATCCCCCATCGCCGAAACGGCCGCTCACATCGCTTCCGTGTAATTGTCCAAGTGCCGCGCAGCACACCACAGGCAGAACGGCACCGTGTCCGGGCAGGTGATTCCCGCTGCCGGCGCGCCATCCTCGCTCAAATCCGCCTGCCCGGCGTCTTCCGCGACACCGGCCGGCGGTGGCTTGTGCGCGGGCGGATCGTCTTCTCGCGCTGGAAGAGGCTGTTTCTGGCGGCCATGCCGCTCTGGCCCTGGGTGATCTCGATCTGGCTCTGCACATAGGCCCGGCTCAGGATAAGGAAGGCGGCCGTGCGCACCTGGGCGGTTTGGGCAAGGTGAGCAAGCATATCGCCTTGTATTACATGCTCTTGCTGAGGTTTCGGTGGCGCATTAGCCGCAAGCTGTGGTAATATAATTGAGAATGCGGACTTCTTTGTCCGAATACCGACGGCTCGTGCTCATACAGAACGGAAACCCGGACGGAGGACCTGAGAATGCACCTGAAACCACTCCGGTTTGGCCACGTGGTCGATGCGAGCGTTAACCGGTTGGCCGCGGAATGCTGCGCGCGCCAGGCCGAGGGCATCGGTCAAGTTCCTTGTGGCCTGGGCATCGTTTCGCTTGCGATGGTTCTGCTCTTCACCTTGCCCTGTCGGGCTGGCTTTACACCCCTGGGAGACCTGCCCGGAGGCAGTTTTTCCAGCGCGGCGTTCGGGTGTTCATCTGATGGATCTGTCGTCGTCGGCTATGGCTTTCCTTCAGGCCAAAAGGCGTTTCGCTGGACGGCCGGAGGCGGCATGGTCGCTTTGGGCACCCTGCCCAATACCTACGGCAGCGGCGCGGAAGGTTGCTCGGGCGATGGCCTGGTTGTGGTCGGCCAGTCCGGCGACGAGGCGTTCCGCTGGACAAGCAACGGAGGCACGGTCGGCCTGGGCGACCTCCCCGGCGGGTATTTCTGGAGCAAGGCTCGATCCGCGTCGTTCAATGGAAACGTCGTTGTCGGCTATGGCAGGGCGGACGCCGGGTGGGAAGCGTTCCGCTGGACGACCGATGGCGGCATGGCCAGCCTCGGTGACCTGACGGGCGGGGCGACCGAGAGCCAGGCCTCTCATGTCTCGGGCGATGGCTCGGTTGTCGTCGGCTACGGTACGTCCGCCTCAGGAAAGGAGGCGTTCCGCTGGACGGCCGATGGCGGCATGGTCGGCCTGGGCGACCTGCCCGGCGGGAACTTCGGCAGCAAGGCAATCGCCTGCTCGACGGATGGAACCATCATCGTGGGCGGTGCTAGTTCAGCGGCCGGATACGAGGCTTTCCGTTGGACGGCCGATGGCGGCATGGTCGGCCTGGGCGACCTGCCCGGCGGGATCGTCATATCCGAGGCCCACGACGTCTCGGCTGACGGCTCCGTGGTGGTGGGAATCGCGGACATGGGCGCGGCCATCCAGAAAGCCTTCATCTGGGATGCCGTCAACGGCATCCAAAGCCTCCAGGATGTCCTGATCCAACAAGGTGACGACCTCACTGGCTGGACCTTGATGAATGCCGAAGCGATTTCCGATGATGGCCGGACCATCGTCGGCATTGGCAAGAACCCCAGTGGACAATCCGAGGCGTTTGTTGCAACGATCGTTCCCGAGCCAGCCGCGCTGAGCCTGCTGGCCCTGTGCGGACTGGCTCTGATCCGCCACCGCCGGTGAAGAGCGGGCAACTGCCCTGTGTCTGACATGCGGGCGGGCATGCACTCCCGTACCCCGCTTCGTGTTTCAACCGTCGCTCCTCACCCGCACCATTTTCGTGCCCATTCGTGCCGTTCGTGGCCTCGTGTTTCCTGTCCTTCCTTCGCGCCGTCGCGGTTCCACTACCCACCACCCCGGCCTTGCTTTCCACTGGACTTACGAACCCATGCCTCGCATACTCCTTCTGGCACGATGTTGGGCATCCACGGGAGCCATATCATGATCAGGCCCGTTTCTGTCTTGATTGCGTTGCTGTCGCTGGGCTGCCTCATCGCCGCCGGGCCGATCACCGCCGACAAGCCCAACACGCTAACCTTCGCGCCCTCGCAGGCCCGCTTCATCCGTCTGGTCATCCACGCCAGCAACGCCGGCCAACCCTGCATCGATGAACTCGAAATCTATGGCCCCGATGGCCAGGCCAACATCGCCCTCGCCGCCTCCGGCGCCAAGGCGTCGGCTTCCTCCAGCCTGCCGGGCTATGCCATCCACCAGGTGGCCCACCTTAACGATGGCCTCTGCGGCAACAGCCATTCCTGGATCGCCGCCGGCGCTGAAGATCAATGGGCGCAGATCGAGCTGCCCCGCGAGTACTCCATCGCCAGGGTCGTCTTCTCCCGCGACCGCGAAGGCAGGTTCAAAGACCGCCTCCCCGTCTCGCTGGAGGTGCAACTTTCCCTCGATGGCCGCTCCTGGCAGACCGTCGCCGAGATTGACCCTCGCCCCATCGCCACCATCGTCAGGCCGCTGCCTCCGGCTGGGTCAATCCCCGAAGATCAACTCCTTCGCTATGCTTTCACCTGCGAAGAACGTTCCTTCGCCAGGCTCCAGCGCACCGATTCCACCAATCGCGTCCTGGCCCTCATGCAGGGCCTCGTCGATCGCCTCGCCGGCAAGGGTCTGGATGTCTCGGCCGAGCGAATCGAGCTGGCAGCCCTCCGCCATGCCCACCAGGCGATTCGCCAATCCGGCCGCGCCGACCGCGCCGTCGAGTGGGATACGTTCTGGAAAGCCCGCCTCGCCAAGCGGCGGCTCTTTCTGCGCGATCCGGACCTCACCGCCATCCAGAACGTGCTTTTCGTCAAGCGACATCCCTTTGTCCCATCCCACAACTACAGCGACCTGCTCGATGCCCAGGGCGCCCCCGGGGGAGGGGTATTCCTTCTCGAAATCCCCCGCTCTAGCGGCCGACTCGATGCCGGCAACGCGAAGCTCATCCAGCTTTTCGATTCCCGCGACGGCGTCGCCCGAGATGTCGCCATCGATTTCGATGCCTGCCGCATCTGGTTCGCCTACCAGGCATCCAAGGGTGATTACTACCACCTGATGACCATGGCCGCCGACGGCAGCGCTCTCCGCCAGGTCAGCGATGGCCCGTTCCACGACATCTACCCCTGCCCGCTGCCGGATGGCGGGCTGGCGTTCATGTCCACCCGCTGCAGAATCCGCTTCCTCTGCTGGCGGCCGCAGGCCTATACCCTCTTTCGCATGGATGCCAGCGGCGGCGACATCCGCGCCCTCTCCCACGCCAACCTCAGCGAATGGGCGCCCTCCGTCATGAACGATGGGCGAATCCTCTGGACGCGATCCGAGTACCTCGACAAAGGCGCTGATTTCGGCCACACCCTCTGGGCCATCCGCCCCGACGGCACCGCCCCGGAGCTGATCTTCGGCAACAACACCCGCTTCTGCTATGTCAACGGCCGCGAGATTCCCGGAACCAGCGAGCTTTGCGTCACCCTGATGTCGCACGGCGGCGACCTGAATGGACCGATTGCCATCATCGATGCAGCCAAGGGTCGCTTCGACCCGGCACTGGTCACCAACATCACCCCCGACTCGCTGCCGCAGTTCCACATGACCTGGGCCAGCCGCGAGTGCTTCCGCGACCCGGTCCCCATCAGCCGTGACCACATCATCGCCAGCCACGCTCCCGACGATCGATTCGGCCTGTACATCATCGACCGCTTCGGCAACCGCGAACTGCTCTACCTCGATCCCGCCATCGGCAGCATGTGCCCCACGCCGTTCCGCGCGGTCCCGCGGCCGCCTGTCGTCGGCGCAACCGAGCGCGTGGCCGATGGCGAAGAGGCCACGGGCCTGTTCTATGTGGCCGATGTCTACCGCGGCCTGGAGCCCGCGATCAAGCGGGGCGATGTCAAGTACATTCGCGTCTGCCAGGAAATCCAGTCAGACCTTAAGCGCCTGCCCAACGGCGAATATCAGAAGGACCACGAGCCGTTCATGGACTTCTACGCCACCCCCACCCATGTCGTCGCCGGGCCGCACGGCTGGCCAACCTACGTCGCCAAGGCTGATCTCGGCACCGCCCCCGTTGAACCGGATGGATCGGCATCGTTCCACGCCCCGGCCGGCAAGGTCCTCTATTTCCAGGTGCTCGACAAGGACTACAACGAATTGCAGCGCATGCGCAGCGTTGTGCAGCTTCAGCCCGGCGAGCGCCGCGGCTGCATAGGCTGCCACGAGGACCGCACCTCGGCCGCCCCGGGCGTTGGCCGCCCCAAGGCGCTTCAGCGCGACCCCAGCCGCCTCGAACCGCCGCCGTGGGGCGCCGGGCCGTTTGCCTACGAGAAAGTCGTCCAGCCCGTGTGGGATGCCCACTGCATTCGATGCCACGACGCCTCGGATAAGGGCAAGATGAACCTCACCGCCACGCCCGACGCCGAGAAGGTCCCCGCCTCATACCGCACCCTCATCGAGCAGGGCTGGGCTCATTACTTCGATTGTCAATGGGGCCAAGAACACCACCGCGCCAGCGCCGGCACGTTCGGCACGCTGAAGAGCCGGCTGTGGCCAGTGTTGGATGCCGGCCATTACGAGGTCAAGCTCACCGTCGAAGAAAGGCGACGGATCAAGTCCTGGATCGACCTGAACTGTCCCCTTTGGCCGGACTATACTTTTCGCTCGGCGCGCAACGCCGGCGGCGGCGGGCGGTAGTCGATGGCATGGTCCTATTGACTCTGTCAGGGGCGATCACTCCACCCGGCCGGTCCACTGGGCAAGGGGTACGACCTTCGGCGGCTCGGCCGCCGCGCCTTTCCTGGTGATCATGACCGCGATCGTGCTGTCGGTCACCTTATCAGGAAGCTCGATCGTCAGGTTTCGGATATTTGGTTGCTGACGCTGCGGGGCGGGTGGGTTGGCGGAGACGACCTTGAACGTGGCATTGGCCGGGCTGAGGATTCGCAGCTCGATGGCTGCATCGCCCTGTGTGAGGGTGGCGCGCCGGCCGTCCATCGCGATCCGGGCCGGCGTGAGGAAGTTCCACAACACCGCGGCCGGCGCCTTGGCTTTGATCTCATCCTGGATGAGAACCTGTGACCGGTCGATCACGGCGAGCCCGCGCGTGACCCGGGTGGCCTGCGTGCGATAGCCGTGGGTCAGATCGACCACTGCGTGGGCGCGCTGGTCAGTAGAGTGATAAGCGACGATCGGCGCCCGGCCGTCCGTGGACTGGTTCTGGCCATCCAGGGTGATGGTGTTGTGAGACTCGGTGCGCAGGCGATAGTAGGTCCAGCGTTGCTTTCCGAAATAGGCGGGCAGGTTGTAGTCATCGGACCCCAGGTCTACGGCGAATCGCTGGCCCTGCCAGTCGAGCACGAACGAGCCGAGGTCCAGGTGCGAGTGGTTGGCGCGGTTGTTGCCACCCTTGACGCCGACGAACAGCGCCTTGGCATCATTATGGGCCGAACGGAAGAACGCCGCCTGAACGCCTTTGAAATAGGCATCGGTTGCCAGTTGCCCATTCGCGCCCGCCACTTGAGAGCGGAGGCTCTGCGGGAGCTGCGCGTACCAGATCAGGTGGAAGATGCCGGCGCGGGAGCGGTTGAGTTGATGCTCGTGCTGGGCGAAGGCGGGTTGATTGAAGGCCCTTGCCAGCCAGAACATCTGGGCGGCCGTGCCAGCGCCATCGCCGGCGTCGGCGTAGTTGAACGTCCGGCCGATCGGGCCGACGGCATGAATGCGGAAGAAGCCGGTCTCGGGGAATCCGGGCATCTTCAGCAGGTCAAACGTGCTGCCGAGGGCGGATTCGAGGGCCGCCAGGCCGTAGACGTTGTAGATTGTGGCGTAGTTCCAGTAGCCGGGGCCTTCGTCAATGCCGCCGTCGGGGGCGAAGGCTCGCATGGGCGGCCTGAAGGCGGCCAAAGCAAGCGGGAAGAGCCTGCCGACGACCTCGGGCTCTTCATCGGCGATGGCCAGGCAGCCGACCATCAGGCCGCCCTCACAGACTTGGCCCCAGTTGTGGGTGGCTTTGGTCCACCATGCGGCGGGGTTTTTGGTGAAGCCATCGAGGCCAGGCTGCAGGCCGTTCCTGATCAGCCCCTTGCGGATCGCAGCGCGCTCGTCGGGGGCGAGGTAATCGTAAAGCCAGTCGTAGCCGATGCCGACTGCATTGGACATCTCGGCGGTATCGAGGAAGTGGGAGGGATTCCAGTCAGGGAATTCGATGACCGTGAACATCTCCTGCTTGGCGCGGTCGGCGTAGCGGCGGTCGCCGTCGATCAGGTAAAGGGCCGAGAGCGTGGAGATTCGACCAAGCGCGGTGCGCGACTTATCGAGCAGGCGCGGGCCGATGAGCTTATGCTCAACCGGCTTCTGATTGAGGATGCGCTCGGCCTGGCGGGCAAGGTCGTCGTGCCAGGCCTTGGCGACGGGGTCGGACTTGACCAGCTCCTTGATCTGCTGGACATCAGCACGGGAGATGAACAGGCGAGGGTGCTCCTTCCTCAATCCGGCAAGGGGGTCCTCAGCCGCCGTCGCGGCGGCGCAGAACGAGCCGGCGAGGATCAGAGCGAGAGAGAGAATCGGGTTCTTCATGGCGTCTCCAGGGCGCGGGCTCGACCCCCGCGCCATTGCGGTACAGAAGCTACCTCAGTTCGATGGTCAGCAGACGCGGCGTATCGACGGTCGGCAGTTCGACCTCGACCAAACCATTGTCCTGACGGATCAGGGATGCCTCGATGGGCCTGTCCGTGATCGGGTCATACAAGCAGACCTTGTCCAGCTCCGATGGCAGGTTGCCCACGGTGACACGGTAGCGCTCCTCGCGCATCGGCCTGGTGACATCGTAAGTCATGACATAGGTGGCGATGACCAGCTTGCGGTCGGTCACCTGGAAGGGCAGGAACGCGAAGACATCGGTGTGGGTGAGGGGCGGATGGGCCGCATCGCCGGGAAAGACCCTGCCGACGGGGACGGCGGGCTTGACATCGACCCGAAGCGAAATCGGTTTGTCGATCGCGCGGGCGCCGGCGAAGGCGCGGGTGAGATTGCGGATGGCTTTCATCGGCGGCGTGGCGACGTCTTCAAAGCGGGCGTTCCTGTCCAGTCTGCCGAGCTCCGGCGGCAGCAGGCCCATGCCGCCGGGACTGTCCTGGTGGGCGACGAAGTAGTGCATCACATCCAGGCCCTTGTTCAGATAGAGGCAGAACGATCGCAGGGCGCACCTGGTCTTGATGTCCCACTGGCCGCGCTCGTCAGTGATGCCGCACTCGGCCGGCACGACGCCGTGTTCGGTGACGTAGTGATAAAAGCGCTGCGTACCTTGCGGCGCGCGCTTGCGCGCCTCGGGATTCAGCAGCCGCATGAGCGATTCGGTCTTGTAGAACACGTGACCGTAGCCCTCGGGCATGCGCACATCCATCGTCGGCGTGTAGCGTTCGAGGTTGAAGTCCGGCCGATCCTGATGGGCCTCATCCCTGGGGAACGACCGCGTGCCGGTCCCATAAGGGTGATAGCTCTGCCCATCCATGCGCGGCGGCAGCTTATCCACCGGGCAGTGGAAGAACGTGGTGTTGGAGAAGCCCCAGATGCACCGCACGCGCGGATGCCTGGCCTTCACCGAATCGACCGTGCGGCGGGCCAGTTCCCAGCAGTTGCCGCCTTCGCGAAGGAAATCGGGACCCTTCCCGGCGGTGTCGGGCTCATAGTAGTTGTTGATGTTCAGGAACTTCGTGCCGAACGTCAGTTCGTTCCAGATTTCGATGTCAAAATCGTCGATGCCGGCCGACTTGACCAGGTTGCAGATGAGCAGAGCGTAACGCATCCAGCCAGCGGCGGTGTCGTCGAATTCCTTCGTGCCGACGAGGCTGACAGGCGCATGCTTCAGCGTCGCCATGTTGACAGGCCCGGCCTTGAAGTCCTTGGGCAGGGGCTTGCTGAGGGTGCAGATGCCGGTGGCCTGATCGATGGCGGTCACCAGCGCCTCGGCCGCCCAGTAGTCGGTCAGGCCGGACAGACCCGACCGATGCAACACCAGGTCCTTCGTGTCGGCAAGCTGGATCGTCGTGCTGCCCTTCGGAGCATCCTTGACGAGTTGCTTCCTGAAGAACCGCGTCGGGCAGGGCACGCCCTGGTGGGCGTTAAGCAGCATCGTCGGGCGCATGTTGTACTGCCGGCACAGCTCCAGCAGGCGGCGATAGCGCTGATCGTTGTTGGTCCCCTGTTCATCCCACCGGATCGAGCCCCAGCCGATCTCAATGCGGATGGCGCGAAAGCCGGTCTCGGCCAACAGCCGCATGGCCAGTTCATCGTTGTTGGCGTGATAAGCGATGCCGACCCCGGACAGGAAATCGACCGCCGGCTTTGTTTCCAAGTACGCCCGCCAGGGCTGCTTGTAGAAGCTGTGCTTCGGCCAGGGCACATCAAGCTGGGCCGGGTCGATGTAAGGGCGATCAGCGGCCAGGAGAGCTGGCGCGATGAACACCACAATCCATGCGGGCAGGCTCTTCACGCGGTTTCGGCTCGAAATCACCATATCATCTGGAGATACCGGCCAGGCGACTCTTCGTTCACAGCGCGGCGTCGATACAATGCGGCCAATGGGGAACGGCAGTTCAGCGGAGGCACAGGATGGACACGTTTGAAGCAATCGCCGCTCGGCACAGCACACGGGAATACACCGACAGGCCCGTGCCGCGCGAGATCATGGAGAAGATCATCGACGCGGGGCGCAGGGCTCCCACCGCTCGCAACGAGCAGCCGTGGGAGTTCGTGGTGGTGATGGATGCGGCCATGCGCAGGCGCATCGCCGATATGACGGACTACGGCCGGTTCATCGCCCAGGCGCCGGTGTGCGTGGCGGTGTTCTGCCGGGATGGCAAGTATTACCTTGAAGACGGCTGCGCGGCGACGACGCAGATACTGCTGGCGGCCGCCGCGCTGGGCGTGCAGTCATGCTGGGTGGCGGGCGACAAGAAGGGGTATTGCGCGACGATGGCCGAGATGCTCGGCCTGCCGCCGGGGCACAAGCTGATCGCCCTGCTGGCGATGGGGTACGCCAAGACCCCCGGCCGCCAGAAGCCCAGGCGGGAACTTCCCTCGGTGCTGCACTGGGAGCGTTTCTGAGTCCCTACACCGCCTGCGCCTGTTCCCTGGGCCGTTCGGCGAGGTTGATCGCCGCCTGGATGAAGCCCAGGAACATGGGGCTGGGCCGCAGGGGCCGGCTGGTCAGCTCGGGGTGTGACTGGGTGCCGAGGAAGAACGGGTGCACCTCCTGCGGCAACTCCAGCACCTGCATGATAGGGTGGTTCGGCGCTTTGCCGCTGAAGACCAGTCCGCCTCGCTCGATGGCCTCGATGAATCTGGGGTCCACCTCATAGCGATGGCGGAAGCGCATGCGAATCTGCTGGGCGTTGTTGAACAGCCGGCTGACGAGTGATCCGGGCCTCAGGATGATGTCCTTGCCGCCCAGACGCATGTTGCCGCCAAGGCCCTCGATCTTTTTCTGCTCGGGCAGGATGTCGATGACGGGCGAGGCGCAGCGGGGTTCAAACTCGGTGGAGTTGGCGCCCACGATGCCGCAGGCGTTGCGGGCGAATTCGATGACAGCCATCTGGAAGCCCAGGCACAGGCCCAGGTATGGGATGCGGTTCTCGCGGGCGTGGCGGATGCACTCGATCTTGCCCTCGGTGCCGCGAACGCCGAATCCGCCGGGAACGATGATCCCGTCGCATTCGGCCAGGCGCCGGGCGACGTTCGAGGCGTCGATCGTCGTCGTGTCGATCCACTTGAGCTGCACATCGCACTCCAGATGCACGCCCACATGCTCGGTGGCCTTGATGATGCTGGCGTAGGCGTCGCGCAGGGCGGTGTACTTGCCCGTAATGCCGATGGTTACGCTGCGCTTGGCCTTTCCGATGCGGTCGACGAACCGTCGCCATTGGCTGCGGGCCTGGTCCTCGTGGCGCTGGTCTACGCGGTCGTGCAGGTCAAGCAACGTCAGCACCTCGCGGTCGATGCCGGCCTCGCGAAGCGCTTCGGGCACGATGTAGATGCTCTCGACGTCGTGCATCGACACCACGCGCCGCATCGGCACGTTGGTGTGCATGGATATCTTCTGCCGGACCTTCTCCGTTACCGGGTTGCCGGCGCGGCAGGCGATGATGTGCGGCATGATGCCGATCTCCATCAGCCGCTTGATGCCGAGCTGGGCCGCCTTGGATTTCTGCTCGCCCAGCGTGCCGGGCTCCAGCACGTAGGTCAGGGCGACGAACACCACCGAGCCATCGCCTTCCTCATAGGCCAGTTCGCGGCAGGCCTCCAGATAGACGCCGTTCTCGTAATCGCCCACCGTGCCGCCAACCTCAACGAATACGACATCGGCGTTGCTCCGGACCGCCAGCTCGCGCAGCTTGAGCTTCACCTCGCCGGTCACGTGAGGAATCGTCTGCACATCGCGGCCAAGATAGCCGCCTTCTCGCTCTTTCTTCAGCACACTGGAGAAGATCTGCCCGTTGGTGCAGAAGTTGGCGGCAGACAGGTCCTGGTCGAGCAGCCGCTCGTAAGTGCCAAGGTCCATGTCGGTTTCCATGCCGTCGTCGAGCACGAACACCTCGCCATGGCGATAGGGGTTGAGCGTGCCCGAGTCGATGTTGTAGTAACCCTCCATCTTGATGGGGGCGACCTTCAGGCCCTTGTCCTGCAGGAGCTTGGCGAGCGATGACGAAAAGATGCCCTTTCCCAGTCCGCTCATCACCGTGCCGACGACAATGACGAACTTATGGTGGCCCTTGCGATAACCGGTGGGAAGCGGCGTATAGAACTCCGTCTCCTCCTGCGACTGCCCCAGCTTGCCCAGAATCTCGGTGCTCATGTTCAGTTCCCGTAGGGTGGGCTCGGCCCACCGTTCGACGCGGTCGTGTTCCCATTTCAATGGTGGGCAGCGCCCATCCTGCGGACAAACTCGGCGTACTGCTCGGGCGTGTCGATGCCGTGGGTGGCGCGGGCCACTTTCAACACGTGAATCGATCGGCCGTGCTCCAGCGCCCTCAGTTGCTCCAGCTTCTCGGCCGACTCGCACTGGGTCGGCGGCCAGCCGGCATACTCCAGCAGAAACGAACGCCGATAAGCGTAGATTCCCAGATGCAGATAGTAGGTCGGCTGCTGGCCGCCCGCCGAATCCCGCTGGAACGGAATCCTCGATCGCGAGAAATACATCGCCCGTCCGTCGGCCCTCACCACCACCTTGACCAGGTTCGGATTGTCCGGATCAGCGCCCGCCGGGAACGGCGTGGCGGCGGTCGCCATGTCGTCCGCGGATGTCTGGAGTCGCTCGATGAGCGAATCGATGATGTCCGGCTCGATTTCCGGCTCATCGCCCTGGACATTGACGACGATGTCATCCTCCAGCCCACGGGCGACCTCCGCAATGCGGTCCGTTCCGCTGGGGTGGCTTGGCGAAGTCATCACGCAGGCCGTCCCGTACGGCCGAAGCGCTTGCTCGATCCGCGCATCGTCCACAGCCACGATGATCTGCCGAACCCTCCCGCACCGCCGCACCTGGTCCACCACGTGCTGAACCAGCGGCCGGCCGGTCGCAGAGGCGAGAATCTTCGCGGGGAATCGGGTTGAGGCGAAACGGGCGGGGATAATGACGGTCGCAGTCAAAGTCGGCCCTCAGGCATCATGGTCAACTCCAAACTGCGGGGCGAGTGTACGGACGAGGGCTCGTCATGTCAAACACGGTTCTCGTTGGCTCGGGCGAGGCGCGTTCGAGTTTTCGGCGGTGCACTGTCCGGGTGGAAGCCGGCGTGGTATTCTCCCGCCTCGACTCATGATCCAGGTCCAGAATCTCACCAAAGCGTACGAAGAGCCCGACGGCGGACAGATCGTGGCGGTGCGCGATGCCGTGCTGCATTGCCGCGAGGGCGAAGTGTATGGCCTGCTCGGGCCCAATGGGGCCGGCAAGACGACGACGCTGCGCTGCCTGGCGACGATCCTCACGCCCACTTCGGGCACGGCGAAGATCGCCGGTCACGACCTCTTGGCCGAGCCGGAGGCCGTTCGCCGCTCAATCGGCTTCATGACCGCCAGCGCCGGGCTGTACGGCCGGCTGACACCCCGGGAAACCCTGCGGTTCTTCGCCCGGCTTCACCAGATCGAGGGCCAGCGCCTGGAACAGTGCGTTCACCGCACGCTGGAGATGTTCGGCATCACCGAATACGCCGACCGGACCAACGACCGGCTGTCAACCGGCATGAAGCAGCGCGTGGGGCTGGCCCGCGCGGTGGTGCACGATCCGCCGGTGGTGATCCTGGATGAGCCCACCAGCGGCCTGGATCCGATCGTCACCCTGGCTGTGGAACAGGCCGTGCAGGAACTGGCCCGGTCCGGCAAGTGCGTACTGCTCTCGACGCACGCGCTGTCGCAGGCCGAAGATATCTGCGATCGGGTGGGCGTCATCGGCAAGGGGCAGGTTCTGGCGGAGGGGACGGTCGAGGAACTGTGTCGGGCAACAGGATCGCACAACCTCCGCGGGGCGTTCTTCCACCTCTTCAAGGAGGATGCCCATGCGGCTTAGCGTCATCCGCGCGGTGCTGTGGAAGGAACTGATCGAGACGCTGCGCGACCGCCGCAGCCTGGCCATGATGTTCGGGCTGCCGCTGATCTTGTATCCGATGCTGACACTGGCGGTGGGGAAGCTGACGATGAACCGCGCCCAGCAGATGCAGTCCCGCGCGCATCAGGTGGTCGTCCGCAACGGCGAAGGCGCGCCGC
>CAZMXI010000024.1:0-8881 GCA_964570205.1 uncultured Tepidisphaeraceae bacterium
TTCCCGGTTGGGGTCATCCAGATGTGCTGAATGCAACCGGGCCCCTGGATGTCCGCAAGCTGGAACGTGCTCCCGGCCTTGATCCTGACCGAAGGCGAGACTTTCCAGCCCAGTCCAAGCTCGCGCGCGGCATTCTTGCCGGTGCCTTCGGTCGCCATGCCCGCCTTGCCCTTTTCGCCCGTGAAGTTCTCCGGGCTGATGGAACGAGTCTTGGCGTCCGACAGCCTGTACAGCCCGTCGAGGCTGCCGAAGCCGCCCTGCTCCTGCCGCGATGAGCAGGCCGCCAGGATGATCGCCGTCACCACCATCGTTGAAAACACAAGCCACTGACGTGCAGATCGCATGGATGGGTCTCCTTCCTGTTAAGGGTATCTTACCGAATGCCTGGCCGAAGCACCAAATAGGCTGGTGTGCGACGAGGGCAGAACCGGTACAATGCTCCGTTCCGGGAGGGTACTTGAGCCCCATCGCGACTGATCGCGGCCGTGAACAGGACTATTCATGCGCCTCACTCGCCCCATCTCGCTCGTGTTGCCACTGATGGCCGCCACCTGGGCCTTCGCAGCCGAGACGCCGCCCGCGAAGATCAGCGACGATGAGCTGTTCGCATCCGGTCGCCTGTGGACCATCCACATCCGCCTGACAAAGGAAGCCTGGGATGTGATGCAGCCCGTGCGCGGCCCGGGCTTGCTCCGGCTGTTCACTCCCGGCGCGCGACCTGTCAATCCCGCGCGGGGCCCCAGCGGTTACGTCGAGGGCGATCGCCTTCCCCCCAGCCCTTTTGGCAACGCCTATGCATACGTGAGAGGCGACTTCGATTTGGACGGACAGAAGCTGTCCAATGTCGGAATCCGCTTCAAGGGCAATTCGTCGTACCAGCTTTCAACGCGCGGGCTGAAGCGGCCATTCAAGATCGACTTCAACCGTTTTGTGAAGGGCCAGAAGCTCGCCGGGCTGACGCAGCTCAATCTGAACAACAACGAACTGGACCCCACCCAGATTCGCGACGCCCTGTCGTTCTGGTTCTTCCGGGAAAGCGGCCTGCCCGCCTCGCGCACCGCGTTTGCCAATGTCTATCTCACGGTTGAGGGCGTGCGAGACCGCGAATTCCTGGGCCTCTACACGCTGATCGAAGAGGTCAACAAGCCCTTCCTCGAAGACCGCTTCGACAGCGCCAAGGGCCTGCTGCTCAAGCCCGAAGGGTTGTACGGCCTGCCCTATCTGGGCGATGACTGGAAAAAGTACGAACGATATGACGCCAAGACCGATCCGACGCCCGAGACCGCCAGGCAATTCATCGAGTTCACACGGCTGATCCATCAGGCGGATGACGAGACGTTCGCCCGCGAGATCGAATCCTGCCTGGATGTCGACAATCTGCTGCGGTTCGTGGCGGTCAACGCCATCCTGGCCAACATGGACAGCTACCTGACGACGGGCCACAATTTCTACCTCTATGTGCATCCGAAGAACGGCCGGGTTCATCTTCTCCCCTGGGACATGAACCTGTCCTTCGGCGCCTTCACCTGGGTGGGCACCGCCGAACAGCAGATGGACCTGAGCATCCGCAGGCCCTACACCGGCAAGCATCCCCTGCTGGATCGCCTGCTCGCTATCGACGCCATGCGTGCCCGCTATGAGGGGCATATCCGGCAGGTGATGGAGACCGTCTTCACCGTCGGGAAGCTCCATCCTCAGATCGACGCCATGCAGCGCATCATCGCCGAGTCGGGCAGGATCGCCGCCGAGCACGGCATGGCCGGCAGTCCCACAACGAGGCCCACCGTGGCCTTCGGCATCGCCAACCCGGACCTCAAATTGTTCATCGACAAGCGCCGCGAGTCGATCACGGCACAACTCGCCGGCCAGCGCGATGGACATTCACCGGTCTTCTCGCTAGGACCTCGCCGACGGCCCGCTGATCGCGACCGGGCCGCTAACGAGCCTCGACAATGAAGCGCCGATACGCAGTGAGGGCCGGCTCGCCATCGTCTGTGACTTCCAGGATCACGTGGATGGTCTTTCCCGCGGCGTCGGCCGGCACCGTCAGCCGCGCGGTGGCTTCTTGTGCGTTCTCAACCTCGACTTTGCCTCGATAGGTGCCCGCTTCCGCATACACCCACCATCGATAGGCGAGCGTGTCGCCGTCCGCGTCGGCAAAGCCAGGCGCGCGCAGCAGCGCATCCCTGCCGGCATCCGCGCCCGTCCGCTGTGCGGACCGTAATCCATCGGTCGGCGCGGGGGCGTGGTTTGCCTCCACCGGCGCCTTGGTGCACCAGTCCATTCGCGCGGCCAGGTCATTCTGAAACGCCGGCCGCCATCGCCACACCGTTGCCCGGGCATCGTTCGTTTGGCCGACGCGGTCCTGGGCATCACGGTGAATCCGGTCCACTTCCTTCTCAAACCGCCCGCCCCACGAGCCGGACTCCGGCCGGTCCGGATCGCCCAATCCGTTCGGAAGAAAATAGAGCCATGACGGCGTATCGCCCTCTTTGAGGACCCCATGCGGATTGGGAGCGGTCCACGTCTTCGTTGGGTAGAGTTCTCCCAACGGGCCATGGCCAACGCGCACGTGGGCATCTATCCACTGCCGCGACGTGATCGACTCATCGCCGCCGAGGTACATGCCGCGATAGGCTCCTTCCCGCTTGTCCCGGCCGGACGGCGCCTTGCTGAGGATGTAGAACATGCCTGGATACCGCTGCCACATCCACTGGGCTATCCGGTCCTGATCGTCGATGTCGTGGATGCGGACCCGGTCAACGAATCGTCGCAGGCCCTCTTCGCCACGGTCTCGCTTGACGCGCCAGAGGGCTTGCGCCAGGTCGGTCTGCCCGCCCCAGACAGAGATGTTCACCGGGCGGAGATCAGGGCGATCCACAACCGCGATGATCCACTGGGAGCCGTCCGTGTCGCGGCCTTCGCCGATGGCATCCAAGCCGCGCTGTCTGTTCCCGGACTTGATGCGTCCCAGCAGTTCATCCGCCGGAGGATACCCCGGCGCATGGCGAGCCAGGTTGGCCCGCACCTGGCCGTAAGCCCCGACAATCCGCCGCAGCAGGTCCGGCCGCGTTACGGCTTCCTTCAGTTCCCCGGGAACGCCGGATGCGGAAGCGATCAGCCCCTCGATCTGAAACTCGTTGGCATACAGCATCAGCCGGCACATGGATTGCTCATCGTCGGGGTCGCCGCCGATGTCCGTCGTCACGATCAGGCGTGGACGGCGGTCCACGATTTCGGCCCTGGCCGTCGTGACATGGAACAGATATGTAACCGCCACCACCGTGCCGAGCATGAGATGAAGCCTGGCCATCGCAATCCTCCCACTTTCAACTTACCGAACGTAAAGGGCTGTGCCTAGAATGTGCGGCGGCCAAGGCACGTCATGTCGGTCGCGAGGACCAGCCCAATGATCGAGTTCGGAGGATCGCATGCGATTCCGGACGCACGTGGAACCGATGGAAACACGGATGCTGCTGTCGGCGGCGGAACCCACCGCCCTTGATCAGTATATGATCGAGCTGATCAACCGCGCCAGGCTGAACCCGGCGGCCGAGGCGGCACGATTCGGCATCGACTTGAACGAGGGTCTGGCACCGGGGACCCTCGGCGACGAAGCGCGCGAACCGATCGCCATCAACCTCTTCGCCACCAGCGCCGCCCAGAAGCACACGGCCGACCTGCTGGCGAACTTCGACAGCCTGCCTGCCGACCACCGCGGCTCGGACGGGCGAGACCCATCGCAGCGCGTGGCGGACGAGGCGGGGGGCAGCGTCGGCGGCGTCGCTGAGAACAACGCATGGGTCAGCCATTCCGGCGCGTTGAACAAGTCAGCGGCGGACAAGCTCCATCAACTGCTGTTCAAGGATTTCACGTCAGCTTTTGAGGTGGTCGGCCGCGGGCATCGCAAGATCATGTTGAGCGGCACGCGCAATGAGGCGGGCGCGGGCCTGCTGAGCGGCAAGTTCGGCACTCGCAGCGCCGCCGTGGGCACCATCGACTTCTTCACCTCGAATGCCAACTACATCACCGGCGTGGCCTTTCGCGACAGTGTGGCCAAGGACAACTTCTATACACCCGGCGAAGGCCTTGGCGGAATTGCCATCGTGGCCACCCCTGTAGGCGGCGGTGCGCCATTCCAGGCCACCACGTGGGCCGCCGGCGGGTACAGCCTCGCCGTGCCCGACGGCGCCTACAACGTCGTGGCCAGCGGCGGCGGACTCGCGCAGCCGATCGAATTCAACAACGTCCTGGTGGACGGGGCAAATGTCAAGGTCGATTTCGTCACCGGTGGCGCTGCCCCGGCCGCACCGCTGCCGGTTCTGACGATCGAATCGCTGCCCGACGCGGCCGTTACGGAAGGCGACGCCCAGACTGCCACCATCCGCGTCAGCCGCGACAAGACCGACGGCGACCTAGCCGTCAAGTTCAAGCGGTCCGGCACGGCGAAGCACGGCCTCAAAGGGGATTACCTCTTGTCCGCCGGCGGCACAGCGCTGGCCGGCACGACAGTGGTGATTCCCGCCGGCCAGTCGTTCGTGGACATCGTGGTGACGCCCGTGGATGATGCTCAGGCCGAAATGCCCGAAGCATTGCTCATCACGCTCGCTCCGAACAAGGCGTATGCGCTTGCCGCCGACGCGGCGGGGCGCGCGGCGTCCGTTCAGGTTTCGGATAACGAGCCCGTCGTAAGCGTTGAGGCGGTCGATGCCGACGCCGCCGAACCCGGCGCCGACCGGGGCACCCTCCGGATATCGCTTGACCAGGCGTCGCCCGGCCCGGTCACTGTCCGTTTCAAGATGAAGGGCACTGCCAGGCAGGGCGCCGATTACATCAAGCCCGGCAATGCGGTGACGATCCCCGCCGGCGAGGTTTTCGTCGATGTCGATATCGTCCCCCTCGTCGACAAGCGCGTCGAACCGGACGAGGTTGCCCAGTTTATCCTCTCCAGGAACAGGGCTTACACGCTGTCGCCGGATGCGGCCACGAGTTCCGCGGCGATCACCATCGCCGACGCTGCCCTGCCCGAGGGCGCTGATCTCGTGCCGCTCTTGCTGAAGACCAAAGCGGTGCGCTGGATGCCGGGCGGCGGCAACAAGCCCTATTCGACCAGCGGCAGCATCATCAACCAGGGCTCGGCCGCTGCCGGTCCGTTTGCCGTGGAGATGCGCCTGTCGCGCGATCGCTCCTGGGATAACGACGACCTTTCGGTCTTCTCAGGAGAATTCGACGGTCTGGCGGCCGGCCGGAAGATGACAGTGAAGGCCGCATGGGCCGATCTGCCCGGGCTGGGCGAAGCGGATGCAGGAGACTACTACATTCTGTTCCGGGTCGATTCGCTCGACAGTGTGATCGAGGCCGTGGAAAACAACAACTTCTTTGCATCCCCGCTCGCGTCATTCACCCTGACCTGACAAGCAGGACGTGCGTTGCATGTCCGCCGGTTGTCACGCAGGTGTTTGCAGGCCGGACCCGGTCTGGATACACTCGCGCTGGCCCATTGTGGCCGTGGCAGGGCCGATGTTCGGCCGCCGCGATTGCCGGCACGATGATTGTATACCGCCCCCGGCGCCGGCACTGGTTTTTGCATCGCCATTTCGGCGGGAAGGATGAACCCATGCGACGTTCCGCGAAGTTCCTGGCTTTGTGTTGTGCGATCGGCTCGCCGGCGTTGGCGGACGAGGTGTTGTTCAGTAACGGAGACCGGCTCACCGGGACGATCGTGAGCGCCACCGACGGCAAGCTCACGATCAAGTCGGCCGTGGCCGGCGAAGTGACGGTGGACATGGCCGCCGTCAAGACTTTCTCCACTGACAAGGCCATCGAACTGCACCTGAAGGATGGCAGCGTGCTCAAGCAGCCGGTTGCCGCCGCTCCGGACGGGCAGATCGCCACTGCGGGAAGCCCCGAGATCAAAGCTCAGAGCGTGCCGATTGCCAGCGTTACGCAGATCAACCCGCCCGCCGCGCCCCCCGTCGTCTGGACCGGTTCGATCGTCGCCAACGCCATGCTCACGCGGGGCAACACCGACACCGACAGCCTCGGCATGACGCTGGATGCCATGCGCCGGGCCACGATGGATCGGATTACCCTCAAGGCAACCTACCTCTACGGCCGCCAGGAGGACCCCGACACCGGCGACATGGTCGTCACCACCGACAACTGGCTGCTGATGGGCAAATATGACTACTTCTTCAACAAGAAGTTCTACGCCTACGGCATCACCACGGTCGAGCGGGACCGGATCGCCGAACTCGACCTGCGGCTGGCGCCCGGCGGCGGCGTAGGCTATCAATGGCACGAGTCGCCCAAATGGAACTTCTTCACCGAGGCGGGCCTCAACTGGGTTTATGAGAAGTACGAGAACTCCGACGAGAGCGAGAGTCATTTCGCCGCCCGCTTCGCGTACCACTACGATCGCCGCCTGAGCGATGATGTCACCCTGTTCCACAATCTGGAATACCTGCCCAGCGTCGAGGACCTCGGCGATTTCAACCTGAACACGGATATGGGTGTTCGCTTCACGCTGGTCAAAAACATGTTCGGCGAGGTCAAGGCCGAACTTCGTCACGACGCCACGCCCGCGCCGGGCGCTGAAAAGAACGATGTGCGCTATATTCTCGGCCTGGGCTGGAAGTTCTGAACCGCCTTTCTGAAGGCGGCCGCGCAAGCAAGAGCCCCCGATCCGGTGATGAGGGGTCCAATCCGGATCGGGGGCTTTTGACTGCTATCGCTGACAGTGGCTCAGCGAATTACGCTTTCCGACGCCGGGCCATGAGCCCCAGCGCGCCAACGGCCAGCATGCTGAGGGTCGCTGGCTCGGGCACCGCGTACGACTGCCCGAACTTCATGCCGTCGCCAAGGCCCAGCAGAACGCGATTCGCGCCGTCGAAGTCCGACAGCTCGAACGATGCGCCGCCGCCGCCTTCCAGCATGAACGCGCGGAAGTCGTAGATGCCATCCGACTCCACCGTGAAGATGAAGTCCCAGTTGTCGCCGGCACCCTGCCACTCATTGGTGCGGCCGATCTCAACGCCGCCGATCTTGATGATCGTGCCGTCATCGCTGCGGACGGTGATTCGGTGCCAGCCCGCCGTCAGGGCGATGTAGCCCGTCGCTTCGCAGGCGAAGTCGTTGTCATCGTCGCCGCCGGCGCCGCCGGACTGATTCACATCAGCGCCATCCGCGTCGATGCCCGGGAAGGCCTTTTCCATGTTTTCCGGCCCGGAGAAGTTCCCGTGGTTGTCCGTGTCAAACAGGTTGACCACCTGGTCAAGGCGCGAGCCCTCCTGAGTGCCAGGCGCGTTGATCGTGCCCGTCTGCAGGAGCTGGTCGGCCGTGTTCCAGTCCCAGGGAGCGCTGCGCTTGATCGCGTGGATCATGACGCCAGGGTCACGCAGGTCATCCACGTTCGTCCGCAGGGCAGCGGTGACCGGCACGTTCTTGAAGCTCGTCGGCGCGACCGGGTCCACGAACTGCACGTTCGAGAAGTCCGCCGAAACCAGGTTGGCCGTCGGGTCGGGCGTCGGGGGATCGGTATAGTCCGGAACTCCATTGTCATGCGAGATCACGGCCAGACCCACGTAGCCCGAATCGCTCATGTTGGCCATGAACCGGCTGCCGATGGTCTGCCAGCCCGCGCCACGGTCGATGAAGCCCTGAACATAGTAGCCAAACGGGCTGTCAATGCGCTGAAGGGCGAGCTTCTGCGCCACTGAAGGCATACCCGTCGTCGTGTTGTCGCCCATGCCGCCGTTCGCATCATCGCGGAACTGGAACGTCGCGCCCAGCCGGTCCGGCCGCATCGCGGCGATGATCGCATTCACTTCCGTCGACAGCGTGTCGTCGCCGGTGTCGAGCGTGTTGCGGAACGCCAAGCCGAACTTGGCCCATTCCTGAATGGCGCCCTCGTACCCATCAGCCGTCCGAAGATTGCTGATGTTGGCCTCAAGGCGGAAATCGCCCGTGATCGCCTTGTAGACAAAGTGCCCGCGCTCGCCGTCGCTCCACCAGTCTCCACCACCGCCGCTGACGACGTAGGTGCTGCCATCGTACACAACCGAACCCGCCGCGGCCGGATCGGATTCGGACTTGCTCAGATCCATGCTTCCATCAAAGAGGCCCGGATCCGCATACAGCGAGCCGCTCAGCGCGAGCGAGCACGCCGCCGCCAACATACTCTTCACTGACTTTCGCATAATCCCTCTCCTGACATAAAAAGATGTGCGGTGTGGGCCGCGGGGAAACGGCCACTTACCACCATTTCGTCCACTCGTACGAACAACACGCCAGTTCGGATACGCCGGACCGGCGGACAATTGACGAGCATTAAGGCATCGCGCACGCCAACCGGCACAGAAATGAAACCAAGTAACCGGCGCGATAGCCCTCGAGCTACGACGAATTGGCCCTCAACAGGTTCTTAATACCACAAATACACATGTAAGCAACCCGATTTCCCCGATTACACGAGTTCGATTCGGATTCGTTGCGGCCCACCTGGCGGCCGTGCGTAAGATAGGCAACATTCACGGCTTGTAGAGGCTGTTCTCGCCAGCCTTGTTTTCGGCTACAGTCTCGTTTCGATGCTTCTGATCATGGAGGAATTGCATGGGCCTTGGTCGTCAGGTTCGGCTGAATCGGCTGTTTGCTCACCCCTCGCGCAGGCTCTGCTCGATCGCGGTGGATCATTTCTTCAATTATCAGCGGGACATGCCTGCGGGCCTGGCAGACATGGCCGCCACGCTCGAAGCCATCGTTGCCGGTCGCCCGGATGCCATTACCATGCAGAAAGGCGTGGCAAGCGCTTTCTGGCCCGCCCTGGCCGGCAAGGTTCCGTTCATCCTGCAGAGCTATCTCGGGAGAATGGATGAGACCATCG
>CAZMXI010000024.1:8891-36320 GCA_964570205.1 uncultured Tepidisphaeraceae bacterium
TGGCCCTCCCGGAGGATGCTATCCGCATGGGGGCAGATGCATTTGCCACGGTTGCCCTAGTTCGCGGGCCTACCGAAGTTCGCCATCTTGCCCGTGTTGCCCAGATGGTACGACAGTGCCATGCGTGGGACCTGCCGCTTATTCTGCACATCTATCCCCGTCCGTTCTCGGCCGATGGCAAAGCACATGTCTCCCACACGCCGGAGGATGTTGCCTGGGCTGTCCATTGCGCCATGGAGGTCGGCGTGGACGTGATCAAGGCGCCTTATACCGGCGACCCGACAACCTACCGCCAGGCGATCGGGCAGTGCGGCGTGCCCGTCGTCGCGGCCGGCGGGCCCAGGGCCGATACGATCGACGCCGCTCTGACGATCGCCAGCGGCGTGGTGGCGTCCGGCGCCAGCGGCATGACGGTGGGCCGCAATGTGTGGGGCTTCCCCAAGATCGCGCAGATCGTGCATGCATTCAACGCGGTGATCCACGACAACGCCGCGCCGGCCGAGGCGATGAAGTCGGCCGGCCTGTAGAACCCATGGGCCGGCGCGCGGCCCGATTTTCTTCGTTCGCCCGTCGCGGTCTGGCGGTACAATGCGGTCATGATTCGTATCCGCGAAATCATCGACCCGGAGTTGCGTCAGCGCATCATCGAGGCACTGGCCGAACGGCGCGGTTGCTCGATCGCCGCCATCCCCGACTGGTTCGAGTTGGACGACGCGGACTATGTGGATCTGCTGAACCAGTTGAAGGAAGATGTCGACATCGAGAGAGAAGATCCGCGCATGTAAGCGCCCGCCCCTCCCAAACCGGCACACGCCCGCCCCGGCCGGCGCGCGGGCAGGTTCTTGATTTGTCCTTTACTGATGCGTTTGTCGCACGACGCGCTGCTGGTAAGCCTGGTGCAGCATCAGCGAGACCGGCCCGCAATGGCCAGGCCTGACCGCCCGGCCGTTCAGGTGGGATACCCACGACACTTCACGAGTCGTGCTGGTGATGAACAGTTCATCGGCGCTCATCGCCTCGGCCTCGCTCAGTGCCCGTTCTTCCACGGGCACGTCGAGCTGCCGGGCAACCTCCAGCAGCACGAGGCGAGTGACCCCCGGGAGCACCTTCGGGCCCACGGGGCATGTGATCAGCCGGCCCGCACGGACCGCGAAGAAGTTGCTCGTCGAGCACTCGCTGATCAGTCCATCCTCCACAAACACGGCCTCGTCAGCGCCCCGCTCCACCGCGGTGTTCTTGGCCAGCACGTTCGGCAGCAACGCGATCGACTTGATCCAGCACCGCTTCCATCGCTCATCCGCCACGGCCCATAGCTTGACGCCGGCCGCATGCCCGGGCGCCGACGCCGGTTCAAGCGACCTCGTGTAGAACAACAAGGTCGGCCGGCACTGCGAAAACACATGATTGCGCGCTGCCGCCCCACGCGTGATCTGAAGATAGACCATGCCCTCGGTCACGCCGGACTTCGGGATGAACCGCTCGATTTCGCCCGCCAAATCGCCCACGGGCATCGGCATCGCCAGCCCGATGCCGCCGCAGGACCTCTCCAGCCTCGCCATATGCTCTGCCAGGGTAAACGCCCGGCCGTTGTAGATGCGGACAACCTCGTACACGCCGTCGGCGAATTGGAAACCGCGGTCCTCAACGCTGATGCGCGCCTCGGACAGGTCCATCACTTCGCCGTTGATCCAGATCAGTTCATTCATGGAGCAGTCGCCAGTTGTTCGTCGCCAGTTGCCGTTTGTCGGCGATTCATGCCGTGGAGCTTGATTATACCGGCATCTATAATCGCCTCCCATGCCCAGAGAGCAAGCGGACGGCGTCTGGACCGAGCGGCTGCTGGCCAATCCCCACGCGGTGGCCGATAAGCGCACGCGCATTCAGCGCATGTTCGCCGCCATCGCCCCCAGCTATGACATCAACAACCGCATCCACAGTCTCTGGCAGGACCAGCGATGGCGGCGGAAGGCCGTGCGCCTGGCGGCCCTTCAACGCGATGACGTGGTCGTCGATGTCGCCTGCGGAACGGGAGACCTCACGATGGCGTTGGCGCAAGGTCTTGGTCGACAGCGGCGCGCCATTCTCGGCCGAGCCCAGGTCTTTGGCATCGATTTCACACATGAGATGCTGCCTCTCGCCCGCGCGAAGGCGGATCGGCGGTACTTCCCCGGCAACGCCAAGCACTACCCGCCGCCCAGCTTCATCAGTTCAATTCACTATCTGAATGCCGACGCACTCGCCCTTCCTCTCGCCGACACCTCGGCCGATGTGGTCTCCATCGCCTTCGGCATCCGCAACGTGACCGACCCGGCGGCCGCTCTGCGCGAGTTTCGCCGCATTCTGCGACCCGGTGGACGTCTGGTCATCCTGGAGTTCTCACTGCCGACCAATCCCATGCTTCGCGGCCTGTACAACTTCTACTTCCGCCGGGTCCTCCCCCGCACCGCCACGCTCATCAGCCGCGACCGCACCGGCGCCTACCGCTACCTGCCCGAATCGGTCAACACGTTCATCGGCCGCCGGCAGATGCTCGACATGATGCGCTCCGCCGGCTTTGGCCGGGTCGAGCAGCATCCGCTGACGCTCGGCATCTGCGTATGCTACCGCGGCTTTGTGGCCGGCTGAGCGATTCGCTCCCGGTTGAGTTTCCCAACGCCGCCTCGGGTTCATAAGATAGTGTCAGCGAATCGCACTCAACTGGTCCGGGTCATTGAACGCCATGAAATACGCCATCATCATCCCCGACGGCGCCGCCGACGAGCCGCTGCCGCAGCTTGGCGGCAGAACGCCCCTCGAGGTCGCCCGCATCCCGAACATGGACCGCGTCTCCCTCGAAGGGCGCATCGGCACCGTCCGCACCGTGCCCGAGGGGTTTGAGTCCGGCAGCGACGTGGCCACCATGTGCCTGCTGGGCTATGCCCCCGGCAAGTACCACACGGGACGGGCGCCGCTCGAAGCGGCCGCCCAGCGCATACCGCTCGCCCCCACCGACTGGGTCTTCCGCTGCAACCTGGTCACCATTTCCGACGGGATCATGAAGGATCATTCCGCCGGCGGCATCAGTGATGCCGAGGCGAAGCGGTTGATCCAGGATCTCTCCCAGATTGTTCTCATTCCCGGCGTTGAGTTCCATACGGGCGTCAGCTACCGAAACCTGCTGGTCTACCGCGGTCACGCGGAGCTTGACCTGACGACCACGCCGCCGCACGAAATCCCGGAGCTGCCCGCGGCCGACCACCTGCCGCAGGGCAAGGGCGCCGAGCTGGTCAACCGCATCATGGAGGCATCGCGCCAGCTTTTCGCCGAGCACGAGATCAACCAGGCCAGGCTCGAAAACGGGCTGAACCCCGCATCCCAGATCTGGCTCTGGGGCCAGGGCCACGCCCCCGCCATGCCCACCTTCGCCGAGAAGTTCGGCGTGCGGCGCAGCGCGGTGATCACCGCCGTCGACCTGCTTCGCGGGCTGGCCGTTCTTCTTGGATGGGAATGCCTGAATGTCCCCGGCATGACCAGTTTTCACAACACCAACTACGCCGGCCAGGGCAGCGCCACCGTCGAGGCGCTGGATCATTACGATCTGGTCTTCTCGCATGTCGAAGCCCCCGACGAAGCAAGCCACCAGGCCGACTGGAAGACCAAGGTGGCGGCCATCGAGCACATCGACAAGCACATCGTCGGTCCGGTACTGGAGAAGCTGCGCACGTTTCCCGAATGGCGCATCCTCGTCATGCCCGATCATCCCACACTCATCCGCACGCGCAAGCATGGCTATGAACCGACGATTTTCGCCATGGCCGGCACCGGCATCCACGGCCTTAGCCCCCGCCCGTTCTGCGAGCCGGCGGCCGCCGCCGCGGGCCTGCATATCGAGCATGGCGACACGCTGATGGAGCATTTCCTCCACAGCCATGCCTGATGGGGCGTTCCGCCGGCTATCTGCTGCGGATCAGCTCATGGTCGCTGATTCCCAGCTCCACCCTTTTGGGCTCAGTGTCTCTCAGGAATCGCATCCCATCCGTGTAGTACCCCGCCGTCGGCTCCAACTCCGGCATAACGCTCCGCCACCAGGCGTTGAACCGCCGCATCAGCGCCTCTCGCACGTACTTGCTCATCATGGACGCCACCGCCACCGGCATACAGCGGCTCTCGGCCTTCTCGCGGAAGAACAGCCGCACGCATTTTCCGCTGCGGCGCATGCGGTACTCGCTGCCCTGGTCGCCCTCCGAGACCACCTCCAGGGCCCAGTCTTCGAACATCAGTCGCAGCAGGTGCCCATAGTGCTCCCGCCCCCCCTGCCGGTCGCAGAATACGACGAGGTCGCGCTCGCCGTATGTCCGCAACAAATGGTCCAGATGCAATGCCGCTGTCGAGAACAGCACGCTGCTCTTGTTCCGCGTCTGCTCCAGCATCTCATTCAGTCGTCTCTCAAGAACCACCCGCGCTGCCAGGTGCAAGCACCGCGTTCCACAACTTTCCATCCCCGCAAGGAGCGCATTGGCCATGATTCGCACCGCCGCCGCCTCCTGTTCGATCGGGAAACGCTCCCCGGCCGACATCGCATACCACCGATACTCCGCAAGCTGCCCCACCACGTCCGGCGACACCAGCCCAAGAAATCCATCCAGCGTATCGGCCGCCCCGTATACCGCCCCCGCCAGACTCAGTACCGACCTTTCCAGTTCTTTCAGGCCCATCGCCGGCGAGTAGACGACCTTGCTGTCGTTCACGTGCAGTTTACGGCCCTTCCGGTCCCGGTTCTTGGTCACCACCCGCCTTAACCGGTGCCACAGACACGGAAGTTCCTCGTCGACGGGAGCATCCAGCACCTCAAAGGCGCAACACCCAACGACCAGCGGACCCAGCAGCGGGCCGTAACCGGCCTCGTCAATCCCGGCGAGAATCATCGCCTGATTGTACCGGTTCCGGCCGTGAATCGGCAAAACTGCCGGCTTGACAGCCCCCGGCAAGCCATCAAGATGGGGCCTGGACCTCCAACGGAGCAAACTGATGGCCACATTCAGCGTTCTTCTGCTCACCGCCGCACCACCCGGCCAGGGCAACGAAGCCGGCGGCGCCTTTGTCAAGATTGACGGCCGAGAAGCCCTGCTCCGCAGCGTCGAGCTCTTTCTCAATCGGGATAACGTCAGGCAGGTCCAGATCTGCTTTCAGCCCGCAGAACTCGACGAGGCCAAACGCAAATATGGTCCCCACCTGAGTTTCTCCGGCGTGAAGGTCCTCAGCGGCGGACCCCGATGGACCGATCAGCTTGGGGCCGCCGCCGGCGCCATCGCCTCCGAGTGCACCCACGTGCTGGTTCATGACGCGGCGCGGCCGGCCGTTCCCTATTCGGATATCGAGGCGATCATGGAGGCAGCCGAGAAGCACCCGGCCATCGTGCTGGCCGCCGCCTCGCGCAATGCGCTGGTCGAGGTGGACCCCGGCGGCGCGCCATTGGCCATCCATCAGCCCAGCGGCTACATGCAGCTCCTCACGCCGCAGGTTTACTCCAGGGGAGCATTCTCCGGGATCGCCGCGAGCAGACAGGAACTTCACGCTTCGCAGCTCACGATCCTGAAGGGCTCGCCGCTGAACACCCGCATCAGCGGCCCCGGCGACGCCACGCTCATCAAGGCCATGCTCGGCCTGCTTCCCAAGCCCAAGACCCGGCCGCCATCGTCGCCGTTCGAAGAAGCACAATGGTGAGACCGCCAATCGCGGCGCGACGGCTTGGGCTGCGCAACGGGTCAGGCTAGACTGGCGGGCATGAACACGTCGCGCAGGTTTCCGCACATCGCCATTCTGGCTCTGGCGGCCATCGCTTTCGCTGCCGTGAGGCACGCTCCCGCGGCCGAATACCGCGTGGGGTATCTGGCGGCGGCGACGCCTGCCCATGAACTTGGTGCGGAAGCCGGCGCCGGCTCGGCGCTGGCCGCGAAGCTGCGCAATGCCGAACTGATCTTCGTTCCCACCGATGGGCAATTCGTGAACGGCCGTCATCAGGCCGTGGCGCTCGCGGATTTCCGGGTGCTCTGGTACCACGAAGGCGACACGGACCAGCCCACCGCGGTCTCGGGCGCTCGGTCCTTTCCGATGTTGCGCAAGTACGTCGCCGACGGCGGAGGCCTCCTGCTTTCGGGCGCTGCCCTGTCGGTGGTCCACACCATGGGCGTTGAGCCCGCCAGGCCACGCGTGTTGCGTGGTGGCCGGGATTCCTACACCGCGAGCCTGATCACACAACAACCCAAACACCCGATCTTCGCCGGCCTCAAGGGCTCCGGTCCGTTCGATGATGGGCCTATTCCGATCACCAGCGCGGGTTATCCCGCATTCTCCGACTTCCATGGCTCGGGCGGCCCGACCACCGGCATGCTCCTGGCGCGGGCCGGTTCCGCCGAGGAAAACCCCTTGGTCGAGTATCAGCTCGGCAGAGGCCGGATCATCGTCATGGGCTGGCGCCTGCCACATTACGCCGACGGTGCCAACACCCATCGGGCCAACCTCGAACGACTTGCCGCCAACATCCTTGACTATCTGGGCGATCCAGAGCAGTGGCAGAAGATCAGCATCGCTCAGCAGGCAACCCAGGCCACCGGCCCGGGCATCCCTGCCGAGCAGTGGGCTTCGCTCACCCTCGCTATCCATGATCTGGGCAGAACCTTCGGCGCTGCCTATCCAAGAGCCGCTCAGTACATTGAGGCCCTGAACAGCCTCCGGCAATCTCACGACCGCCTGGCCGCGGATCCCGCCAAGCGCGATGAGCTGGCACAGGTAACCGATGCTTTTCGGAAGCTGCGGAATGCCGCCCTGCTGGACAATCCGCTGATGAAGTTCGACCGACTGCTTCTTGTCCAGCGCAGCGCGGCCAACCTCGGCCTTCCCGCCAACTGGGAAAGCAACTCCAGCCTGAGCACTTCCGGATTCGACAATCGCCTTTGCATCCTCTCACCGGTCCATCCCGAGGGCCGGTTGTCCACGTTCTATGTGCCACCGGTCGGAAGGTTTGTGGGGGATGTGGATCTGCATTTTGACGGCGATCGCATCCTGTTCTCGATGCCCGGCGACAATGGCCGGTGGCAGGTGCATGAGTTGATGCTCAATCCCGGTGCGAAGCCTCGCGAGCTGCCGCTCATCCACGAGCCGGACATCGACAACTACGATGCGTGCTACCTGCCCGACGGCCGGATCATCTTCACTTCCACAGCCCCCTACATTGGCGTGCCTTGCGTCTACGGCGGCTCGCACATCACCAACACCTACCTGCTGGAACGGGATGGCTCGATTCGCCAGCTTACCGTGGACCAGGAGCACAACTGGTGCCCCACCGTGCTGAACGATGGCCGGGTCATGTATCTGCGCTGGGAATATACCGACCTGCCGCACGCCCACTCTCGCCGCCTGTTCAGCATGAATCCCGACGGCACCACGCAGATGGCGCTGCTCAGCACCAATTCCTACTTCCCCAACTCGTTCTTCTACGCCCGGCCGATTCCCGGCCATCCCACGCAGATTGTCGGCATCGCCACAGGGCACCATGGGAATGCGCGATCCGGCAGGTTGCTGATCGTCGATCCTGCCAGGGCAAGAAAGGAGGCCGAACCGGTTGTCCACGAGATTCCGGGGCGATCAGCCCCGGTGCGGGCGATCATCCGCGATCAGTTGACCGACGGCGTCTGGCCGCAGTTTCTGCATCCGTACCCACTCAGCGACAAGTACTTCCTCGTTTCGGCCAAGCCCAGCGCGAATGCGCCTTGGGGCATCTACCTCGTCGATGTCTTCAACAACATGGTCCTGCTGAAGGAAATGCCGGGACATGCGCTGTTCGAGCCGATTTCTGTCCGCAAGACCGCCCCGCCGCCATCCATCCCCGATCGCGTTGACCTCAAACGCAAGGATGCGCTGGTCTATCTCACCGACGTCTACATGGGCGACGGATTGAAGGGTATTCCGCGCGGCACGGTGAAGAAGCTCCGCGTATTCACCTATCACTTCAGCTACCGCGGCATGGGCGGGCTGCTCGGATCCATCGGCATGGATGGCCCATGGGACATCAAGCGTGTGCTGGGCACGGTGCCGGTGGAGACCGACGGGTCGGCTGTGTTCCGCATCCCTGCCAATACCCCGATCGCCGTCCAACCGCTGGACGGCGAGGGCAAAGCCCTCCAGCTCATGCGATCCTGGTTTACCGCCATGCCGGGCGAGACGCTCTCCTGCATTGGCTGTCATGAATCGCAGAACGGCGCACCACCAAGCGTTCATACCATGGCCGCGCGAAAGGCGCCGGCTGAGATTCACCCCTGGCGCGGCCCCGTGCGAGGCTTCGCGTTCCAACGCGAAGTACAACCCGTTCTGGATGCGCACTGCATCCGCTGCCACGATGGAACGCCAACCGCCGATGGCAAGCCCCTCGCCAGCCTTCGCGGCGACCAGATGATCACCGACTGGAGCACCGGCATTGCCGGCCATGTCGATCCATCTATCGGCGGCAAGTTCTCCGTTGCTTACGCCGAGTTGCACCGGTTCGTGCGGCGGCCGGGCATCGAAAGCAACATTCACCTCCTCTCGCCCATGGACTTCCATGCCGACAGCACTGAATTGGTTCAGATTCTACGACGGGGCCATTACGGCGTGAGACTGAACGAGGAAGCGTGGGACCGGTTGATCACATGGATCGATCTGAATGCCCCATACCACGGCACCTGGACAGAAATGGTCGGCGAGAAGGCAGTCCGGCCCATCGCAGCCCGAAAGCGGGAACTCCTCAAGCGGTATACCGGTGTGGATGATGACCCAGAGCAGATCCCCGCCCGGGCAACCTATGTCTCACCCTCGCCGGCCGGGCAAACGGATGCCGCCCGGGCCATTCATCCAGCGCTCTCGGTCCCAGGCTGGCCGTTTGACGCGATCGAGGCGAGGCGACGCCAGGCGGCCGACGGCGACTTCCGCAAAACCCTCCAAGTTACCAACAAGCTGAGACTGGAACTCGTTCGCATCCCCGCGGGCGAATTCGTTATGGGCGATTCGGCCGGACGCGAGTGGGAAGTGCCACCCCACCCCGCACGAATTGAAAAGGCTTTCTGGATAGGCAGGTACGAAATTACCAACGAACAGTACGAAGCCTTTGATCCCCACCACGGCAGCGGCGTCGAGACCATGCACGGTTATCAGTTCGGCATGCACGGTTACCCTCTGAATCGGGCGAAGCAGCCCGTCGTCAGAGTCTCCTGGAACCAAGCGATGCGCTTCTGCCGATGGCTGTCAGAACGGACCGGCCAACGCTTCACTCTCCCTACCGAAGCTCAATGGGAATACGCCTGCCGCGCCGGCTCGGCCGAAGAGTTCTCCTTTGGAAGCCTCGATGCCGACTATTCGAAACACGCCAATGTGGGCGACATACGCCTTCGCGAATTTGCCTTTGAGACGTACATTCAGCCGCGGCTGATATCCAGCCCCAACCGGTACGATGACTGGATTCCCCGGGATGACCGCTTCAACGACGGCGGCTTCGTATCTATGGATATAGGCCAATATGTTCCGAACGCCTGGGGACTGCACGACATGCACGGCAATGTCTGGGAGTGGACGCTCTCGGCGGACAGGCCCTACCTGCGCATGGAGGGCGGCCGAGACGACCCCGAGGCATCCGGCAGGCTCATCGTTCGCGGCGGCTCCTGGTACGACCGACCCAAGCGGTGCACATCCACATTCCGGCTGAGCTACTGGCGCTATCAGCGGGCCTACAACGTGGGCTTCCGCGTGATGATGACGGATTGACCAGGGCGGCCTTCTGGAAAAACGAAGTCGGCAATTCGTTGTACTGGTAAGCGGCGATGAGGCGGGTATATTCCGAATACCCTGAACCGCAGGCAGACCGGAAGCAGAATGGTGGCGGAGAGCTTGCCTAATGCAATCGTTTGCACTAAGGTCTCCGCCGCACAGCAGAGGAGCGGCTATGAGCATGGGCAAGTTTCATCACTTTGGCGTTCCGACCAAGACCGTGCGCGATGGCGAAACCTACATCGCCGGTGGCAAGGTCTTCGTGACCGACCCCGAGAGCCATCCATATCGCATCGAGTTTGTGCGCTTTGAGGCCGACAGCCCGATGCACGAAGCCGTGCAAAGGTCCCCCCACGCCGCATTTGTTGTTGACAGTCTCGATGAGGCCCTGAAGGGCCGGAACATCATCATCCCCCCCTTCGACGCAACGGACACCCTGCGCGTGGCATTCATCACGGACGGGGAAGCCGTCCTGGAACTGATGGAAATGCGCAAATAGGTCAGAGAAGCCGAGCTATGGGAAGAAAGGACACCGCATGCCGATGAAGAAGTTCCTCAACCAGCCGGAGAACCTGGTCAGCGAGTTGCTCGAAGGATTCGTGCTTGCCAACGCCGGCAAGGTCAAGCTCGTCGGGTCAAACCTGGTCGTCCGGGCGCAGGAAAAGTCCAAGGACAAGGTCGCCATCGTCACCCTCGGCGGCAGCGGCCATGAGCCCGCCCTGAGCGGTTACGTCGGGCTGGGCATGCTCGACATCAGCGTGCCGGGCGAGATCTTCGCTGCCCCCGGCCCACCCCGAGTGATCGAGGCGTTGCGTCTGGCAAACCGCCCCGCCGGAGTCCTTTTTGTCGTGCTCAATCATGCCGGCGATGTCATGACGGCCAACATCGTCATGCAGATGGCCAAGAAGGAAGGCCTGAACGTCAGGCAGATTCTTACGCAGGAAGACATTTCCGGCGGCCCGCGTGGCGCTGAGGGCACCGACCGTCGCGGCCTGGTCGGCTGCTTCCCGGTCATCAAGATCGCCGGCGCGGCCGCCGAGCAGGGCAAGAGCCTGGATGAGGTCGTCGCTGTCGCCGAGAAGATGAACCAGAACATGGCGACGCTCGCGGTCGCCGTCACCGGCGCTACCCATCCCAGCACCGGGCAGGTCATCGCCGAACTGCCGGCCGATGAAATGGTCGTCGGCATGGGCCAGCATGGCGAGGCCGGCCAGGGCGCACAGAAGATGGCCACCGCCGACCGCACCGCCGAGATCATGCTCCCGCTGCTCCTGAAGGACCTGAACGTCCAGGCGGGCGAGGAACTGCTGGTCATGCTCAACGGCGTCGGCTCGACCACGCTCATGGAGCTCTACATCGTCCTGCGCAGCGTGAGAAAGCTGCTGGATCAGAAGCAGATCAAGCTCGCCCGCGCCCTTGTCGGCGAATTCCTCACGGTCCAGGAAATGGGCGGATTCCAGATGTTCGCCGCGAAGATGGACAAGGAACTGCTGACGCTGTGGGATGCCCCATGCGATGCGCCGGCTCTGACGGTGCGGTGACAGCAAGACCCGCAGCCCAAGACCGGGGTTTCATCGAAGATGTCAAGATGTCTAGCACAATCACATATTCACAAATGGTCAGCATGTTCCGCGCCGCTGCCGGGCGGATTCGCGAGAACGTGGCGCTGCTGACAAAGCTCGACTCGGTCGGCGGCGACGGCGACCATGGCACGACCATTCTGCGGGCTGTGGAGACCGTCGAGAGGATCTTTGCCCACCCGTCGTCGCCGCAGATCGGAGCTAAGGATCTGCTTGAGGCCATCGGTTGGGCGGTGATGGGCGTGGACGGTGGGGCCACCGGGCCGCTATTGGGCACGTTTATCGGCGGGATGGCCGAGCCGGCGGCGGGCAAATCGGAACTGAACGCCCGCGACTTGGCGGCCGCCCTGGAAGCGGGCCTGATGGCCCTTCAGCAACAAACGAAGGCGCGCGTGGGCGACAAGACCATGATGGACGCACTTGTGCCGGCAGTGGCGGCAGCGCGTGAGGCGGCGAATGGCGGCGGCGGTGTAGCCGCCGTGCTGCAGGCCGCCGCCGAAGCCGCCACCCACGGCGCGGAGTCCACCAGTAAGCTGGCAGCGAAGTTCGGCCGGGCCAAGAATATCGGTACGCAGAGCATCGGCTCGCCCGATGCCGGGGCCACTTCCATCTCGTTCATTTTTAGAGGCCTTTTCGAAGGATTCCAGAACAATGGCTGAAGCATCCAAAGGCGAAATCGCCGAGAAAAAAGACTTCCAGACGGGTGTGCCCATGCAGACGCCCGGCTTCTTCCTGCGCGGCTCGGCCCACCTCGACTGGGGCGTGAAGAACCGCCTCAGCCGGATCTTTAACTCGAAGACCGGCCGGACCGTCATGCTCGCGTTCGACCACGGTTACATCATGGGCCCCACATCCGGCCTTGAGCGCATGGACCTGGCCATCCCGCCGCTCATCCCATTCGTGGACTGCCTCATGTGCACGCGCGGGGGCCTGCGCGCCTGCGTGCCACCGGAGGCCAACAAGCCCGTCGTCATGCGCTGCTCCACCGGCGCGACGATCCTCAAGGAACTGAGCAACGAGGTCATCGGCGTCAGCGTCGAGGATGCCATCCGCATGGGCGCCAGCGCCATCACCACGCAGGTTTACATCGGCGGGCCCTACGAGAAGGAAACCCTCGACAACCTCGGCCAGCTCATCAACGAAGGCTATCGCTACGGCATTCCCACCCTGGGCGTCACCGCCGTCGGCAAGGAACTCGCCCGCGATTCGCGCTACCTCGGGCTGGCGTGCCGCGTCATCGCCGAGCTGGGCGCGCATTTCGTCAAGACCTACTTCTGCGAGCCCGGATTTGACGAGGTCGTCGCCGGCACGCCCGTGCCCATCGTCATCGCCGGCGGCAAGAAGCTGCCCGAGCTCGACGCCCTCAAGATGGCCTACAAGGCTATTCAGCACGGCGCTGCCGGCGTGGACATGGGCCGCAACATTTTCTGCGCCGACGATCCCGTCGCGATGGTTCAGGCCGTCTACGCCATCGTCCACAAGAACGAAAAGCCCGAAGCGGCGTTCGAACTATACAAGGGGCTCAAGAGCGACCGGGCCAAGTCGAAATAAGGAGTGACTATGAGCAGTATCAGCAGACGCACCGTTCTGGGTGGAATCGTTGCCGGCAGCGCGACCATGCTCAGCTCCGGCTGTGCAACTGGAGCGGCCTCGAGGGCTCCCATGAAGCAATACAAGAACTCGGATTTCTACGCCAACGGCCAATTTGACGCCAAGGCCGCCAAAGAGGCTTACTACGAGATGATGCGGTACTACGACTACCCCATCGTCGACCGCCTCAAGACCGACGAATTCTGGGCGCTGGATTTCGGCCTGGGCAATTTCCTCGAAGCCGGCATGGCCGGGATCTTCTGGGTCAACAACAAGCAGCACAACTACTTCGGGCATGAGATTTATCTCCTGCCCGGCCAGGCCATCCCCGAGCACAAGCACGTCGCCACCGATGTGGCCTGCAAGCTCGAGGGCTGGCAACCCCGGCACGGCTGGATCTATCTGTTTGGGGAAGGCACGCCCTCGACCGAGTTCACCGAGCCGGTGCCGCCGCTACACAAGGAATGCGCCAAGACCAAGTGCGTTGGCATTCTGAAAGCCGGCCAAGTTGCGGGTCTCGCCAGGCCGGAGGAATGGCATTTCATGAAAGCCGGCCCTGAAGGGGCGATCGTCACCGAGTACGCCACTTACCATGATGGCGCTGGCCTGCGCTTCAGCCATCCCAAGGTGAAGATGTAGGCCTCGCTGCCTCGCGGTAACGCACTCCCGCCAGAGCGGTACATAAGGGCAGACTGAACCCGAGGTTGTTGAGCGGAGTTGGATCAATGCCTGCGCATCTTGCACAAACGTTTGCACATTCTCTGGTCATGCTTGGCCTGCTTGCGGCAGCCTCCCATGCGGCCGACTCCAATGTGTACCAGAAGAGGGCGACATGGCCCGAAACCATGCTCGCCACCCGCGCCGCCTTCATCGAGGCACAGAAGTCTCCCCAGACCGCCTCTCCGGTCACGCTTGGCCCGTGGTACGCCACCGCGCCGTTGCCGGCCAAGTTCTCGGATTCGCTCTTCCCAGAAAAGCAAGTTGATCTGAACGCCCGCGACGAGCGTAATCGCCCGCTCTGGCGCAAGCACGCCAACTGGGTCGATGGCGCTGTCCACAACCTCCCCGGCGCGGGAACCAGCGCTGTCTCGACCTACCTGTTCCGCACAATCAAGGCGGCCGCGCAGGTCAAGATGGTGGCCGGCTTCGGCAGCGACGATGGCATCGAGGTCTGGCTCAATGGCGCCAAGATTCACTCGCTGGATGTGCCTCGCGGACCCGGAGCCGACCAGGACCGTGTTCAGTTGAACCTCAATGCCGGCGAGAACCGGCTTCTGGTCAAGATCTACAACCGCACTGGCGGCCACGGCTTCTACTTCTCGCTGATCGAAGACCCCATTGCGATCGTGTGGAAACAGATCGAGCGAGACTTCCCCCAGGAATCGGGCTGGATGAAGCGGGATCTGCCCAACAAGGCCCACCTCGCCTGGTTGGCCAGCCCCGGGGAGACAAGTCTGGAACGGCAGATGATCGGGCGCATTGTTAACGAGACCGGCCCGGCCGGCCGCGAACTCCAGGCGCAACTCGATGCCCTGACCTCGGCCAAGGCCACCCCCACCGATGTCCGCTGGCTGACGCTGTATGCCAGCGCCTCCAGGCTGCATGATGCGACGGCCAAGCTCCGGCAGCTCAATCTCACCGGCCTGCGCATGGCGGTGGAAGATATTGGGCGCACCTTTGGCCCGCGTTACCCGAAGGCCGCCGAGTACCTCCGCCGGCTCAGCGAGCTTGAAGGCCGGGTCGAGAAGGCGACGGGCAACGAGCTGATCCGGGTCGCCTCCGACATTGAGAAGCTCCGCGGTGAGGCGCTGCTGGCCAATCCCCTGCTCGATTTCGACAAGCTCCTGCTGATCCGCCGCGATCCCAAGCAGATGGGCCTGCCGCAGAACTGGCAGGGCAATTGCTCTCTGCCCCGTGAGGGCTACGACAACGAAATCGCTGTACTAAGCCCCATCGCGCCCGGCGGCAAGCTCACCACGCTCTACAAGCCGGAGGGTTCGAAGTTTGTCGGCGACGTCGATCTGCACTTCGACGGCGACCGCATGCTGTTCTCCATGATCGGCGCGCACAACCGCTACCAGATATGGGAGATCAAGACCGACGGCAGCGGGCTGCGACAGGTTACCCTCGGCCAGGAGCCCGACATCGACAACTACGACGCCTGCTACCTGCCGAACGGGAAGATCATTTTCGACTCCACCATCGCCTTCCAGGGCGTGCCCTGCGTGGGTGGTTCAGACAAGGTGGCCAATCTCGCCGTCATGGACGCCGACGGCACAAACATGCGGCAGCTCTGCTTCGACCAGGACCACAACTGGTGCCCCACTGTTCTTCCCGACGGGCGCGTCATGTATACACGGTGGGAGTACTCCGACACCGCCCACTACTTTACGCGCATCCTCTTCCGCATGAACCCTGACGGCACCGGCCAGATGGAGCACTACGGCAGCAACTCGTACTGGCCCAACTCGCTGTTCTATGCCCGCCCGATCCCCAACCATCCGACCAAAGTCGTGGCGATCGTCTCGGGCCATCACGGCGTGCCGCGCATGGGCGAACTGGTTGTGCTCGATCCCGCCGTGGGCCGTCACGAGGCCGACGGCGCTGTCCAGCGCATCCCCGGGTACGGCAAGAAGGTCGAGCCGATCATCCGCGATGAGCTGGTCAATGCGTCCTGGCCGAAGTTCCTGCATCCATATCCCCTGAGCGAACATTACTTCCTGGTTTCCTGCCAGCCAAGCAGCGGGGCCAACTGGGGCATTTACCTGGTCGATTCCTTCGACAACATGGTGCTGCTGCACGAGATGCCCGGCCAGGCGCTGCTTGAGCCTCTTCCGATCCGCAAGACCCCCCCGCCGCCGGTCCTTCCCGACCGCGTGCGGCCCGAAGAGCGCGATGCCCTTGTCTACGTCTCAGACATCTACTTCGGCAACGGTTTGAGGGACATCCCACGAGGCACCGTGAAGTCTCTGCGCCTCAGTGAATTCCACTACGCTTATCCGAACATGGGCGGCCACATCAACGTGGGCGTCGAGGGCCCGTGGGATGTTCGCCGAATCCTGGGCACGGTTCCCGTGGCCGCGGACGGCTCGGCCTCCTTCAAGATTCCCGCGAACACCCCGATCGCCATTCAGCCCCTGGACGCCGAGGGCAGAGCCGTTCAGATCATGCGTTCGTGGATCACCGCCATGCCGGGAGAAACGCTCTCGTGCGTGGGCTGCCATGAGTCGCAGAACTCCGGCGTGCCTTCAAAGCTGTATGCGGGCAACCGCAAGCCCGCCGAGATCAAGCCCTGGTTCGGGCCCGCGCGCGGCTTCAGCTTCAAGCGGGAGGTCCAGCCAGTGCTGGACAAGTATTGCGTCGGTTGCCACGATCAGAAAGCCGCGGCGGCCAACCCACTGGCGATCGACCTCGCCGCCAAGACGCGTAATGGCTCTCATGGCTTCACGCCGTCGTACCTCAACCTGCATCCCTATGTCCGCCGCCCCGGTCCGGAGAGCGATGACCACCTCCAGGTGCCGATGGAGTTTCACGCCAGCACCAGCGAGCTGGTCCAGATGCTTCAGAAGGGCCATTACAACGTGAAGCTCGACGCCGAAGCATGGGAGCGAATCTACACCTGGATCGACCTGAATGTCCCCGATCACGGCACCTGGAGCGAGCACAGCAGGATCCCAAACAACTTCGACAAGCGGCGCATCGAGCTGCGCACCAAGTACGCCAACCGCCCTGAAGACCCCGAGGCCATCCCTCAGGTCAAGGCCGAGCCGGTCCAGTTCATCAAGCCCGAGCCCTTGCCTGCGATCAAGCAGGCCAAGGTTGACTGCCCGAACTGGCCGATGACGCCGGATGACGCCGTGAAGCTGCAGAAAGCCGCCGGCGCTGTCACGCACCAGTCCATCGATCTCGGCGACGGAGTCACGCTGAACCTGGTCCTGATTCCGCGTGGCGAGTACGTCATGGGCAGTCTGACAGGCGATCGCGATGAGCAGCCGAGGGCGCGCATCCGCGTCGAGAAGCCGTTCTGGATGGCGACGTGTGAAATCACCAACCGCCAGTACTCCCTGTTCGATCCGGACCACCACAGCGGCTACATCGATCAGCACCACAAGGACCACACCACGCCCGGCTATCCCGCTTACGAGCCCGACCAGCCGGTGGTCCGCATCTCCTGGAAGCAGGCGATGGCCTACTGCCAGTGGCTTTCGGCCAAGACCGGCAGGAAGTTCACGCTGCCGACCGAAGCGCAATGGGAATGGGCCTGCCGCGCAGGCTCCGATGCCCCCTTCTGGTACGGCAACCTCGACACTGACTTCGGGGCGTTCGCCAACCTGGGCGACATCTCCATGAAGCTGCTTGCCGTGAGCGGCGTCAATCCGCAGCCGATCGCCAATCCGAGCCCGTTCGAGGATTTCCTGCCCAAGGACGCCCGCTTCAACGATGGCGCCAAGGTCGTCAACAAAGTCGGGCAGTATCGCCCCAACCCATGGGGCCTGCACGACATGCATGGCAATGTCGCGGAATGGACACTGACGAGCTGCCGTCCATACCCCTACGCAGAGGGCGACGGGCGCAACGACCTGTCGGCAACCGCCGACAAGGTCGTTCGCGGCGGTTCCTGGTATGAGCGGCCCAAGCGGGCGACGGCCAGTTTTCGCCTGGCGTATCAGCCATATCAGCCGGTGTACAATGTTGGGTTCCGCATTATCTGCGACGTCGAGAACCTCCTCGCCAGCGGCCAGTCCGCCGCCGTGAAATAAGCTCAAGGGCATGATGTCATGGGCGTGTGGAGTGGCTTTGCGTGCCTGACCGCGGATGAAGCCGCTGCCATGATTCCACATGGCGCTACGGTTGCGTTTTCCGGCTTTACGCCGGCCGGCGCGGCCAAGGAGGTGCCTGCTGCGCTGGCTCGCCGGGCAACGCGGTTGCATGCCCGCGACCAGGCGTATCAGTTGCGAGTTCTCACCGGCGCATCCACTGGCCGCGCGCTGGATGAGGCCCTCGCCGACGCCGACGCCGTTTCGTGGCGCGTGCCCTACCAGGCATCGTCGGCCATGCGGCGGCGCATCAACGCGCAGCAGACCGAGTTTGCCGATCTGCATCTCTCCCACGTGCCGCAACAGGTTGAATACGGGTTTCTCGGCAGGATCGACTTTGCCGTCGTCGAGGCTGTCGATCTTACGGCCGACGGGCGCGTCTTTCTATCGACCAGCGTCGGGGCATCGCCAACCTATCTGCGGCATGCCGACAAGGTCTTCGTGGAGATTAACCGGCATCACCTGCGGCGGCTAGCAGAGATGCACGACATCCTGGTCCTGTCCAGGCCCCCTCACCGTGTGCCGATCGACATTCGGCATCCCCTCGGCCGAATCGGCCGACCCTATGCCCGAGTGGAGGCGAATCGCATCGCGGGCGTCGTTGAGACAGATGTCCCAGACGGGGTCGCCGCCTTTGATGAGCCCGACCATGTCAGCAACCGCATCGCGGAGCACGTTGTGCGGTTCCTGGTTGAGGAAATGCACGCAGGGCGGATTCCAGGGGAGTTTCTTCCGCTTCAGTCCGGCGTTGGCAATATCGCCAACGCCGTTCTGCACGCCATCGGCCATTCACCCGAAATACCGCCGTTCGCCATGTATACGGAAGTGTTTCAGGATGCCGCAGCCGAGCTGATGACCAAGGGCCGCCTGATCGGGGCGTCGGCATGCAGTCTGACACTCAGCGATCCACGGCTGCAGTGCATCTACGCCGATATGGACCAGTTCGCGTCCCGAATCGTCCTTCGGCCGCAGGAGTTGTCCAACAACCCCGGCATCATCCGCCAGCTTGGGGTGATCAGCATCAACACGGCGTTAGAGATGGATATATATGGAAACGCCAACAGCACCCATATCTGCGGGACTCAGGCCATGAACGGCATCGGCGGCAGCGCCGACTTTGCCCGCAATGCCTATCTCTCCATCTTCGTCGCGCCGTCGATCACAAGGGGCGATAGCATCTCCACGATTGTGCCGATGGTCAGCCACGTCGATCACAGCGAGCATTCCACGCACGTGTTCGTCACAGAGCAGGGTCTGGCTGACCTGCGAGGCCTCGGCCCAGCCCAGCGGGCCAGGCGCATCATTGAGCGTTGTGCCCACCCTGCCTACCGCGACTACCTGCACCGCTACCTGGCGAAGTCGCGTTCCGGCCACATTCACCACGATCTGGCGCACTGTTTCGACCTGCACCTGAATCTCATTCGCACCGGCCGCATGCTTCCCGACGCTGACTGACGGCGCGCCATGTTCATCCGATGCCATGTAAAACCGGCCGCTTTGAGTTATAAAACCGCCGTGGCAGCGGAAGCACTTCTGCATGATCTCCAGGACTTGGCTCGCGTCGGAACTCTCGTAAAGGACCGGCCGTACCGGCAGGTGTGGCGTTTTGAATTCCAAGGCCAGCCGCACTACCTCAAGTTCTTCCCGCACCGTGGCTTACGCCATCAGTTGCGGCGACTATGGCGTGAAAGTCCAGCCGAACGGGAATTCACACGGTTGCGCTGGCTGCAGGAAGCAGGCGTGCCCGTGCCACAGGCGGTGGCGGCGATCTCCGACTTTGTTGTCGATGGCCGAAGGGGCGATGCGCTGGTCACCAGGGGGATTGAACCGTCCGCACCGCTGGATCACTACCTGAATCAGTGCGAGCAGGTTGGCGATCCGCCGGCACACCGATCACGCCTGTGCCGCCAGATCGTGGACATTCTGGACCGGATGAAGCAGGCGGGCCTGGGGCATTCCGACCTCCACCTGGGCAACTTCCTGGTGCACGATGGGCAAGTCCATCTCCTGGATGCCTGGAATGTCCATCGACGCGGTTTATGCATGAGCGACCTGTTGTATCTGGCCGCCAGCGCAGCACCGCACGCAACACTGACTGACCTGCTGCGGGGTTGGCGACATCTGGCGCCCCGCTCGCAACGAATGCCGCGAAGCAACCGGCGTGAGCGCCAAATCCGGCGACGCCAGGTTATGCGGGCATTTGGAAATGATGACTACTACTGCCGGCTGATCGATGGATTCTGGGCAGGCCAGGCATTCCTCCGGGCCAAATTCCCCCGCCGCATGGCGCCCGCCAGCACGCTTCAGATTGCACCCGACGAATGGAGGCACGCGTGGCCGGATTTGCTGCAACGCATCGAGTCCGGCGATTTCGAGTTGCTAGAACACAACGACCGCGGAGATTCGCTCGCCGGCGAGATCGAGCTTGCCGGGCGGCCGGTGCGGATTCTCATCAGGCGACCGCGCTGGAGAACCTGGCACGAACGGCTCAGAGACCAGATCATCGGCAATCTCGCTCGTCGGGCCTGGAAGCGAGCCTGGCAACTTCAGGTCGAGTACATCGGGACCGCGTGGCCATTGCTGCTCATGGAAAAACGCGTGATGGGGCGCCTGACCGATGCAATCATGGTCTTCGAGCGAGTCGACGGACACCCGCCGGATTGGCCGGGCTGGTCGCACGATATCGGCAGGTATCACCGCGTGCTCACCCGCTGCGGCAGGATGTTGCGCCGGATGGAGCAAACGGGACTGTTTCTTCCTGATGCCAAGGCGAGCGACTGGGTCGTGCGGAATGATGAGAAACTCGGCCTCGTGCCGATCCTGGTGGGAATCGAAGGGATACGCCCGGCTCGGCCAAGGGAGGGGGTTCTGCGGCTGATGCTCAGCTTCTGTCAGACGCGCGGCACCGAGTTCACCGAGGCCGATGCCTTGGCGCTGGTTCAAGGATACGCGCCCTGGGCCGACCCTGCCGAGACTGAGCGGTGGATGGAAATGTACCGCCGGTTTCAGCAGTTTTCGGCTACTGCCTGAGCTTCGTCGCCTACCCCAGCGCGGCGGTCTGGTCCTCGGGATCTGCAGCGTCGCTTCGCGGTCGCCGCCCGCGTGCGACCCTCGGCCGGCCAAAAGCATCCGTCTCGGTCATTACCTTCGACTTGCGATTCGGGTCAACTACCGCCTCCAACGCCAGCGTAAGCTGAAGCGGCTGCCGCTTGTCCGGACAAGCCTTCAACAGCAGTTCCTGCGGTTCCGCAGCCGCCAGAGCATGCTCAACCCGGCTCCGGGCAAATGCGACATACTGCTCCGACTGGTCGATCCCGACGTACTTTCGCCCGAGCATCGCCGCCGATACCACTGTCGTTCCTGACCCGTTGAAGGGATCGAGCACGACATCTCCAGGATTGGATGACGCCAGCACAATCCGGTTCAACACCCCGATCGGCATCTGGCAGCCATGCCAACCCTCACGTTCCTTGAACGTGCCGCACACGCGCGACTCATACCACGTGTCATACCCGATCTCGAAGTACCCATGCGGCGCAGCCTCCTGCGGCCGAAGAAACCAAGTGTCATCGGGCAGCTTACCCTTGGGATTCGCCCGGGCATCGTCATAAGTGGTTTGACGCGCCGACTTAACGCGCACGGCATCGGCGTTGAACGTGATGTTGGTCAGCCCTTTGTCGGGCTCGTGTTTGGTGAAGTAGAGGATATGCGTGTGGCTTTTGGCAAACATCTTCTTCGTCTGCTGGCCGAAGGTGTAGTGCCAGATGATCCAGTTCCGCATGTGGAACCCGATCTGCCGGCGGGCGATCACGCACAAATCCGCTGCGTATTCATCGCCGATCGCCAGATAGAACGATCCGGTGGGCTTCAGGGCGCGATAGACCGCCGCCATCCAATCGTGGCTGAACTGCAGATAGTCCTCAGTCTTTTTTCGGTCGTCGTAGCCGTGATACAGATAGCCAATGTTGAACGGTGGATCGGCAAAGACCAGGTCGACCCAGCCCTCCGGGCCGTCGTTCAGGGTCTTTATGCAGTCCCCGCAGATGATCTTGTTTGCTTCGCGCATATCGGCCGGATTGTAGACTCCCAAGCGCATCTTGCCTAACCGGCCGGTCTTGCGCGACATGCGGGCGGCGGAAGAGCCGGTGATCTTCCGTAAACCCTTCATGAAAGCCCGCTTGCGGTTGTTCATGTGTTCTCGCCCGGTGCTCTTTAGAATTGCCCGAAAAGGCCGATAATGCTCAGAGCCTTTATGACCTCAGGCCCGATTTTCCGCATTCTGGACGCAAATGCAAACCGCGCGAGAGAGGCGCTGCGCGTGATGGAAGATTACGCGCGATTCGCATTGAATCACGATGAGTTGTCGGCGCAGCTAAAGCAGGTCCGTCACGACCTGGCGGGGGCTACCGGCCGCTGGCTCGCTGAGGCGATCCTGTATCGGGATACCCCCGGTGACGTGGGCACGGACAACAAGACCGCCTCGGAAACCCGCCGCGAAGACCTGGCCGCCGTCGTCACCGCCGCGGGCAAGCGACTGGGCGAAGCGCTGCGGGTCATTGAAGAGGCCCTGAAGACTATCGCCCCCCCCGCCGCCTCGCTGGTTGAAGCCCTGCGCTACAGGTTCTACGACATCGAGCAGGCCATTGCGCGGACGTTTCGCCCCGCCGGGCGATTTGCCGATGTGCGGCTGTACGTCCTGATCACCGAGTCGCTGTGCCGCCGGCCATGGATCGAGGTTGCCGAAGAGGCGATTCTGGGCGGCGCTGATTGCCTGCAGCTTCGCGAGAAAGGCCTTGACGGCGGCGAACTGCTTCGACGGGCGCGCATGCTGGTTGATCTCTGCCACAGGCACGACATCCTCTGCATCATCAACGACCGCCCTGACATCGCAGTCCTGAGCGATGCCGATGGCGTGCACGTCGGCCAGGAAGATCTGCCCGCCGTCGAGGCCCGGAAGATCGTCGGTCCGGGCAGGATCGTCGGCGTCTCCACGCATCGTATCGAGCAGGCGCGCCAAGCGGTTCTGGATGGGGCTGACTACATCGGCGTTGGCCCGGTCTTTCCCAGCATGACCAAGACACGCGGTTTCGTGGCCGGCCTGGACTACGCCAGGCAGGTGGCCGGGGAGATACCGATCTCCGCTGTCGCCATCGCCGGCATCAACGAAACCAATGTCATGCAGGTCATGGAAACCGGCGTGAAGGCCGTGGCCGTCACCGCCGCAGTGATCTCGTGCGATGACCCGCGCCAGGCAGCGCAGAGCCTTGAAGCCGCCATTCGTATTCGGGCCTGAGAGGAAACGGATGTCCGAGGATGTGGCACAGATTGAGGCAGGGACGCCGCTGGCGGCCGAGGCGGGCAAGGCCTCAAAGACCTTCCTGCAACATGCCAGGCTCATCAGCGTTCTGACGCTGGTCAGCCGCATCCTCGGCGTGCTCCGGGAGAGCCTGGCCGCCAAGTACTTCGGCGCTGGCCTGGTCTCTTCCGCTTTCGCCGTCGCATTTGCGATCCCCAACCTCTTCCGCCGCCTTTTCGGCGAAGGCGCGCTGTCCGTCGCTTTCATCCCCCTCTATTCGCAGGCATTGAAAGAGCAGGATCGGACTCAGGCCAATCGCTTCGCCGCCGCGAGCATCAATCTGCTGATCGTCTGCGTCGCCGCCCTGACACTGCTGGGCGAACTGATCCTCTGGGCCATCTCCCAATTCGCCCACCTTGATCCGGATCGCCTTCTGGCCATCAAGTTGACCGCCATCATGCTCCCCTATGCCCTGTTGATCTGTTCCACCGCGTTCCTCGGCGCGGTGCTCCAGGTCAACCGGCGATTCGGGCTGGTGGCCGCCTCGCCCATCGCACTGAACGTGCTGCTGATCGGCAGCACGGTACTCACCGCCCGGATATGGAACCTGTCGGACCCGCATCAGCAGGTCAAGGCCATCTACTTCATCTCGGCCTGCGTGGTGATCGCCGGCGCCATCCAGGTCGCGATGCTCTTGCCGGCCCTGCGGCGGATCGGCTTTCGCTTCGAGCTGACGAGCTTCTGGACCCCCGCCGTCAGGCGCATGCTCAAGCTCTCGATTCCCGTCGCCATCGGCGCGGGGGTGCTCCAGATCTCGGTCCTGCTCGATCGCGCCATCGCGTACTTCCTCGCCGCTGGCGAGGATGTGCAGTCCTTCACCCTGTTCGGCCATTCTTACGCCTACCCCATGCAACTCGGGGCGGCCGCCCGGCTGTTCTGGGCGCAACTGCTCTATCAGTTCCCGCTGGGCGTCTTCGCCATCGCCCTGGCAACGGCCATCTTCCCGAAGCTCAGCGCGGACGCACTCGAGGCCGACCGCAAGAAATTCCGCGAGGGCCTGCGCCGCGGCATCAAGGTTGCCCTTTGGGAAGGCATTCCCGCCAGCGTCGGCTTGATGATCGTCGCCCAGCCGGCGGTTCAGGTGCTTTTCGAGCGTGGCCGGTTCATGCCGGCAGACACAGCGCTCGTCGCCGCCTCGCTCCAGGTTTTCTCAGCCGCCATCTGGGCATTCAGCCTCCAGCAGATCCTCAGCCGGGCTTACTACGCGCTGCACGACACGCTCACGCCGCTGATCATGTCGACCATTACCCTGGCGATCGATCTGTCGATCAAGCTGTCGGCCATCTGGTTCATGGGGGAACGGGGGATGGCGCTGGGCACCAGTGTCAGCTTCACTATCCAGGTCGTGGCCATGCTGCTGCTCCTGCGCCGGCGCGTGGGCAGCCTTGGCCTGAGAGAGGTCGGCGGCTTCGTCGGCAAGGTGATGGCTGCCACAGCAATGATGGCCCTCGCATGCTGGGCGATTCAGAAGGCCCCGTTCTATCCGGCGGATGGCAAGGCCACCGCCCTCCTGCGGCTGGCGATCCTGGTGATGACGGGCGGTTTGGTCTATCTTGCTTCGTGCATGGCCGCGGGCATCGGCGGACTCGAGCACATCCTGCCATCACGCAAGAGGGCCTGAGTGGAGATTCCCATTCACATGATGGCCGGCCTATTCGCCGTGGGAGCCATCGCGGGCTTTGTCGACGCCATCGCTGGGGGCGGCGGCCTGCTGACGCTGCCCTCCCTGCTGCTCGCCGGCCTGCCGCCGCACGAGGCGCTGGGCACCAACAAGGGCCAGGGTGTTTTCGGCACCGCGATGTCGCTCGGCAGGTTCTCCGCCTCGCCGCTGCTGGACCGCAAGCGAGCGATCATCTCCTTCGTACCGGGTCTCGTTGGGGCGGCGGCCGGCGTGCTGCTGGTCCTGGAGATCGGCGAGAAGCACATCGAGCCGCTGATCATGATGCTTCTCGGAGCCGTCGCCCTGTTCATGATCTTCTACCGCCCCAGGCCGCCTCATGAACCGCGTCGGCAGCGGCCGGTCGCTTGGTCTATCCTGCTGGCCGCGGCCGTTGCGGCGACCTTCGGCTTCTATGACGGTTTTTTCGGCCCGGGCACGGGCACTTTCGTGATCATGGCTTACGTGTGGCTCTGGCACGATCCGCTGGATGAGGCGTCGGCCAACGCCAAGGTCGTCAATTTCGCCAGCAATCTCGCCTCGATGGCCACCTTCGCGGCGCTGGGCTATGTGCGGTGGTTGCTGGCCGCCCCCATGGCCGCCGGGCAGCTCGTGGGGAGCTATCTCGGGGCACACGTGACCATCCGCCACGGCAAAGCCGTTGTCCGCTACGCCGTCATCCTGGTTTCCCTGGCGCTCATCGCGAGGCTCGCGTGGAAGATGATGGCCGGCTGACTACTTCTTCTTCTCAACCTTGGACCATGAATCCTTCAGCGAGACCGAGCGGTTGAAGACCGGTATCCCAGGCTTGGAATCAAGCACGTCAGCGCAGAAGTAGCCGTGACGCTCGAACTGGAACTTCTCGTCCGGCTTGGCATCGGCCAGGCTGGGCTCGAGTCTGGCATCCTCCAGGACCACCAAGCTCCTGGGGTTCAGGTTCGCCAGGTACGTCTGGCCCTCCGGCACATCATCGGGGTCGGGCTTCATGAACAGGTGGTCGTACAGCCGCACCTCGGCCTGAACGGCATGCGCGGCCGATACCCAGTGAATCGTGCCTTTCACCTTCCGCCCATCCGGCGAATCGCCACCGCGCGTGGCGGGGTCATAGGTGCAATGCACCGCGATCGCATTCCCGGCCGCATCCTTTTCCACGCCGGTACACCTGACGTAGTACGCATACCGCAGGCGCACCTCCTGCCCCGGCGTCAGGCGGAAGTACTTGGGCGGCGGCACTTCCTTGAAATCATCCTGCTCGATGTACAGCACCTTTGAGAACGGGACCTTGCGCGTGCCCGCCGACGGATCTTCGGGGTTGTTGATCGCATCCAGCGCCTCAATCTGCGCCTCCGGATAGTTGTCGATAATGAGCTTCAGCGGGTTGAGTACAGCCATTCTGCGGGGAGCACGCTGGTTCAGGTCCTCGCGCAGAGCATTCTCAAGACGCTGGACATCGATAGTGGAATCGAACTTGGTCACGCCGACATCGCGGGCGAAGTTACGGACAGCTTCCGGCGTGTAACCGCGCCGGCGATAACCCGAGATCGTCGGCATGCGCGGATCGTTCCAGCCACTGACATGCCCTTCCTTCACGAGTTGGAGCAGCTTGCGCTTGCTTAGGAGCGTATACGTCAGGTTCAGCCGAGCAAACTCAATCTGCTGCGGGCGATAGCTTGAGCCCGGCGGCAGTTGCCCGATCTCTCGCAGCGTGTCGATGAACCAGTCATAGAGCGGCCGATGGTTCTCGAATTCCAGCGTGCAGATCGAATGAGTGATGCCCTCAATCCAGTCGCTCTGGCCGTGGGCCCAGTCGTACATGGGGTAGATGCACCACTTGTCGCCAGTGCGATGGTGCGGCGCGTGCAGGATGCGGTACATGACCGGGTCGCGCAGGTTCAGGTTGGGGTGCCCCATGTCGATCTTCGCCCGCAGCGTGCGCGAGCCATCGGGGAACTCGCCCTTGCGCATGCGATCGAACAGGTCTAGGTTTTCCTCGATCGACCGGTTGCGATAAGGGCTTTCCTTGCCCGGCGAACTGAGCGTACCGCGCGTTCGGCTGACCTCATCGGCGGGCAAATCACAGACGTACGCTTTGCCGGCCTTGATCAGCGCCACGGACCAGTCATGAAGCTGCTGGAAGTAGTCGGAGGCGTAATAGAGGTGCTTGCCCCAGTCGAAGCCGAGCCAACGCACGTCCGACATGATGTTGTCGACGTACTCCTGCTCTTCCTTCTCGGGATTGGTGTCGTCGAATCGAAGATGGCACCGACCACCGAACTCCTGAGCTATGCCGAAGTTAAGGCAGATGGACTTGGCATGCCCGATGTGCAGATAGCCGTTGGGCTCGGGCGGGAAGCGGGTGACGACCTGTCCGCCGTATCTGCCGGTCTTCCGGTCTTCGGCGACGATTTCGCGAACAAAATCGATGGCGGGCGTTCCAGCGGCCTCGACCACGGGTCTGGTTTCGGCACCCGGCTTGCCGGGGTTGTTCACTTGCTTGGGGCTGGGCAAATCCTTCATTCTGAGTCCTTTAGCAACGTATGGCGTCTCTTTGTACCCGACGCGGCGAGATTTGTCTTGTGGGACAGAGCTACCGCGCGGAACGGGCGTGCCCAAATTTCCGGGCATGGGCATAATATGGGGAGACAGGGGGTTACG
>CAZMXI010000025.1:0-11535 GCA_964570205.1 uncultured Tepidisphaeraceae bacterium
ACATCGACGCGGATGAGTTTCTGAGGTACCTGGCGGCGAATGTGCTGATCACCAACATGGACAGCATCCTGGTGAACGGGCACAACTTCTACGTCTATGTGCATCCGAAGACGGGGAAGCTGGCGTTCGTGCCGTGGGATATGGACTTGGCGTTCGGGGCCTACGGGCGGACGATGGAGGAACTGGCGGGGCTGACGATTGATCGGCCGTTTCGCGATACAAATCGCCTGCTGGAGCGGGTGATGGCGATCGGGTGGATGCGGGAGACGTATCGCCATTATCTGAAGGAGTTTGCGACGGGCGTTTTCTCGCCGCAGCGCATCCATGCGCGGATGGATGAGCTGGAGGAGCTATTGCGGAAGGCCGAGGCGATAGCCAAGTCGGAGGGTAAGGAACTGGTGAAGACCGCAGCGCCGAACCGCCCGCGGGCGGACTTGAGACCGTTTGTCACCGAAAGGACGCAGTCGGTGCTGGACCAGTTGTCGGGGAAGGTCGAAGGGATACCGATCGGAGGCTGGCCGCGGCCAAGGCCGCAGCCCGAGCCACAGAGGGCGCGGCCGGCGGGGCCCGGCGCGAAGGTGGCGGCCGCGGTAGGCCGGCCGGTGGCCGCTATAGCTGAGAGGATGGTCGGCGGCGCGGCGGGGGGACGGCGCGAGGGCCGGGCGGCGAGGGAGAACAGGCCGGCGGCTGCGGCAAGGACCAGGCCGCTGCCGCCCAATCCGCTGGCGCCGGTGATTGTGAGAAACATCGATCCCAGCCGGGACAACCAGCTCAGTCGCGATGAGGCGATGGATGCGGTCAAGCACATCTACATCGCGCGGACCCGGTTCGGGCGGGGCGCCATGGATGGCGTGACGCTGGCGGTGACGCTGGATTACCTGGGGTGGCTGCTGGATCCATTCCTGCCGCCAGTGGATGACCGGGTTATCGAAGATCCATTGCGGAGCCGGCCGACGCTGGCCTGGGGCAAGGCGCTGGTGGAGCGTGCGGATGCGGACAAGGATGGCGGGGCGACGCTGGATGAGTTGCTGGCGTTCGCCGGGAGAGCGTTTGAGGAGGCGGATGTTAACAGGGATGGCACGGTGAACGTGAAGGAGGCTGGCGATTGGATGGACCAGGTGGTGAAGCGGGAACCGTGATCTCAGATCAGGAAGACCGAACGCAAACGGGCGAGCCGGGTGGCTCGCCCGCTGACGTGTCAGAGCATCGGGGGACTACTTCTGAGTGGGGGCGGCCCACTCGACTGCGTTGGCCATGATCCTGCGGATGTTGGCATCGAAGAAAATGGGGTTGGTTTCGTGGCCGACCTGGAAGTAGAACATCCTGCCCTTGCCGATGGTCCAGGTGAAGCCCTGCTGGGAGGGATCGGTCTTGCCGTTCTTCAGGGAGGCGACGCCGTCGAAGACGATGGCTTCGGCTTTGGGAACGGCGTAGGGGTCGCTGTAGCGCTCGTGGTGCTCGATGGTGAACTCCTTGACGCCCTTGGCGATGGGGTGGGCGGGCTCTTTCACCGTCACCTTGAGCGTGGTGGAGTCGCCGACGTAAGCGCCCCAGGAGCAGCGCGTGCCCATGAGGGCCTTGTTGGGCTTGGCGAAGTGCGAGGAGTGCAGGCTGATGAAGCCCGTGCCATCCTCCTTGACCCGCTTGACCACCTTGGCGACGAGGGCATCCTTCACCTGGCCGTGCTTGATGTGGCCCCACCAGATCAGCACATCGCACTTGTTGAGCAACTCATCGGGCAGGCCCTGGTCGGGGTCATCGAGGTTGGCGATGACGACATCCCAGCCGGCGAGGTCCTGCTTGAGGCCTTCGGCGATGGCGCCGTTGATGTCCTTGGGATACACATTCTTTGGGGCGGTGCCCTCGGACCAGACGACCACGGTTTTCTTCGCCTCGGCGGCAAAGAGGCTCGAAGCGCAGGCCAACGTGCCCAGAAGTGCGACGCTGGCGCGGAACATGGCCCGGCGGAAAATGGCGTGGATCATGCGTGCTTTCCTTTGTTGATGGTGAGAATAGCCACAGACGCTCGATCATGATACCGGATGAGCGGACCGGGCGTTTATTGGCTCCGGAATGGTGCGGTATGCTTCAGGGCTGATGGATGGGCCGGGCGAGGGTGACTGCGGTGCATCGCCAGATTCGGGCGAATTCATCGCGGGTGTAGATCTTTCGGCCGTCGAGGGGGTCGGCGACGGTGACATGAGCATCGTCGATCTGGAGGATCGTCACGTAGTGGTCGATGAGGAACGCGAACTTGATGACGGCGAGGGTGGGATGGTCGCGGGGGAGTTCATCGACGGACCCGAAGCAGCGATATTCGGTGATCAGGCCATCCGCGGCGTAGCGCTCTCGCAAGGCGTCGGCAAGGGTGTCGGGCGGCGTGCCGGCCGCGGGGCAGGTATGCATGAGGATGGCCAGGTCGCCCTCCTCGGCGGGCAGGTTGAGCCGGCGCAGGGCAGTAACGGCGGCGGCCGGGCCGCAGGTGAAGTCGGTCTGCTGGATGCAGACCCCGTCGCGATTGATCTCGGTCTGGATGGCCAGGAGCCTTGAGCGCACGAGCGCGGGGCTCAGGAAGGGCATGACGGCGGAATGAACCAGGAAGACGACCATGAAGATGGCCACGAGGATGCGCTGGCGTCGGAACCCAAGGCGCATGAGGGGGGTCGTCAGAAGCATGGTGATGACAATCGCCATGAGGGCGAACTCACGGCGGCCGGCGACGAGAAGGCTGAAGGGGGGCACGAAGTCGAGGGCGCGAAACCAGCGCGTTGCGCCGATGGCCAGGACAATGACCAGCGGGAAGAAAAAGCCGGCGATCCACCATCGAGATTTCAGGCGTGAGAACATCCAGCCGACAGCAGCGCCGCCCGCGCCCAGGGCGAAAACGGCGAGGGATTCGAGCCAAGGAGACATGAACGCATCATGCCGCAGCGGGACAAGGTTGGCAAACGCGCGTGGCTCACGCAACAAAGTGGCTGAATCTCGGTACAATGACGGAATAACAAACGGCCGCGGCCGGCGTTGCGCGTAAGCACCGACGGTCGCGGTCCTGCCGAGGACAGACATGTTGACGCGTACGATGGTGGCGGTGGCGGTGATGATGGGATTGATGGCTGGCGCGGGCGTAAGGGCCGCGGAGCCGGACTTGTCGACGCCGAAGGCGGCGGTGAAGGTCTTTACGTCGGCGATTGTTGCCGGAGATGTGAACGCGGCGAAAGTGGCCGCCACCGGCAATGAGAAGCAGATCAAAGGCGTTGATGGGGTGGTGATGATGCTGAAGGCGATCCTGGCGATCAAGGATGCGACGACGGCGAAGTGGGGCGAGGAGTCGGGCAAGAAGATCATGCCGACGGGTCCGACGGAGATGCTCAAGACGCTGGAAGAAGCGAAAGAGACGATCGACGGCGACAGCGCCACGGTGCAGTGGAAGGACTCGGCGCAGAAGATGGACCTGAAGAAGGCGGACGGCAAGTGGAAAGTGGACATGGCCAAGGCGTTGCCGGGCGAGGCGGCGGACAAGGTGCTGGAGACGGCGAAGATGTTCGAGAAAGCCGCCACCGAGATCGCGGCGGACATCAAGGCGGGGAAGTACGAAAATGTGGAGGCCGTTCAGCAGGCGTTGGCGATGAAGATGTTCGAGCTGGCCAAAGAAGCGGCAAACAAGGCGCCGGCCAAACAGGAATAAGTCGCGCATCGGGCTGTGGTTGCGGATGGTCCGGATTTTCCGGCTAACGCGCGGGTTGTGACCGTGTCTGAGCTTATGCACAGAGGTCCGGGTCGGGTAGTTTACCGGCCGAACCGTTTGGCCATAAGATACGGGTCCGAAAGGAGTGCGATCATGAAAGGCCTGCTTGCGTTCGTGCTGGCTTTTGCGATGCTCCCTTCCGTCGCCAGCGCCGACCGTCGTCACAGTTCGTTTGGGTTTTCATTCGGATTTGGTAATCACGGCTACCGTGACTACAGCCATTTTGGCTTCAGTTACAGCCGCGGCGGGCACCACTACGGGGTCGGCGGCTATTACCGTCCGTCATACCAGTACTACGCGCCGTCGTACGGCTACTACAGGCCAGCGCCGGTGTACGTGTATGAGCGGCCGGTGTATGTCGCGCCGTCGCCCGTCTACGTGGCTCCGCGGCCGGTGTATGTGGCGCCGGCCCCGGTGTATGTGGCACCCTCGCCGCGGTATTACTACTACGACAATTGCGCCCCGAGCTACTACTACCGCGGGTATTACTACCGGTAGGACGGGCTGATGGCTGGGCGAGTCGGTGGGGGCATCATCGGATGAAGATGTCGAGGATGCCCAGCGCGCCCAGCACCAGGCTGATGATTCCGTTGACGGTGAAGAACGCCAGGCCGACGCGGGAGAGGTCATTGGCGCGGACGAGGCTGTGTTCGATGATGAGCAGGATGGTGGCGGCGGCCGCGCCGATGCCATAGAGCAGGTCGAATTGCGGGACGATCAGCCCCAGGCAGATCAGCAGTGCCGCCGAAAGCAGATGCGTGATGCGGGAGACCCAAAGGGCGGCGGCAATGCCGATGTGGGCGGGGATGGAGATAACGCCGGTCTCCATGTCCGAATGGTAATCCTGACAGGCATAGATGATGTCGAAGCCGGCCGTCCAGAGCAGCACGGCCGCGCCCATCACAATCGGGGGCCATGCGATTGACCCATCAATGGCGACCCAAGCGCAGACGGGCGCCAGGCCCAACGCCGCACCCAGCCAGTAGTGGCACAGGCGGGTGCAACGCTTGAGCAGGGGATACACGCCGACGAACAGCAGGACTGCCCAGGAGAGGGCGAGTGGCCAAGGGTTGGCGTACAGGACTTGGAACAGCGCTGTGGCAGCGATGAATGCGACAGCGCAGGCGAGCAGTATGGCGGAGTAGAACGCGGCGGAGAGGCGGCCGCTGGGGATGGCGCGGTGGGCGGTGCGGGGGTTCCGGGCGTCGAGGCGGGCATCCAGGATGCGGTTGGCGGCCATGGCGAAGGTGCGGGCGGTCACCATGCAAAGGATGATGAGCATCAGTTGGCCAGGATTTGGCCAGCCGGCGGCGGCCAAGAAGGTCGCCAGCAGCGCAAAGGGCAGGGCGAAGACGCTGTGGGCGATCCTGATGTCGGCGGCGAAAACGGTCAGGTCGGCCAGCAGCGATCTGCGTCGCGGAATGACGGTCGCCTCGGTCATTTCGGTTCCCAGCGGGTCTGGAAGACGTGCGGCACGCCGATGAGGTCGAGAAGCCGGCCAGCAACGAAATCAGCGACCTCGCCGATGGTGGTGGGATTCAGATAGAACCCGGGATTGGCGGGGGCGATGACAGCGCCGGCGTCGGTCAGGATCTTGTAGTTGTTGACGTCGATGGGCGAGAGGGGCATTTCGCGGTGGCACAGCACCAGGCGGCGGCGTTCCTTGAGCGTGACGGCGGCTGCCCGGGCGATCAGGTTGCTGCCCAGGCCGTGGGCGACCTGGGCGAGGCTGTTGCTGGAGCAGGGGACGATCACCATGCCCTGGTGGATGAAACTGCCACTGGCGATCAAGGCGCCAACGTCGTTGTAGCTGTAAAGGCGGATGCGATGATCGGGCGAGCCGGCCAGGGCAGGCAGATCGACGGTTTCCATGCCCAGTTCATCGTGCAACAGACGGCGGCCAAGCGGGGAGACAATCAGGTGGGTATCGACGCCGGCGGATACCAGGCCCTGGACGAAGCGTTGTGCGTAGAGAGCGCCGCTGGCGCCGGTGATGGCGACGACGATGTCCATGACGGGAAGATCATATGTCACGGAACCGGGCATTGCCGAACGTTCAACCGATTTGAAAGACGGTCAGCGGGCGTACTTGGTGAGCATGTTGATGGCGGCGCGAAAGTCCCTGGGCAGGGGAGCTTCGAGTTGAACCAGTCGGTCGGCCATATCGCGGAAAGCCAGCTTGTGGGCGTGAAGGGTCAGCCGAGAAATCAGGGGGCGTTCTTCTTCGCCTTTGTCGCCGCGATAACCGCGTTTGAAGGCCGATAGCAGCAGGCCCGCCGGGGCGCCGGGTGGCGCGGGATTGTAGAGCGGGTCGATCGCGAGCGGCAGGCCGATGTGGCGCAGGTGGATGCGGATCTGGTGGGTCTTGCCGGTCTGGGGGAAGACTCGAATCAGGGCGAACTGGCGGTAGAGGGCTTCGACCTGCCACAGCGTCCTCGCGGGCCTGCCCCGCTTGGCGGCGATGATCATCCGGCCGGGGATCTTGGGGTGGGGAGCGATTGCGGCGTTGATCTCGCCTTGTTCTTCCGCGGGCCGGCCGGCCACGATGGCGAGGTACTCCTTGCGGATTTGGTTGTTCTGGAACTGGTGGGAAACGTGCTGCTGGGCAGGGCGATTCCTGGCGAAAAGGACGAGGCCGGAAGTGTCCTTGTCGATTCGATGGAGCACGCGCAGGCGGGGGTCATCCGGGCCGGAATGCGGAAGGGCGAGCTGGCTGGCGAGGAGGGTGAAGGCGCATGCCGGTTCATGACGTCCGGGAATGACCGGCAAACCGGCGGGCTTGCCGATGGCGACGAAATCGTCGTCGGCGAAGAGGATGTCGAGCTGTTCTCTCGCCATGGGACAAGTGGCGGGCCACAGGCATCAGGGAAACAGCGAACTGCCGGAGTGCTCCTTCAGGAGGGCGGCGATGCGGGGCTGTTCGGGGTTGAGCTGCAGGCTCATTCTCAGGTTGGCCAGCGCTTCAGCGCGTTTGGACTCGTCGAGCATGGCGCTGTCGCGATATTGCTGTAAATAGGTGTCGGCCAGACCGTTGTAGGCCTGATAGTTGGCTGGGTTCTGTTGAATGGCGGCCTGGAACTGCTTGATGGCGTCTTCGGAGCGGCCGGCCAGCAGCAGAGCGTGCGCATAGCGCTGGCGGATGAGGGAGGTGTCCTTGGCCTTGAGGATTTCCTCGAAAACGGCGATGGCCTGGGTATGGCGCTTCTGGGAGATGAGGTTGCCTGCCAGGTTGACGGCGGTCTCGGTGCGGTTGGAGTCGAGCTCGATGGAGCGACGATAGGCGGCCTCGGCGGCGGGATACTCGCCGAGCGCATCAAGGACGACGCCGTAGTTGGCATACACCTCGGCGGAACGAGGGTCGGCCTCGGCCGCCTTCTGGGCATAGGGCTTCCCAAGGTCAGGCCGGCCGAGCGCTGTGTAGACCAGGGCCAGGTTCATATTGCTCTTGGGGTCGGCAGGGTTGAGTTTCAGGGCCTGAAGATAACTGGCGGCGGCCTCCTGCAGGCGATCCAGAAGGTGATACATCAGGCCGAGATTGTAATGGTTGGAATAGACGAATGGATCGAGCTCGACCACGCGCTTGTACTGGTCGGCGGCGGCCTGGTATTCGCCCTTTTCCTTGTGGATCGTGCCAAGGAGGAAGCGGGCCATGATCAGGTCGGGGTTTTCGCGCAGAGCCGCCTGAAGGGCGGCCAGCGCGCGTTCGCGGTCGCCTTCCTGATAGGCCAATGCGCCCTGCACGTAACTCGAGTTGCCGGCGATCGGCGCGCGCGTGGCGGTCTGGGGGGAGCACCCTGCCACAAGGACGGAGAGAACGAAGATCCCGCAGCGATTCAAAGAGTGTCTGATCATCCGATTCCTGATCATCGGCTATTCCATGGCCCTGATCCGCGCCGGAGTGTACTGCACGCGGTGGTGGCTGCCAACCCGGCGAGGACGCCGGCGGCCGATAACGAAAACGGGCACGCCGTTTGCACCGATATCAGGTTGACGCTTCCCAATGCGACCTCTAGTATTGACCGGCGCGGGCTCCGATCCATGGCCACAAGCGCCGCCGGCAGTGTTATCTGGACTGTGAAGTATCCAAGGAGGCCACGCGTGCGACTGTTGATCGCGATCCCGGTGTTCAATGAGCGGCGGTATGTCGGGACGGTTCTGGACAGAATCCGGCAGTTTCATGACGAAATCCTTGTGGTGGACGACGGCAGTACGGACGGCACGAGCCGGATCCTGGCGAAGCGGGACGATGTGCGCGTGATCCGCCACGCGGCCAACTCGGGGTATGGGCGGAGCCTGATTGACGCGTTCGACTATGCCGACGCGTGCGGGTACGACTGGGTCATCACGATGGACTGCGACGAACAACACGAGCCGGAGAGCCTGCCCGACTTCATCCGGGTGATCAAAACAGACGCATGGGATCTGATCAGTGGGTCGAGGTACCTGCGGCCACGTGGGTCCGACGACCTGCCGCCGGGCGACCGTCGGACCATCAACGCGACGATGACTGAGGTGCTCAACGGATTGTTTGCTCTGGGGCTGACCGATGCGTTCTGCGGCTTCAAGGCGCATCGGACCAGCGCCATGCGGGGTCTGCGCCTGGATGAGTCGGGGTATGCATTCCCCATGCAACTCTGGCCGAGGGCCGCGCAGGCGGGGCTGCGGATCACGGAAATTCCGGTGCGGCTGATCTACAACGACCCGACACGGCATTTCGGCGGCACTCTGGATGACCCCGGGCACCGGCTGCGGCATTATCTGGGTGTTCTGTGCCGGGAACTGGACCATCCGCTCACGGCAAGGGCCAAGGAGATGGCGATCTGCTGCGGCTGTGGCGGCGAATGAACCAGGATCAGAGCGCAAGCACGCAATGGAAGGCGCCCGCCGAGGACGGGGGCATTCTGCTTTGGCCGGATGCGCATCGGCTGATCGCGCAGACACGGTCGAACCATAAGCAGCTAAAAGGGTCCGATTCGGTGCGAATTCAGGGCGTGCCGTTGCCGGAACTGCGTCAACAGATGCGGAGGTGGATCGGTCATGAGGAGAATGTGCCCCTTGTGGCGACAGGACACCAGATCGAGTTGTATCACCCAGGCGTGTGGGCGAAAAATGCGTTGATCAACCAGTTGGCGAAGTGGGTGGCCGGATCAGCGTGTCACTTTGCGGTGGATACGGATGCGCCCAAACACCTGCAGCTGAGGTGGCCGGGGGTGTCGCGCTGCATCACCGATGACCCTCGCTGTATGGCGGCGGACTGGGCGGCGTTGTTGGTGGCGCCGAGTGTCACCTACCTGGAAAGCCTGCGTATGGAGCTGGCGCAAGCCGCTAAGCCGTGGGCGTTTACGCCGATGGCGGAAGTGGTCCTGTCGGGCATGACGCGGTTGGGGGCTGAATCGCGGAACCTCACCTGGGTGCTGACGGGCGCTATGCATCGGTTGGATCGGGAACTGGGTCTTGGGCATTCGGCGGTGCTCGCTTCACCCATGTGGCTGACTCCGGCATACCTGATGCTGGTGTATCACATTCTGGCGCGGGCGGATTCATTTGCGGCGGTCTACAACGCGGTGCTGGATGGGTATCGCCAGGAAAACCGCATCGGACATCCGGGCAGGCCCTGGCCGAACCTGAGGCGGGAAGCAGATGGGTGCGAAGCGCCATTCTGGCTGGATCGTTTGAACGAAAGGCGGCGCGAAAGGGCCATGTTGGCGCGGCGGGGGAATCGGTGGGCTCTGGGGGGGGGGGCGGCGGCGGATCGGCTGTCGCGGTTCCTGAACGACTGTGGGGCGAGGCTGTCGCCGCGGGCGATGACACTGATGGTCTTCCTTCGGCTTCTGGTGGTGGACCAGTTTGTCCATGGGATTGGAGGGGGTCGATATGATCAGGTGACGGATCGGGTCATCGGTCGTTGGTTTGGGATGCAGCCGCCGGCGTTCTCGGTGACGACAGCGACGCTGCTGTTTCCCGGGGCAGCGGGGCAGGCGCGAGTGGACCTGCTGGCCATGGTGCAGGAGGGGCGGCGCATACGTCATGGTTGGTCGGATCGTGAAAAGCGGAGCCTTTCGGAACGGATTGGGGTCCTGCCGCGCAATTCATCGCAGAGACGGGAGTTGTTCCAGGCCATGCATGAGCGATTGGAGCTGAACTGGCGGTCGAATGAGTACCGGCAGTGGCAGGGTCGGATGGCCCAAGCTCGGCGACAAATCGAGCGAGAGAAGGTAACATTTGATCGAGAGCTGTTTTATGCGATTCAGCCGCGGGAGCGGCTGGAATGGCTGATCTCGAAGTACGGCCGGATGAAGGTAGAGTGATGAAGCTGGCGTTTTCGACCAACGCGTATACGCGGTTCGGTTTGGCAGAGGCACTGCGTGGGATTCGGGCCGCGGGCTTCGATGGGGTGGAGATCATCGCCGATGCGCCGCACGCATATCCGGATTCGCTGGACGAGACGAGAGTAGCGGAGATTCGGCGGGACCTGGATACGCTGGGGCTGTCGGTGAGCAACATTAACGCCAATTGCACCTTCGGCTATTGGCGGCATGCGCCGCCCGAGCCGTATTTTGAGCCGAGCCTGATCAGCCCGAATCCGCAGCATCGGCGGGACCGGATCAGGCTGATCCTCAGGACGCTGGAGTTCGCCAGGGCGGTGGGGGCGCGCAATGTGAGCATCACCAGCGGCCGGATGCTGGGGGGCATGCCGCCGGATGCGGCGGCGAAGCAGTTCGCCGAGTCGATTCGGCCGATCCTGGACAAGGCCGATGAACTCGATGTGGATGTGGGGATCGAATGTGAGCCCGGGTTGATGCTGGAATATGCTGTCGAGTTGGCGGAGTGGATCGGCCGGTTGGATCATCCGCGGTTGGGTGCGAACCTGGATGTTGGGCACAGTCAGGTGATGGGCGAGTCGGTGCCGGAATCAATTCGGCTGCTGGGCCAGCGCATCTGGAACCTACATATTGAGGATATCTCCGGTCGGAAGCACTACCACTTGATTCCAGGCGACGGAACGATGGATTGGGCGGGTTTGCGAGGTGCCCTTGTTGGGATCAAGTACGACCGTTTCCTGACGGTTGAACTGTATACGCAGACGGACAGGCCCCAGGAGGCGGCTGAGCGGAGTTACGCCTTCCTGAAACGATTGTCGATCTGAGTGGGTTAACCATTGCTGTGATAGGGCTTTACAGCCGGGAGACAGGCTTCTATAGTCCTGTCGCCTATGCTGCACAGGCATGGGAAAGGTGCGGTGTGGGGGGCAGAGTTGTAGAATGTGCGATGGGTCTGTTAACCGGGAGCGAGCATGGCCGAGGAGAATCCTCAGCAGAACACCGATAGCTTGGCATTGCAGAATAGCGAGTCGTTCCTGCCGGAATCCACGATCATGATCGTGGATGACAATGTTCAGAACGTGGAACTGTTGCAGGCGTTTCTGGAGTCGCTGCCGGTGAAGATTGTGACTGCGTTTGACGGGATGGAGGCACTGGAGAAGGTGGCGGAGCACAATCCGGACCTGATCCTGCTGGACATCATGATGCCGCGGATGAGCGGTTTTCAGGTGTGCCGCAAGTTGAAGGGCGATCCAAAGACCAGAGACATCCAGATCCTGATGGTGACAGCGCTGAACGAGTTGGGAGATATCGAGCAGGCATCGGAATGCGGCACGGACGATTTCGTGAGCAAGCCGGTGAACAAGTTCGAGTTGCTGACTCGCGTGAAGAGCCTGCTTCGCGTGCGGCATTTGAAGAGCGAACTGGAGCGAGCGCTGACGTACCTGAACGAAATTGAGCACGACGAGG
>CAZMXI010000025.1:11545-36228 GCA_964570205.1 uncultured Tepidisphaeraceae bacterium
CTGTTATAATCGGCCATGCGCATCAAAGAAGTTGTCGCAGTCGCAATGGGACTGGTTCTGTGCGGAATATGGGGCTGCGGCGATAGGATAGGGTCGCGGGCGCGGCCGGCAGGCGTGGCGAAGGGCGGCGGCGATGTGGCGGCGGAACATCCGTCGGGGCGGAACGCGCAGGAAGTCCAGCGTATAGTCAGTGAGCCGAACGAGATCATCACGCAATTGCATAACGGGATGATCGTCATCGCGCGGCGCGTGCCGACACCCGCAATATCGGTACGGGGGTATGTGATGGCGGGGGGCATCTACGAGGGGCGTTGGTTGGGCGGGGGCCTGAGTCACCTGCTGGAGCACCTGGTGGCCGGGGGGACGAACGGGAGGCGAAGCGAGTCTCAGAATCGGGATCTCCTCCAGCAGATCGGAAACAACTCCAACGCGTACACGACGTGGGATCACACATGCTATTTCGTGAACACGACGCCGGAAAACCTGGACAAAGCGGCGGACCTGGTGACGGGGTGGATGCTCACCGCGAAGATCACGCCGGAGGAATACCGGCGGGAGTATGAGGTCGTTCAGCGTGAGCTGGAGATGGGAGAGGGGGATCCGGAGCGGGTGTTCTTCCAGCAGGCGGTGCGGAACCGGTATCTGGTGAGTCCAACGCGCGTGCCGGTGATCGGATATCAGTCGGTGATCCAGGGGCTGTCCCGGGATGATGTGTACGAGTACTACCGGTTGGCGTACCAGCCGAACAATATGGTGTTTGCGGTGGCTGGGGACCTGCCGCCGGACCGCATACTGGACGCGGTGAAGCGAAACGTGGCCATGTTCAACCCGGGGCGGACGTTCAACCATGACATTCCGGAAGAGCCGCCGGTGCTGGCGCCGCGGATCAGCGTTGCGACATTTCCGAAGTTGGGACAGGCGAAGCTGCAGCTTGGTTTCCCCACGATCCGGTTGTCGGACCCGGATCTGTACGCGCTGGATCTGCTGGCGACGGTCCTGGGCAAGGGCGAGAGCGCGATCCTGGTGCAGGAGCTTCGAGACGGGGGGCTGGCGAGCGCTGTTTCGGTGAGCAGTTACACGCCGCAGTTTGTGGAAGGGATGTTCTGGATCGACATGGAGCTCGCGCCGGACAAGCTGGCGGATGCGACGGCGGCGGCAATGGCGCAGATTGAGAGGATCAAGCGAGAGGGCGTGAGCGAAGAACGACTGAGGCGGGCCAGGGTGCAAACACGGACCGCGCGGGCGTTCTCGCAGCAGACGGCCGAAGAGATTGCGGGATCGCTGGCTACTGATTTCATCAGTACGGGCGACGCGCATTTCAGCGACCGGTATGTGGAGCGGATGCAGGCGGTTACGGGCGAGCAGATCAGAGCTGTAGCCAACAAGTACCTGGACACAGGCAGGCTGCTGACGACAGCGATGCTGCCGGAGGAAGCGGTGGGCTCCGATGGGCTGGCGGCGGCGGAGCGAACGCTGCGGCGGGCAGCGCCGACGGCGCGGCCAGGGCCCGAGGCGGCACCATCGAAGATCGTCAAGGCGACGCTGGGTGATGGAACGATTCTGTTGGTCAAACGGCTGAATGCAGCGCCGATCGTGGTGATGAACCTATACAGCCTGGGCGGGCTGACGGCCGAGGATGCCGAGAGCAACGGCCTGGGCAACCTGGCGATGCGGCTGGCGACGCGCGGGACGACGGACCGATCGGCCCGGCAGATTGCCGAGTTCTTCGACTCCATCGGGGGAGAACTGTCAGCCACATGCGGAAACAACACGTGGGGCTGGGGGGCGGTGTGCCTGAAGGATGACTTCGGGAAGGCCATGGGAGTCTTCGCGGATGTGGTGAAGAACCCGGCGTTTGCGGAATCGGAGGTGGCGACGATGAAACAGCGCATCATGGCGGCCATTGAGAGCCAGGATGCGGACTGGTTCAACCAGTCATACCGGTTCTTCCGAAAGTCGTATTTCGGCCCGGAGCAGTCGCCTTACCAGTTCCTGGCCATCGGCACGAAGGAGAACGTGGGGCGTTTCACGGCGGATGATGTGCGGGCGTGGTATCGGGAGAAAGTGCTTCCGAGCCGCCGGGTGCTGGCAGTTTTTGGTGATGTGGATATCGAGCAGGCAAAGTCGCTTGCCGGGCGGCACTTCGGAGGCGTGGCACAGGGACAAGGCGCCGAAACGCCTTCGCCAGAGCCATCCCGGTGGTGGCGCGGCCAGCGGCCGGCCGATGAAGATGTGCCCCGGATCCGGATCGAGCGGGTGGAGGTCAACCCGACACGCAATCCGGAAGCCGGGGTGATGATCGGGTTCAAGTCGCAGAGCGTCGTGGGCAACGCGGCGAACGACCCATTGGCGGTGGCGGATACGATGACCAGTGGATATGGGTTCCCGACGGGCTATATCTTCGAGACGCTGCGCGGAAAGGGGCTGGTGTATGATGCGAACGCAATCAACTTCCCGGGGCGCAACGAGAAGACACCGGGCGTGTTCTTCGCCTATGCGGGATGCGATCCGAAGAACGTGAACGAGGTCGTGAACGATATCCTGATGAACATCGCGCGACTGCAGGGAGGCGACGCGGCCATGAGCCGGGACTGGTTTGACCGTTCCAAGAAGCTGGTCGTGACGGCCGAGGCTCTAAACAACCAGACGCCGGCGGAACAATCGCAGACGGCGGCACTGGACGAACTATTTGGCCTGGGGTATGGCTTTCACTTGCAGTTTGCCGATAGAATCGACGCGGTGGGGCTTGCGGACGTGAGCGTGGTGGCTCGTCGCTTGTTGAGCGAATGCGTGGTGACGATCAACACAAGCGAGCCGAACGAAGTAGCTATCAAGGCGGGTATCAGGGTTTATGACAGATTCCCGCCGGTGGACCTGACGCCTCGTGGCGTTGGACATGATGCCGGCGGTCCGGGACGCTGAAACAGCAGGTCGGTCGGCGTCGTTACTCAAGGTTGCCATTCACCGTTGCCGGTCGCCGGCGACGGCGGGCGGCTTCAAGCAAGCCTGAGCGGGCAACCTGGCGATTTTTGAGTGAGACCATGCACGACGCAACAGTTACGATCCGGGACTTTCTGGCGGCGACCGCGGCCCGACAACCCACCCCTGGCGGAGGCAGCGTGACGGCGCTGGTCGGCGCTTTGTCGGCCGCGCTGGGGGAGATGGTGGTCAATTACAGCCTGAACAAGAAGGGCCTGGAGGCATACGCCGACGAGCTTAAGCCAGCGCTGGCGGAGCTGATGCGGTCGCGGGAGTTGCTGCTGCAGCTCATGGTCGAGGACCAGGCGGCTTACGAAGCGCTGTCTGCGACGAAGAAGCTCCCGGCCGACTCGCCGGAGCGGAAAGACAAGATGCCCGCGGCGATGCTGACGTGCGTGCGGGTTCCCGAATCGATCGCGGCGGTAGGCGTGTGCATCCTGGAACGGTGCGATCGGCTGGCCAACTTCGTCAACTACTATCTCCTTTCCGACCTGGCGGTCTGCGCTGACCTGGCCATGGCGGCGATCCGGTGTTCGATCTACAGCGTCCGCAGCAACCTCAAGAGTCTGGATGATCCGGGCGACCGGCGATCGGTGGAGACACGGATCGGCCAGATTCTCTCCAGGGCGCTGGAGCTCATCCAAAACGTCACCCCCCGCATCTGGGAGCGGGACAGGCAGGGACCGTGACATGTCGGCCGACCGAGAGGCGTACAGGCAGGAGATGAGCAGTGCCGAACCGACCGCCGCGGGGGGCGGCGCGTCGCGGTGCAGTCGGCCGTATCTGTCGGTGCACTTTGCCTGCTGCGGGGTTTATCTGCGCATTTATCGGGCCGCCGACGGCAAGGCCTATCGCGGGCGATGCCCCAAGTGCGGGCGTCCGGTGAGCTTTCAGGTTGGGGCGGGAGGAACCGATTGCCGGTTCTTTGTGGTACGCTAAGATACGTGCGGATTCACTGGCCGGGGACGGCTGCTGAACGCGCCTTGTGACAGTGGGATGGCGCGCTCGGCGTTTTTCCGCGAGGAGGTTGTGTTGAGCACGGCAGCTCAGGGCAGGTATCAGGGCGGCGGCGCCGGTTATGAGGTGAGCCGTCCGCTGGGTCGGTGCAGCGTCTGCGGCCGGGAGATCGAGCCGGAGGCTCGGTTCACTGCGGCCCTTCAGGAGACGACCGCGGGCTTTGTGCGTCTGGACTGTTGTGGCGAGTGCTGGAGCAAGCAGGACCGCCAGGGCATCGTGGCGTTCTGGCAGGCGACGATGCCGCGGCCGGAGCAGAAGAAGAAGCTGTTTGTGGACGACACGTTGCTGTGCGATCTGTTCGAGCGGCTGTCCGGGGTGGAGGAGCCGGCGAAACTGAATTTCCGGTTCGTTCTGGGCCTGATCCTGATGCGTAAGCGTCTGCTGATCTATGAATCAACGCGTCAGGAGGGCGAGCGGGAGTTCTGGTCGGTGCGGATCAAGGGCAAGGATGAGATGCTGGACCTGCTGAATCCGAGGCTGAACGAGGAGCAGGTCAGGGAGGTCAGTCAGCAGCTCGGCGATATCCTCCAGCAGGAAACGTAGATGGCCGTCCACGCGGTTTCAGCAATGAGCGGCAATGGCGAGCGGGCAGCGACCGGCGGCTGGCGGCGCGCGCCGCTGGTCGTGTTGCTGTTGGCGATCGGGCTTGGGGGGTGCGCGGCAAGGGGGCCGGCTGCGCCGGTGCAGGAGTTCTACGCGGGACCAACGCTGACGATGCCTCAACTGCTGTCGCGACTGCGTGAACACAACGCAATGCTGTCCACGCTGTACGCGAGGCATTACACACAGGGGGATGTTTTCGATTCGGAGGCGAACAGACTTCGGTTCATCAACGCAGAAGGGGATCTGTTCTACCGCAAACCCGACCAGATTTGGGTGCGCGGAAAGAAGGGTCCGGTGGACGTGCTGGAAGTCGGCAGCGACGGCCAGCGCTACTGGATGACAGATTTCTCCACCAATACGCACTGGTGGGGCACCTATGCTCATGTGCAGCGGGCCGGTTCCGGGCGGATTCCGATCCGGCCGGATGTGCTTCTGGAGGTGATCGGCGTCGGCGACATCGATGACGACATGGAGCGGACGCCGGTGCCTACGCTTCGGTTCAACAACGACCTCGATGTCTACATGGTCGTCTGGAACAGCCGCATGCCGGAGCATTGGTATGCGCAGAAAGAGATCTGGTATGACCGCAGAAGTCTGCTGCCGCTGAAGGTGGTGCTGTATGATCCGGCCGGCCGGGTGATCGTGCGGGCGAACCTGACGGAGCATCGGGCGGTGGAAATCGCGGATACGCCGGAGGCACGATGGCCGAAGGTTGCGACGCGATATGACCTGCTGTTGCCGGAGACGCTGTCGAGGATTTCCATCGAGTTTCGGCAGATGATGCTCAGGACGCGGACAGGGCAGCCCAAGGAGGGGCTGATCCGGTATCCGGAAGAGCCTGGGGTTCCGGCGGATCGGGTGATCCGGATGGACGAAGAAACAAGGCGGTGAATTCATGGCGCGGGCGTATTGGATCGGGGTATTGACGGCGCTTCTGGGCGCGCACTCGGCGTGTGGCGTGGAGCGCAACGTGCTGGCCCATGGGGCGGGCCGTAGCGCGGGCAAGTCGAACCCGATCTGGCTGGCGGTGGTGGAAGCGGGCGAGTCTGATTCGCAGGAGACGCGGCTGTTGGTGCGAGAGGGATTCGGCGAGACCCTGTGGAAAGAAGCCTATGAGGTGCCGGTGCGGTACGTCGAGCTGACGGCACAGGCTGGCGAGGCGGTTCTGGTCGAGCGGATGCTGTCTCAGCCCCAGCGATGGGCTCGGATTTCGCCACTGCGATTCACGCAAGGCGAGGCGTTGCCGGGGCGAGGTGAGATTGTGGCGATGGCGGGCGGGCCGGATTCCATCTGGGCGCTAGGCCGGGGCGCGGCGTTGCCGGCGACGCGCCGGGCGACGGCGGACCCGGGGGCCGGTTTTCCATTGCTTTATGAGAACAGTGGCGGCGACTGGGTGGCGGTGGCGGCGTCATGGCCGAATGGGATTGCGCCGGGCGACATCGGCGAAGTGTCGATGGCGGTGATCGGGCAGACTCCGTGGATTGCCGTACGGACGCGGCCGGATCAGATACTGGTCCTGGAGTACGCGAACAGACAATGGGTGCAGCGGCATGCGGTGCCGGTCAACCGGGAGGGAGGGCTGTTTGCCCACAAGCTGCTGAACCTGGATGGCCGGCCGGGCATCTGGCTTCAGCCGAACGCGGGCGTGGGCGGCATTTGGACTTCAAACGCTGTTGTGGAACTGGCGCTAGGCGGAGAAGCCCCGGCGGCGCGGGAGATGGATCTGACAATCGGAGGAGAGCAGATTCGGCTGCTTTACCGGAAAGACGGCGGCCTCTACGAGCAGCGTTACGCATTCAATGGCAGCCCGGACGGTCCAGCGGCTGAACTCAAGGTTGAACAAGCCAATGCCCGGCGGATGGAATGGGTGACGATCGCCGTGCTGGCGGTGGTGTGCGTGCTGGTCCTGAATGCGCTGTTGCGGCGCAGGGCCGCGATGGCGAAGGCCAACGAGGAGCGGGATCGCGGCCGCGACCGCGACCAGGATGAGGATGAATAGCAGCGATCAGGCGCCGGTTCCGAGCTGTGCGATCCATCGGGCGAGATCGTCCGGCAGCTCAGACCGGAAACTCAACGGCTTCATGGTGATGGGGTGAATCAGCCGCATCTCGGCCGAGTGCAGGGCTTGTCGGGGGGCATTGCCCGGATCGGTCACGGGAGCGTCGCCGGGGCGGGGGCGGATGTAGAGCTTCTCTCCGCACAGCATGTGTCCAATTTCGGCCAGGTGAATGCGAATCTGGTGTGTTCGGCCGGTTTCCAGTCGGCATTCGACGACGGTGTAACGGTCGCCGATGTGTTCGACAGGGCGCAGGTGGGTTACGGCTCGCTTGCCTCCGGAATCATCCGGGCCCTTGGGCGAGCTGCCGCGCAGGCCGTCGCCGCGGTCGCGAACGATCCAGGTCTCGAGCCGGCGGGGCGAGGGCAGGTTGCCATGAACGACCGCGATGTAGGTCCGTTGCACGGCGTGCCGAGAGAACTGTTCGATCAACGGATCTCGGGCACGGGGAGATAGCGCGAAGAGCATCAGGCCGGACGTATCGCGGTCAAGCCTGTGGACGGGGTACAGGACGACCGGAGGCTTGCGATGCCGTTTGCCTGGTCGCCCGGAATGGCGGGGGGCAGCGCCGGGCAACATGGTGACGAGCAGTTCATCCAGAGATGGCTGCAATCGCTTACGCTGATCGGAGAACTCGCTCTCCTCGTCGCGACGGAGGGTGATCACGCCGGCCGGTTTCTCGAGTACGACAAGGTCCGGGTCGAGGTGGAGGATGCGTACATCCTGGCTGCTGGGGAGCGGCGGGGCGGGTTGATCGAGGAGTGTCAAGGTCTCGCCTTCGTTCAGCCGGCGGGCGTCGTTGACACAGAGGGTGCCGTCGATCCGGACCCGGCGCGCTGCAATCAGCCGCTTGGCCTGGGACCACGACCGGTCCGGCGCGAGTCGACGCAGGGCGGCGGCGAGCGTCTGACCTGCCATATCGGCGGGAATGACAAAAACGCGCTCATCGGGCATGGGGTGAGTATGATGCGGGCCCATCACCGTTACAAGATGTGCCTGCGATGAGCGTCAGGGGCGAAGAATGATTACTCCAGCGGCAACATCTCGATCCCGGTGGCCCTGACACCGAAACGCCGAGCGCGGATGGCGCTGGTCTGGCCTTCTTCGTAGTAGACGACCAGCACGGTGTGGTCCTTCAGTTCCACGGTTGCAGCGTAAGCGCCGATCTTGCGATCGACCTCGAAAGGGCCCTGCCAGGTTCGACACTCATCGCGGCTGATGTGCAAGGCGGTACCGGGCAGGCGGTGCGTCAACAGGATTTCGCCGGTGCTGAGCCGCGTCAGGTGCGGGCAATGACCCTTGAAGCCGATGTCGGCCACCCTGGACCAGGTTATGCCCTGGTCCCCGCTGGTGGCAAAATGCATGTTGGCCTGGCCCCCGCGCAGCGCGGCGAAAAGCATTCCGTCCTTGAGCGGGATCACGTCGGTTTCGGCCGGCAGGTCGATGCCGCTGTCGCGGTCGATGGAGATGGGCTGGCTCCAGGTCTTGCCCTTGTCGGTCGATCGCAGGACGGCGCCGAAGGGCGCTTTAGCGCCTTCCATGGCATATACGCCCAGGATTTGGGTGCCGTCGGCCAATTCCCGGGCGGGAGCGGAACATGCCCACCGCTTGGCCAGAATCCTGGGTTCAACACCCCATGATTTGCCGTTGTCGGAACTGGTGACAATGCATGTGTCGAAGTCGGCCTTGCCATCGCGGACCCATCGCGTGAAGAACGAGCAGACGAGCGTGCCGTCGCTCATCTGCGCGATGTGGGGATCGCGATCATCCTCGACGCTGTCCAGGAGGACGGCCGGCCGGGTCCAGGTGCAGCCCTCGTCGGACGAGTAGACTACGCAGATTCGTCCACCTCTGGGCCATTGTGCGTGCTGCAGCGATACGTGGCCATAACCGGCGTAGAAGACGCAGGCGATCCTGCCATCCTGCAATCGGCAGGCGTCGGGGAAGGCCTGATACGTGCCGGCAAGGTCGCCGCGTGAGATGACGACAGGCTGGGTGGAGGGCGCTGCATCTGAGGCGATCCCCAGGTGCAGCACGCTGACCAACACGCAGATTGAACGCAACATGGTGGCCTTGTATACCGCTGTCAGAGTGGGCAGTCCACGGCTACGGCGCATTGCTCTTCAGTCCCTCCAGCTCTTCACCGGTGAGATGGCGGAACTGCCCGCCGGTCTTTTCGGCGATAGCCTTGAGGATCTCGGCCGAGCCGGTCTCGCCCATGCAGACGGTATGAATCCTCGCCTGACTGTTCCTGCGCAGGTTCAGAACGGTCTGGGTGAAATCGTCGCCCATGCCTTCCTTGCCGGTGATGATGACCATCTCGGCAGGCTTGGCGGCCAGCGCCTTGGCCATCGCCCTGTCGATCCGACTCTGGCCAAAGAAGAAGCTGTCGGCAATGATCTGGCCGGTGCTGGCGATGTTCTCGGGCGTGGCTTCCGCCAGGTTTGGCGGATAAGCGAGGATGCCGGTGGTCTCCCAGAAGATAACCTGAAACTTCGTTGCTGCGGGAAGTGATTTGATGGATTGCCAGACTGCGCCCTTGATCGCGTCATAGGTCTGGCCGCTGCCCTGGCCCTGATCAACAAGGTAGACCACGCTTTCGCTCGACAACGGGATGCCGGCGATGCCAGGTGTTCCATGCGGCGTGCCCGTGGCTGTGGGGTCCGGTGTGCCGGCGACAATCCGGGATGAACTCTGTCTTGGATCGGTGGGAGCGGTGCTGTTGTCGGAATCTCTCAAGAGCCAGAACGCGAGGAGTGCGAAAACAACAAGAACTCCGACCACAGCGGCGACGATCAGCACAATCTGGTTATCCGTCCTTCGCCGGCGAGAGACGGCGATGCGGCGCCCGTGAGTGCCGCCGTCAACAGCGGCAGCGAGGTCGTCAAGCGGCGCCTCGACGGTGGGCGGCGCCGGCGCGCGGACGGCCGATTGGTTGCCAACCGAGACAATCCGGGCGGCCGGCGCGGGCGTCAGCGCATCGGTTTGTTTCTTGGTGACAGCGGGAACTGTCTGTATCGCCCCGCAGTGCTGGCAGCGGCAGACACCGCCGGCAAAGCCGTCATCCACCGTGAGAATGGTCTTACACTTGGCGCAGGTTATGCGGATCATGTCGTGCCCGGATGGAAAACACGTGGCTCAGTAGCCCGGTTCCCAGAGGTAATAAAAGCCCGTGGGCAGTGTCGCCGTCGAAGGCGGCAATTTCAACTGTAATACGCTGCCGGCGGGCGCCGGGGTCGATCCGCTGGCGTAAATAGAGCCGCCATACCCGTGAGGGCGCTTGTAGATGATCACTTTGGCATTGGGATCCTTGGCCAATTCCTTCGCCGCGGCAATGGCATCTTCCAGCAGACCTGTGCGGTCGGCCAAGCCGGCCAGTACGGCCTGGTGTCCGGTGAAGACCCGGCCATCGGTCACTGCATCGAGACGGGCATCATCGAGCTTCCGGTGTGTGCGGACAATCGTCCTGAATCGATCGAAGAACTCGTTGACGATTTGTTGCATCACCTGTCGCTCGGGTTGTTCGAGCGGCCGGAAGAGCGATCCCATGTCCTTTAGTGGCCCGGACTTAATCGCCTCGGTCTTGGCCCCGATCTTATTCAGCGTGCCGCTCAGGTCGAACGTATTGAAGATCACACCGATGCTGCCGACAATGCTGGTGGGCTGGACAATAATCTCGTCGGCAGCGCAACTGATGTAATATGAGCCACTTGCAGCAACGTCCTGGGCGGAGGCGATGACAGGCTTCCTGGAACGGGTTTTAAACTGAAGAACCCGCTGGTACATGACATCCGAGGCGGAGACTGTGCCGCCTGGGGAGTTGATACGCAGGATGACGGCCTTGACGGATGCATCGGCCTCGGCCTGATCGAGTTGCTGAACAAAAATGCTGACGGGGTTCTCGTGAGACCCTAGAAGACCCTCGCTTCGGGCATTGAGGAGCATTCCCTCCACCTCAACGATGGCGATCTTGCCGGACCTGAAACCCCTCCCGGGCTGGACGACTTCTTCTTCCAGGGCGGTGGGATGGCTGACCGGCGTGACCAGGAAGCTGGGAATCGAGCAGCCGGTGACTAGGATTAGGGATAGTGCCGGTAATAAGAGGCGAGGATTCATGGGTTAATTGCCCAACGTGAGTAAGTTAACATGACAATGACGAGGGATTTGTACCTTGGCGCATCGGGTGAGTAAACAACGTTTCGGGGAGTTGGTGGAGGAGGCGCTGTCGGAGCTGCCCGAACCGTTCGCATCGCACTTGGAGGAAATGTCCGTCGAGATCAGAACTCGACCGACGCGCAAACAGCTTCAGGATGCGGGCTTGGACGACGATGAATTGCTGCTTGGACTGTATGTGGGCAGGCCGCTTACTGAGCGAAGTGTGGAACATTCCGGGACGTTGCCGGATATGATTTACATCTTCCAGGAGGATTGCGAGATGGTGGCGGAAGACGAGCAGGACCTGGTCAGGGAGGTGCGGACCACGGTGCTGCATGAGATTGGGCACCATTTTGGTATGGATGAAGAGGACTTGGAGCAACTTGGGTACGGATGAGGCCGGATGGCGTCCATTACGGAAGTCCGGTTAAATCGAAAACTTTGCCCGGCCGATGACGTAAGTGGATCAGAAGAGCTTGATGCGCCGGACGAGGCCGATTAGTTTATCGGGTTCGTGTGTTGGGGGAACCTCGGCGAACGAGGGAAGCTGGGCAAGAGGGCGTGGGCATTTAGAAGAGAGAAAGGTCGCGTATGCGTCTGAAGCAGGTATATGGGAAGGCCGTTCTGGCGCTGGTGTTGATGGCGATAGGGGTGGGCCTGATGGCCGCCGCGCCGGTGGCGAAGCCCCCCGCCACTGACGATGCGGTGATGAAGCTCATGCAGGTAGGCGAGCCACTGATGGGTGCGGAGGGGATCCCGGGCTTCACGGCGCCGAGCGAAATGCGTAGGCTTTCGCTACGGTATTCGGAGATTGTGAAAAAAGTGCACGTGAAGGCGGGCGACCGAGTTGATCAGGGCGCTGTGCTGCTGGAAGAGCGGGACGACGAAGAGCAGGCGAAGCGGGCCATCACTCAGTATCTGGCGGATTTGGATGTGGCAATCCGCGCCGCGGAGAAGATGCATGAATACAAGGTTGCCAAGTTTGAGCGATACCGGGAGATGAAGAAGGAGGGGGTCGCCAACGAGCAGGAATTCGAAGAGGCGAGGTTGGACGCGGAAGTGGCGAAGCTGGAGATCGAGAAGGCGAAGGCCGACCGCGAGCAGAAACAAATGGAGATCAAGCTTCAGGATGCGGTGCTGGGTGGGATGAGGATCGTGGCGCCGTTCGCCGGGATCGTGCAGGAGGTGACGCTGAAGGAAGGGGAGGTGGTGGATCCGAAGCAGGCGATTACCCTGGTGAAGATTGATCCATTATGGGTTGAAGTATCGATTCCAACCAAGGAATCGCTGAAGTTGAAGTTGGGTCAGGAGTTGCGGGTATTCTGCGAAGAGACGGGCGAGACATGTGGTGGGAAGGTGATCTTCAAGGATCCAGTGGCGAATTCGGCGGCGAGAGAGCAGAATGTGCGGCTGGAGATCCCGAATCCTCAGGCCATGCCGGCAGGGCTGAATGTGCGGGTGTATTTGCCCACGGCTCAGGCGTCGGCGAAGGATTAGGCTGGTGGCTCGATGAGTGGGCGGCCTTGGAGGGCCGCGATCGGACGACATATCGGATTGGCACGTAACAGAGTCCTCTAACACGGGATGGCGCCGTGAGTCGAATAGTCGATGGCTCGTCAGCGGAATCGAGCAAGAAGCAGCAGGAACAGCAGCAACAACAGCAACAGCAGCAGACGCCCGCAAGGTCGAAGCTGGTGCAGAAGCTGCTGGATGCCTCGGCCAGCTTGCCGCAGTTCATGAACGACCTGCTGACGACGCAGGCGGTGATTGTGGCCGGCACCGAGGCGGCGGCGTTTCTGGTGGAGCGCAAGGAGGAAGGCATTTCGCTGCGACCAGTGGCGCATATACGCCCGGACGACAGCGACCAAGAGACGCGGCAGGCCGCGCTGCGGGCGTTTCACAACATCGTTCAGCCGTGCGCGGTTCAGGCGAAGGACGGCGCGATCGAGGTGGGGTCTCCCGACGGGGGCGACGCCCAGTTCTGCCTGGTGACGCTATTGCGCAACGAAGGCGACGTGGTCGCCATCTCGGCGGTGATCGCGCGCGCTCGCGACATGGACCGGGCCAAGCAGCGGCTGGTGTCGATGCAACTCGTGGCGGGGTATTTCGAGCTGTACTCGCTGCGTCGCTACACGGAGCAGGCCAAGGCGATGGCGGAGCGGCACCAGAACGTGCTGCAGTACGCGGGCGCCGTGTCGATGGCGGAGGGCTTTGCGTCGGCGGCGATGGGGCTGTGCAACGAGCTGGCGGGGCGGACCGGGGCGACGCGGGTTTCGATCGGCTGGATGAAGGGCCGGCATGTGCGGGTGAAGGCGCTGTCGCACACGGAGAAGTTCGACAAGAAGCAGGAACTGATCGTCCGGCTGGAAAAGGTGATGGAGGAATGCCTGGACCAGGACGAGCCGGTGCGATTTCTGCCGAACGGAACGAGCACGGCGAATGTGACGCGGGCAGCGCGCGAATTGAGCGAGAGCCAGAGCGGCAACAGTGTGATTTCGGTGCCGCTTCGCCGGCGCGAAGAGGTGGTGGGCATCCTGACGCTGGAGTTCCCGCCGGACCGGCAGGTAGATGAGCCGCTGGAAATGGCGATCGGCGTGGCGTCGGAACTGCTGGCGCCGCAACTCTGGGACCGCTGGGAGGCCGACCGGTACATCTGGGTGAAGATGGGGCACAGCATCCGCAACAGTTGGCGGTTCTGTTTCGGCAAGCACGCGGGTGCGACGGTGCTCACACTGCTGATAGTGGGTCTGCTGACGGCGATCCTGGCGTGGCCGATCAACTATCGGCTGCGGGCGCCGTTCCAGCTTGTGGCGGAGAATCCGCGATCGATCATGCCCCCGTTCGACGGCTACCTGGAGAGAGTGATGGTCAAGGCGGGGCAACGGGTGAGCAAGGGCGACGTGCTGGCGCAGATGAACGTGACGGAATTGCAGGATCAGTATGTGGAGGCGATGAAGGAAGCGGAAGCCAAAGAGAAGGAGGGTTTGGGCTATCGCGCCGAGAAGAAGAACATCGAGGCGCAGGTGGCGTTCGCGCTGGCCAATGCGTCGCGAGCCAAGGCAAAGTGGGTCAAGGCCCGGATTGACGACGCCCAGGTCAAGGCGCCGTTCGACGCGGTGGTGCTCAAGGGCGACCTGTGGGGCCGGCAGGGGGCCCGTGTCAGCCAGGGCGACGTGCTGTTTGAACTGGCAGAGGTGAGCAAGGAGAACCCCGAATGGCCGGCGATCGAAGTGCTGGCGATGGTGAGCGAGCGGGATATCCAGGAGATGCTCAAGTATTGCAGGCCGGACGACCCGAACCGCCGCGAGCTTGACGGCGAAATTGCGACGAGCAGTTACCCGAGCCAGGGCTATCCGTTCCGCATCAAGCGGTGGGTGCCGATGGGCAAGGCGGAAGAAGGTGAGAACGTGTTCCAGGTGTACGGCGACGTGATCAAGCCGGAGCAGTGGATGCACCCGGGACTGGCCGGCCAGGCCCGGATCGATACCGATAAGCGCCCGATCGCATGGATTATCACGCATCGCCTGATTGACTGGCTGAAGCTGAAGTTGTGGATCTGATCCCGTAATTGCTGGCAACCTGGCTATTCATGGCAACTTTACGCCCGACATTTTCCGAGAGCTGGTACCGCGTCGCGGACCTGAAGATCAAGCTTCGGCCCAGCGCCCAGATCTCGCGGCAGTTTTATCGTGGTGACCGGTGGTATGTGGTGCGCGACCCCGCGGGGAACCAGTTTCACCGGCTCAGCGCCCCGGCGTTCCGGTTCATCGGTCTGTTGGACGGATCGCGCACGGTGGCTGAGGCCTGGGAACTGACCGGGGGCCAGCTTGCCGACGATGCGCCGACGCAGAATGAGGTGATCCAGATCCTGTCGCAGCTCCATTCGGCGAACCTGCTGGAGAGCGACGTGACGCCGGATGCAGCAGTGCTGCTGCGGCGTCACAAAAAGATGGTCAAGCGGCAATGGCAGGGCAGGATGATGAACATCCTGTTTCCGCGCATTCCGCTGTGGGACCCGGACCGGTTCGTCTGCCGGTGGATGCCGGTGATGCGGCCGCTTCTGAGCTGGTTCGGCGTGCTGCTCTGGCTGGCGGTGGTGATCTGGGCGGTGGCGACGATCGCGCCGCGGATGGGCGAGTTGCAGTCCGGCGCGATGGATGCCATCAAGCCGGGGAACTGGCCATTCCTGTGGGCGACATTTGTCCTGATCAAGGCGATCCATGAACTTGGGCACGCTTTCGCGTGCCGGCGGTTCGGGGGCGAGGTGCACGAACTGGGGATCATGTTCCTGGTGCTGGTTCCGGCGCCCTACGTGGATGCGTCCAGCGCCTGGTCGTTCCCGAACAAATGGGCGAGGATATTCGTCGGCGCCGGCGGCATGATCTTCGAGCTGTTCGTCGCGGCGCTGGCGGCGTTCGCCTGGATGCACACGGCGGACGGCACGCTGCTGCACCAGTTGTCGTACAACACGATGCTGATCGCCAGCGTGTCGACGATCCTGTTCAACGCCAACCCGCTGCTGCGATACGACGGCTATTACATCCTGGCGGACTGGCTGGAGATTCCGAACCTGCGGAACAAGTCCAGCGAATACTCGCTGGGGCTGATCAAGCGGCACCTGTTCCGAGTGAAGCAGATGCAGCCGCTGCCGCCGGTGAAACAGCGAGCCTGGCTGCTGAGTTACTTCGTCACAAGCACGATCTATCGGACGCTGATCGGCATTTTCATCATCTTCATGGTGTACCGCGAAGTGCCGGTGCTGGGCGTGCTGATGGCACTGGGTGGCGTGGCGACGTGGCTGATCGTGCCGGTGGCGAAGCTCCTCAAATACCTGCTGCTCGACGCCGAACTGCACCGCAAGCGAACGCGGGCGATCGGATGGGTGCTGGGGATGGCGGCTGCCACGGTGTTCATTCTGGGTTTCATTCCGTTCCCGTGGTATTACGAGGCGAGGGGCATCGCCGAGCCGTATGAGAAAGCCGTTCAGCACGTTGAGACGCCCGGACGCGTAGTGGAGATTCTTGTGCAGGACGGCGAGCGCGTGCAGCCCGGGCAGGTTGTGCTGAAGCTGCAAGACGCCGAACTGGAGGCGCGGTTGTCGGAGCTGGCGCACCGTGTGGCGGCGGCGACGGCGGAGCTGGCCGGCGCCGAGGTGAGGGATCCCACACTGCGAAAGATCATGGAGGACCGGCTGGCGAGCCTTCAGTCGCAACTTGACACGGCCAAGAAGGACTATGAGAAGCTGACGGTGCGCGCGACGATTGCAGGGCGACTGATCGCGCCGGACATGCACACGTTGTCGGGCAAGTACCTTCCGCGAGGGCAGGAGGTGTTCACGGTGGCGCAGCTCGACAGGCTGCGTGTGACGGCGATCATCGACCAGGATGACGCGGCGCTGGCATATCGACCGCAGGGCAGGCAGGCGCAGCTCAGACTGGCCGGCCTGCAGGATGGTCTGCCGTGGTTCAGCGATGACCTGAGCGGAACGCTGGAGGCCGAGCGCAATCCTTCCCCGACGTATGAAGCGCCGCACCCGGCGCTGACGATCAGCGGCGGCGGGGACGCCCAGAACGACCCGAGCGACCCGAACGGCCTGCGGCTGATGCGGCCGCATGTCGTGCTGTGGGTGACGCTGGACAATCCCGATCACCGGTATCTGCCGGGCCAGCGCACCTACCTGCGGTTCGAGCTGGAGAAGCAGTCGCTGGCCAAACAATGGTCTCGGCGGATATGGCAGTTGATCCAGACGGAAGCGACAAGCAAGTGGATGTAGCAGACTCCGGCTCCGGGCGCGAAGCCCTCGATTGAGCGAGGCGGCGGCGGGGACCGGATCCAGGATGTGGAATCGTCAACGGCAACGCACCTATGTCACAGCTCGCAACGCATGAATATTGGGCGATTTTCAGCGCTCGGCGCGTGAAACAGCCGGAGATGCGCGGGCCGGATGCGCTGCTGAACAAGGCCATCGGGTGGGCCAAGAACCACACGCCGATGCTGCGCAAGCTGACGGCCCAGGCGGAGCGGGTGGAGAAGGTCGAGGCCGAGGTGCATAACCTCTCGGCGGCTCGGTTCAAAGAGGAAGTGGCCCAGTGCGCAGAGCTGGCGCGGTTGAGGCGGCTCAAGGGCGATGCGCTGGATCGCGCCATCGCCGTGGCGCGGGAAGGGTGCCTGAGGGCGATTGGCCTTCGGCCGTTCAAGGTGCAGATCGTCGGGGCGCTGGCGATGGTGAACGGGTACATCGCCGAGATGGCGACCGGCGAGGGAAAGACGCTGACGGCGGCCATGGCGGCCAGCCTGATGGGGTGGGAAGGCAAGCCGGTGCATGTCATCACGGTCAATGATTACCTGGTGCAGCGCGACGCCGAGGAGATGCGCCCGATTTACGAACTGCTGGGTCTGAGAGTGGGATGGGTCGTGCATGAGACCGAGCACCCGGATCGCATCGACCATTACCGGCGCAACGTAGTGTATTGCACCCAAAAGGAACTGGTGGCCGATTTCCTGCGGGATCAGATACAGCTCGGCACGCTTCGGAACAGCGCGCAGACGTCGGTGATGGGATTGCGAGGCGGGGCGACGACGGGGCGGCTGCTGGTGCCGGGGCTGTTCCGTGTGCTGGTTGACGAGGCGGACAGCGTTTTGATCGACGAGGCGGTGACGCCGCTGATCATCTCCAACAGCCCGGACGACGAGCCGAACGCCGATCGGTATCGCAAAGCCGATCAACTGGCGCGCAAGCTGGAAGACCGTAAGGACTACAAGATCGACTGGACGACGCGCAGCGTCGAGCTGACGCCGCGTGGCGAGAAGCGCCTGGAAGAACTGGCGCAGGGGGACGGCTTCTGGCGGGGCAAGCGGCGGCGGGAAGAACTGGTGACGCAGTCGATCACGGCGCAGAACTGTTTCCTTCGGGATGAGCAGTACCTGGTGATCGAGGAAGAAAACGAAAAGACGGGCAAGAAGGAGCAGAAGGTCGTCATCATCGACGAGTTCACGGGGCGTGTCATGGCCGACCGGTCGTGGCGCCACGGCCTGCACCAGGCGATTGAGGTGAAGGAGAACGTGAAGGTTACGGCGGACAAGGAGAACCTGGCAAGGCTGTCGTTTCAGCGGTTTTTCCGGCAGTATCCGCTGATGGCGGGCATGACGGGCACCGCATGGGAGTCGCGCGGGGAAATGTGGCCGATCTACCGCCGCGCAATCCTTCGCATCCCGACAAACCGGCCGTGCATCCGCATTCATCTGCCGGTGCGGATGTTCGACACGGCCGACCAGAAATGGACTGCGGTGGTGGAGCGGATCGCCGAGCTGCACGCCCAGGGAATTCCGATCCTGGCGGGCACGCGGAGCGTGTGGGCTTCAGAGGAACTGAGTCGTCGCCTGACGGACGCGAATCTGCCGCACCGCGTGCTGAACGCGAACCAGACGAAGCAGGAGGCGGAGATCGTAGCCCAGGCCGGGCAGATCAGGCAGATCACCGTCGCGACGAACATGGCCGGCCGCGGCACGGATATCAAGCTGGCGCGAGGCGTGGCGGACATCGGCGGTCTGCACGTAATCGCGACGGAGCCGCATGGCTCGGGTCGCGTGGACAGGCAGCTTTTCGGCCGCGCCGCCCGCCAGGGCGATCCGGGTTGTGCGCAGATGTTCTGTTGCGCCGAGGATGACCTGTTTGTGCGTCACGCCAAGCACACGCGCAAGGCATGGCGGGCGATTGGGGCGGAACGACTGATCAAGCTAGCACAATGGCGTGCCGAACAACTGGCGCGGTTCAACCGGCGCCAGGTGCTCAAGGCCGACGAATGGATGGATGAAGCGCTGCCGTTCTGAGCGCGCTGTCCTCCCGCGCCTGTGTGGGGCAACATCGCGCCCTTGACCGGCGAACGCGACGGTGTCAGAGTTCCGTCCACCGGCCGGCGATGGGAACGGGGAACTGGCCATTTTCATCCGGCTTCACGGGCGCCGGGCTGGTGGGCGTCAGCGTGTCGAGGTAATCGCAGAACTGGAATCGCGACGCCATCATCTGGTCCCAGGTGATCATCTGTCCGGTATGGCAGGCCGCGCGTCCCATCAGCGTCGTCAGGTCGGAGTAGACGGCGCGTTTGCATTCGTTGTGCGGTCGGTCAGCGCGGATGTCGCGGATGAAGGCGTTCCATTCGTACTGCCAGGGGCTGAACTGGTCGGCCGGGGGCGTCCAGGCGCGATTGCTGCCGAGGATTCTCTGGTCCTTGAACATGTGGACGGTGGCGGCATGCACGTCGCCGGAGAACTGCGCTGCGCACTTCGTGCCGTGAATGTACGTGGCGAAGTCGCTGCGGGCCCGGTCGATGCGGCGGAACCCGCAAAACGCCTTGGTACCGTCGGCGAATGTGTATTCCATGGAATAGACATCGATGTTCTGGCCACGATCGGTGCTCAGGGGCGCGCGTCCGCCCATGCCCAGCGCCGAAATGGGCCACGCATCCTTGATCCAGCAACACTCGTCGATCTGATGGATCAGGTAGTCCACCATATGGCCTGAGCCGACCCAGAACAGATGAATCCGGCCAAATTCGAGCTGGCGCATCAGGTCAGAGGCCGCCGCGCCCTGGTTACCCAGCCAACCAGCACCGCCCAAGCGGTTGGCGCGGATCAGCGGGATGTCTCCCATGGCGCCATCGCGAATGCGCTCGATGAGCGCCTGCCGAGCCGGCGAGTGCCGGCACTGCAGCCCGGCGGCGATCTTGACGTTCTTCTTGTCCGCCTCTTCGCCGGCGCGCAACAGGCGGTGCAGGCCGCCGGGATCGGATGCGAAAGGCTTCTCCATAAAGACGTTGATGCCTTTGCTGACGGCATACTCGACGTGAATCGGCCGGATGTATGCGCGCGTGGTGCACATGGCGATGTCGCCCGGCCGCAGCAGATCGATCGCCTTGCGATAGGCGTCGAAACCGGCGAAGCGACGGTCGGGTGGGGCGTCGATGCGCTCGTTGAGCTGCTTTTTGAGGCCATCATGGGCCTGGGTCATGCGGCTCTCGGACAGATCCGCCATGGCGTGCAGCCTGACCGAGCCGCTGTCCGGGACACCCAGGGCGTCGCGCACCGCGCCAGTGCCGCGCCCGCCGCAGCCGATCAGCGCCAGGCGAATGGTGTCGTCGTCCGCGGCATGTACGGCGGGTATGGCGCTGCCGAGCAGGGCGGCGCCCACGGCGAATGTCCCGCCCTGTTGAAGTACGCGACGACGGCTGGGTTGCGATGTGCTGGTGGGCTGATTCATGTTTGTTCTCCTGAACCGAATGGTGGATAGGGCACCCAATGGGTTCCATTGTGCATCTTTGGCGACGATGCGCCCAGTCCCAAGTCGCCGGCTTTCTCAAACTGGCGCCTCTGCGGAGTCGTTTGACACCTTGGCTTGAAGGGCGTCACAATGCATCTATGGATATGAGTCGTCGCGGTTTTGTCGGGGGCGTTGCCGGGCTCATGGCGTCGGTCGCCGCCGGCAGGGCGGCATCGCCCGGAGTCGGCGATGATCCTGTCATCGATGCGCATATCCATATCTGGGACCTTCAGACGCTGAATCCCCCCTGGCTGGCCAATGCGCCGCAGGTGCTGCGGCAGAAGTACATGGCGGCTGAGTATCGAAACGCCACGGAAGGCCTGAATGTCGCGAAGGCGGTCTATGTCGAGATTGCCGAGTCGCCGCAGCGTCAGCCGACCGAGGCCGAATTCATCCTTGAACAGATTCGTTCCGGGCGAACGTCGATCGTGGCCGCCGTCATTGGGGGCGACCCCGCCGCCGGTTCGTTCGCCGGTCATATCCGCCGGTTCGCCCAGTCGACGCAGATTAAAGGCGTGCGATGTTCGTTGCGCAACGGCGCCGCAGGCGACAAGAAGTTCTTCTCCGGTGTCCATCTCCTGGGCGAGCTGGGCCTGAGTTTCGATCTTGTTCTGGCCGCTGATCTGCTGGATGAAGCGGCGAGGCTCGTGGCGGCGAGCCCAAAGACGCTGTTCATCCTCGACCATTGCGGCTCTGGCAACACGGCGTGGTATGACCATGCGGGCGATCAGCGTTGCCGCGCCTGGGAGAAGGGCATTACCGCCCTGGCCCAGCACGAGAACGTCGCCTGCAAGATCTCGGGAGTGGCCGAGCAAAGCCAGGGCGAGCCGACGGTGGAGCGACTCAGACCCGTCGTGGAGCATTGCCTAACGAGTTTCGGAGACGATCGCGTGATGTTCGCCAGCAACTGGCCGGTCTGCCTGCGGACGATCAGCCTTGCCGATTGGCTGCGGCGCGTGCGACAGATCGTGGCACCGCGGGGCAAGGCCCTGGCCAGGAAGCTGTTCCACGACAACGCCGTGCGGTGGTATCGGCTGGACCGTTAATGGCCATGTCCACCGGTGATGCCCTATCCCGATCGCGCATGCTTCCCTACAATTCTCCTCGAAATGTCAGGAAGGAGCCTTGCTGCCATGCCGGCGAAGTATGCTATTGGAATTGACCTGGGGACCACGAATTCGGTCCTGGCGTATACGGAATTGGGCACCGAACATCCGCGGGTCCAGGTCTTGCCCATCCCGCAAGTGTCTGGGGCCAATACGGTTGAGAATCGCGACGTGCTGCCTTCCTTTCTCTACCTGGCGACGGCCGCCGAGGCCGACTCCGGCAGCCTTGACCTGCCCTGGACAAAGCACCCGGACGATGTGGTTGGTACTTACGCCCAGAAACAGTCGGCCGACGTGCCGACGCGATCTGTTGCGGCCGCCAAGAGCTGGCTTGCCTATTCGCGCGTGGATCGCCGCTCGCCGATTCTGCCCTGGAACGCCCCGGCCGACGTGACCAGGGTTTCGCCGGTCGAGGCTTCGCGCCGGTATCTGAGCCACCTGGTCTCTGCCTGGGCGGCGGCCTTCCCGGATGCCTCTTTTGAAGAGCAGCAGGTGGTATTGGCGGTGCCTGCCAGTTTCGATCCCAGCGCCCGGGACCTGACGCGCGAGGTAGCCCTGGCGGCGGAGTTTCCCGAGCGTTTTATTCTCCTAGAGGAACCCCAGGCGGCCCTTTATGCTTGGCTGGGCCATGCCGGCGACAAGTGGCGCAAGCAGCTCAAGCTGGGCGATACCCTGCTGGTTTGCGATGTTGGCGGTGGCACAACCGATTTTACATTGATCGCCGTCGCGGAAGAGAACGGTGAATTGATGCTGCGCCGGCTGGCCGTCGGCAATCACACGCTGGTCGGCGGCGACAATATGGACCTGGCCCTGGCACACCATGCCCGCAAGGCCTTCGCCGAAAAGGGGCACGACCTGAACCCATGGCAGGCCGTCGCCCTGTGGCACTCGTGTAGGGCGGCCAAGGAAGACCTGCTTGGCGAGAAACCCCATAAGAAACACCCCGTGACGATACTTGGGCGCGGGTCAAAGCTTATCGGTGGAACAGTTTCGGTGGACCTGAACCGAGATGAGGTGGCCGAGCTGCTGATCGAGGGCTTTTTTCCCCGTTGCGGGCTGGATGACAAGCCTGCGAAGCGTCGCGTTTCGGGATTCCGCGAGATCGGCCTGCCCTACGAGACCGACACCGCGATCACGCGGCACCTGGCGGCGTTTGCCAGCGCCAACGCCGCTGAATCGCCCATCACGCACGTGCTCATCAACGGCGGGGTCTTCAAGGCCGGAGCGTTTCGCGACCGGGTGATGGAGGTCTTGGGCTCGTGGTTCCCTGGCCGTCAGCCACGTCTGCTGGAAGGCCATCACGACCTGGATTTCGCCGTCGCTCGCGGCGCAGCCTATTACGGGGCGGCCAAGTCGAGCAAGGGCGTGCGCATCCGCGGCGGGGCGGCGCGGTCATACTACGTCGGAATCGAGACCGCCGGGCTGGCGATCCCTGGCGCGCCGAGGCCGCTTCGGGCCTTGTGCGTCGTTCCTTTCGGGATGGAAGAAGGCACCGAGCATGATGTGCCCTCCGAGCCGATCGGATTGGTCGTGGGCGAGCCGACCAACTTCGCGTTTCTCGCAAGCGCCGCCCGCAAGCAGGACAGGCCTGGCGATGTGCTGGATTCCTGGTGTACCGATGAACTGGTGGAGACAGCGCCGTTGGAAGCTAACCTTCCCGCCGCCGAGGAGAGCGAGGAAGGCTACGTGCCCGTTCACTTCCGCTCTCGGATCACGGAGCTGGGTGTGTTTGAGCTCTGGTGCGTAAGCACGATCCATCCCGAGCACAAGTGGAAACTGGAGTTTTCCGTTCGCGAGGAGGCGTGAGGTGAGGCACATGACGGCCGGAGCGGAACAGTTTGCTGCAGGCGATGCGCTCGTGCCGGATGTGATCGCGCCGGGCCTGAAAGACTCGGCGGCGAGGCTCGATACGCTGCTGCTTGCGGGGGTATGATTGCAGTCACAATTATAGATTGCTCCATGTATGTGGGGCTGATGGATCGGACGGTCCGAGCCGCCTGTCGTGGTGTTTGTTGGGCACGCCCGGTCTCACGGGCATGGTCTTGACGGTTGAGGACAAGGCGTGATGCGCCGACACTCCGCATTTCACCTGACCGCGAGGGTGGTTTTCTGTTGCTGCAATGGAGCATGTGGTTTCAGCCGCCGCACCTTCGCCAGTGTCGGCCAGTTTGGCGTTTCTGGCGCGCTGGCCAGTGGCGTGAAATGATCCTCGCTCTGCGTGACCGACAAGGCGTTTCGCAAGCGTTGCCGCCGCAACACGATGGAAAACGGGGAGGATTGGGTTGACATTCCTGCGTTGGTGAGCCAAGGTGCATGTTAGGCAATCTGTTGAGGGCCACCATGGGCGTGAGATGCAATTGCCGGAACCGGCAAGCGAGGCGCGACGGACCTGGCCGCTGGTTGGAGCGACTGGAGCCTCGCCGGCTGCTCTCTGCCGTCGAACCGCGGATTGACTGGGGCACGTTTGCTGGCGGGATCGATGAGGATTCGCTTGCGGATGCCACGGTAGATGCCGCGGGAAACGTCTACCTTGTCGGGCGGACCTGGTCGCCCAAATGGGTCAAAGGCGGCTATGACATGGACTTCACGCCCGATCAACCGGATTGGGCGGGTGACCTGTTTGTCGTGAAGCTTACGCCGGCCGGACAGCACCTCTGGTCCACGTACATCGGGGGCGATGGAGACGAATACCCGCCCGAGGATTCACAGTCGATCGTCGTTGACAGCGCGGGCCATGTCATTGTCGTCGGCACGACTCGATCGGCCGGCTGGATATCGGGGGGCTATCTTATCCGCGATGCACAGGATAACGACGGCTTCGTGGTCAAACTCGATGCCAACGGCCAGCATCTCTGGTCTACGTATGTGGGCGCTGTAGGGGCTGATGACTGGCTATGGAACGTGGCGGTGGATGACCAGGACAACATCCTCGTCGGCGGCCTGACGCGAGCCGGCGGGTGGATCGCGGATGGGCAAGACACGGAATTCGGCGGCGCGGGCGATGGTTTCGTCGTCAAACTGGCGCCCGGAGGAGAGCACCTGTGGTCCACTTATGCAGGCGGTGTTGGCAGGGATGAGGTGTACCAGATTCTGCCGGCGGCCGACGGTGGGTATGTGATCGGCGGCTGGACCGAATCGGCTGGGTGGACCGGCGGTGGCTCTGACGCGGATTACGGCGGTTCACAGGATGCGTTTGTGATGAAACTGTCGGCCGCAGGCGGGCACGAGTGGTCCACGTATGTGGGTGGAGTCGGCATCGACCTACCGGCTCGACTTGCGCTGGATGCCTCGGGCGATGTGCTAGTGGCAGGGTGGACGACGGCCGGCGGCTGGGCCGCGGGCGGGTCCAATGCGCAGCATGCGGGGCAGACGGACATCTTCGTCGCCAAGATAGATTCTCAGGGCCAGCAGGTCTGGTCCACATTGGCCGGCGGCGATAGCTTCGAATACC
>CAZMXI010000026.1:0-3323 GCA_964570205.1 uncultured Tepidisphaeraceae bacterium
CGCTTAATCAGCGTGGATCGGAACACGAAAGTCATGAACTGGAAGCGGCACTAGTATCGACGACATCACAGGGGATCTCACCCCGACATTCACCGGGACAGCGGTGAATCCATTGGATCCCGGCGACATCGACATACCGGACCTGCCCGATCTGCCGGACCTGCCAGACCTGCCGATTGACGTGGAGATGCCTTCGATGGACTTCCTTGACGACCTCAAGGCGAACAACCCGACGCTGGCGATCCTATACGTGGATGGCGTCGAAGCCGGACGCGGCCCGGTCAAAGGTGGCCGGTACAGCATCACGGCATCGAGGCTTTCCCCGGGCGAGCACTCGGTGGTGGTGACAGCGGGTCCCAGCGAAGCGCTCCAGAGCCTGCCATCGGAGCCTCTGCTCATCACGATCGACGAGGCGCTGCCGGCGCCCGCGACCGCACCGATTACGCTGGGCGCTGGCGGTGCCAAGGCGATCACGTTCACGGACGCCGACGGCACGACGGCGACGCTGAAGCTGACTGCGGGGAGCGCGACCGTTGAGTTTGACGGAGATGACCTGGTTCAAGCCGGAGGAACCAAGGGGATGACCATCACGGGATCGAACCTCCAGATCGCGCAGATCGCTCTCACTGGCGACACCAGCAACGGCGCGCTTTCCTTTGCCCTCAAGAACGGGCGCGGCAGCGATGGGCAGATCGTGGTCGGCGACATCACCTCCGAGGGCGGCATCAAGTCGATCACGGGCAAGGGCGTGAACGTGCTGGGGGATATCGATCTGGGCGGCGCGGTGCAGTCCCTGGTTCTGGGTCATGTGGTGGGCGCAGGCCAGACGATCAGCCTTGGCGGGACCGCTTTGGACCCGGCGACCACGCTGGTGCTGGGGCGTCTGGCCAACGTGCAGTTGATCAGCAGGACGCCGGTCAAGTCGCTTACGGCGGTCTATTGGGTGGATACTGACGAGAATCCAGACCAGGTAATCGCTCCCTTGCTTGGAAAGTTGAGCACCACAGGCGATTTCGAGGCGGGGCTGGAGCTTTCCGGCGAGGGGCTGGCCGCGGGCAAGAAGACACTGGACTCCGCATCGATCAAGGGCAGGCTCGCACGCGGAGCGTGGAGCATCCATGGCCCGGCCGGCGCGATCAGCGCCATGGGGATCGATGCTTCGTGGTCGGCCATCTTCGACGGAATGGTCCAGTCCATCACCACCGCGGCGGCCACATCGGGCTTTATCCAGGCCGCTTCTATCGGCCAGTTCAAGGTGAACGGCGATCTGGACGGGGCAACCATCCGCCTGACGCAACCCGCGATCGCCGGGCAGTCCAAGATCAAAGCGCTTGGCGGACTGACCGTTACCGGGACGATGAACGATGCCACTGTGGATTCCAAAGGACACATCGGGCAGGTGATCGCGGGCCGGATCACCAACACCAGCCTGTTCTGCGGCGTGAACACGGATCGCCATGCGCCTGGCACGCTGCCCGACGAATTGGCCGACTTCGACGTTGCCGCCACCCTGGATGGATTGAAGATCACCGGCGTGCGCGGGCAGGCCGTCCAGTTCAGCAACTCCTTTGTCGCGGCGAGCAGACTGGGCGCGATCACGCTGTTGGACCTGCCGGCTGATCAGACAGCCGCCGGCGGTGTGGTGGGCGATGTGCTGACCAAGAGCTATGTGCGTAAGACGGGCCGGACGAGCCTGAAGATCTCAGGCCTGCGCGATGAGCCGGCGATCCTGGATCAACTGGATGAGTTTCTGATGCGGCTGGTGTGATCCTGGCACTCACCATTCGAGGGCTTCGAGGTGGCGCTGGATGTCGCCGGCGGATCGGAAGCGTTCGAGGATCAGGCAGTCCTTCAGGCCGCGGATGATGTCCTTGACGACCTTGGGCTGGTCGGCGTAGCGGTCGCGGCCGCCGACGGTGGCGTAGAAGACCTGAATGAGGTTCAACACATCCTTGTGGATCTTGGCGCGGGTGGGCCGGCCGAGGTCGAAGAAGTCGAGCAGCTTGACTTCGAAGCCAATGCCCTGGCGGCGGATCATGATGTTGTCATCATGGATGTCGCCGTGATACTCGCCGCGCGCGTGAATGGGGGATATACCCTTGGCCAGGGTATATAGGACGTTCAGGGCCTCGAAGGTGGGCAGGCACTTCCTGGGCTGCTGGGCAAGAAACTCGCTGAGCTTGCGGCCTTCGACGAGGTCGCTGATGACCACAATTACTTTCTGTTTCTTGACTTGCGTGATATCCTGATGGTGGTATTGCATCAGGATGGGGCAATGCCGCAGGGCATCGAGCTTGCGGGCATAGGCGATGGCGGCCTTGCCGGTGGGATCGCGGTAGGGATAGTAGAATTTGGCGGCTCGGCGGATGCCTGTGGCACGCTCGACAATTGCATAAACCTCGCCCTCCCAACCACTTCCGAGCATTCGCTCGACATCGTATTTGCCCACCCGGCGGCCGGGGGCAAATTCAAAGCGAATTGGGTGGCCATTGACTCCCATAAGGTGACATTTTCCGGCAAGCGGACCGACTGTTCAATAGGTGGGAGCCGGTAGATTCTAGGATTGGTGAAGGTCCTGGAGAAGCGAGCCTTCGGCCGCTCCGGCGATGAGAAACGCCGGGATTTATAACTACGGGCCGACGTGGATTCTGTAGAATGGAGCATCAATGGAATTCTGGACGAGCATGGCGGGCAAGGTGGTCGGCGGGGTAGTTGCCTTGGCGGTCATCGTGGCGGGCATCACCTGGTGGACGCTGGAGCCGGCCACGCGTTCGCAGATCATGGGCGGCACGGGCAAGGTATTGGGCTGGCTGGGTATTGTGTTGCTGGTGCCGTGGGCGACTTTCTTTCTGATCGGGCAGGTTGACCGGCTGGAAAGCAACCTGGCGGGTGGACTGCTGGTGGCGAGTTACACGCTCCTGGAGCTGGTGTTGATGCTGTGGCTGTTCGGATGGAGCGTCAAGGGAGCGGCCGCCTGGACGTTTGTTGGAGTCGGAACGTTGTTCGCGGGGGTCTACAATTTGTTCACGTGCGACTGGATTGCGGAGAAGGTCAGCTAAGGGCGAGAGCAGCTCCGGCGGCAGGACGACGGGGCGAGCTGGACGAAGTGGAGACAAGGATGCCTGCGGCGAATCAGAGAATCAGCGAATACGTGCTGGAGCAGCGGATCGGCGGCGGGACATTCGGCGAGGTCTGGCGCGCGCGGCACCACGTGTGGGCGGACCAGTTCGTGGCGATCAAGATCCCGACGGACCGGCAGTACATCCGCAACCTCCAGCGGGAAGGGGTGGCCATCCACGGGTTGAACCACCCGAATATCGTAC